>JAOUCZ010000323.1 GCA_029859505.1 Lysobacterales bacterium | reverse complement strand
TCGCTTCCACTGTCACAGACACACCCAGATAGTGTCGCCCAAGATTGAACAATTCGCCCCTGGCGAGTCGCTTGAGAAGTTCAGGATTCTCAGCAAGCGAACTGACGGAGTAGTCCCCACCCTTCTGACCATAGCCGTTGAAGTAGTATTCCAGCAGCCCCGTGAAGTTGTGACCAGCCGATACCCAGGAATAACTGGCCCCGCCAACTACTGAAAAAACGGAGCCTGAACCGGTATCAGTCAGAACCATGTCACCGCGCAATACAGCGCCACCCAAACCTGTACTGACACCAAGTCCAATCAGGGCATCCCCAAAGTGTTCTGCCAATAACACATCAAACTCGTTGCTATCCCAAAAACCATGGTATTTAACCGCCAGGGAACCCTGGTCGGTATCAACCTCTCCGGTAACAGGGTTACGGCGCACCACTCCTACAAGCTGTATGTCATTGCCGTTTTCCAAAAGATACTGGGCATAGAGCATGTCATCGCCGGTCTTATATTCCTTATCCACTGCCGCCGGATCAAAGGGGTTGAAAATATCCATCGGTGTAAACAGGAGACCATTACCCCAACTGATAGCCTGACGGCCAAACCGGATGACCGTTTTATCACCCGTGTAGGCAACATTCAGGCGGTCAAGACGAATCAGCGTGGCCTTCTTGCCTTGATTGTGAAACTCATGGGTCAGATCAAACCAGCGGCGATCATCATTAATTACGTCTCTACCGTAAAAAATCAGTCCCGGCGTATCTCGGAATCCAGAAAGCCTGTCTGAGTATACTGTTATAAACTGGGTGTGTGCTTCAAAATCCAGACTGTCACGCCTCGCGGAAATCTTCAAACGAGCTTCCAGATTGTGGTCTTGCAGATTATCACCGCTGATGCTGTGAAACACACTGTCTTGTGGAACATGTGTGTACACATACTGATATTTGACGTGTCCACCCAAGCCCCACTGGGTCGCACTGGAATCCGGCTCAGAAGCAACCGCGGAAAAGACCACGGCAAACCATAGCACCAGGATGAGCACGCATGGAGCTATTAAGCGGTTATTGCGCATCAGGCACCATCAACGGGCTTGCTGCAACTCATCCCTGATCACTCGTCCGTCCTCCATACTGATCAAACGGTCTGCCCAATCCATCACTCGCTGATCATGGGTTGCGATCAGGAAAGTCACCTTGTGCAGGCGGTTAAGCTCACGGAAATGCTGCATCAGTTTTTCCATGCTCTCGGAATCCAGATTGGCGGTCGGTTCATCTGCCAGTACCAACTTTGGTTGACTGACGATGGCACGGGCGACTGCCACGCGTTGTTGTTGTCCTCCCGAAAGCTGGGCCGGTCGCCTGTCCTCCATTCCTTCCAGTCCAACCTCCTGCAGAATTTTATGTGAACGTTGTCGACGCTCCGCTGCATTTATACCTTGTACCTGCATCACGAACTCGACATTTTCCTGGGCACTGAGCACTGGAATCAGGTTATAAGCCTGGAATACAAAACCGATTTGATGCAGACGCAAATCTGCCAATGCAGATTTTCCAAGAAGGTCGACACGTTCCCCGTCAATGGTTATCTCGCCGCTATCAAGAGAATCGAGACCACCAATGGCGTTCAACAAGGTGGTTTTACCGGAACCGGAAGGCCCCGACAGACAGATAAACGATGCTTGATCAATCTCCAGGCTGACATGATCCAGGCCTTTAATCACTGCTTCACCCTGCTGATAGTATTTACACAGATCTTTACAACTTATAGCTGACATAGGTTTGACCCCTGTAGTCTTGTCGCCCTAAGCATGTCTATTCGACTTCCTGAATTAATATTCATATCCTGCCCAGTGCTTCAACCGGTCTGTACTGTGCTGCCCGCCATGCCGGCAGCAGACTGGTAATGATACCCAGAACAATCACAACGGCGTTTGCAAGTACCAGGTCCGCCCATTGCAGCACCGGGTACAACATACTTGAAGCACCCATCATCTCCATGCCCTCTGCCACCACCGAGATGTCAATACCATCTTTCAGCAGGGCTATGGTTCCCAGGGCCATCAAGTTGCCAATTACAAGGCCCAGCACCAACAGCATGATGGATTCCACCAGAATCTGGTAAACGATGGCCGATGGCCTCATCCCCAATGCGCGCATCAGACCGATTTCCCGTACCCGTTCAAATATCGCCATCATCAGGGTATTAACCAGTCCAAATGAAAGGGCGAGGAAGATCACCACCATCCAGACCACCACAAAGCCATTCATAACCCGCATCATGGTGCCGAGATAGGGATCCAGCTTCAGCCATGACAATACCTCGGTTTCTGCTGGCACCACCGAACGAATACGTGATGCGAGTCCTTCAGGTGCCCGATAGTCAAAACCCAAAACGGCAATTTCAGATACATCTGTGCCCATTTCAAGCATGCTTTGAACCACATCACGGCTCGCGTAAACCATGCTTTCCTCGAGACTTTCCAACTCGGCCTTAAACACCCCCACTATCCTGAAGCCACGTTCTGAAATAGCATTTTCCGGGTCCTGGCTCATCACCACGACTCGCTTACCCAGACGTGTCTCAAGACGGTGCAGCAGCTTCTTGCCCACAACTATGCCGTTATCATCAACGGCAGTCAGATAACGACCCTCAACAATATTTCCGGCCTTGAAGCCCAGCGCCAGTTCACCTTCAGGATCAACCCCAATGAGTGAGACTCCGGCATTATCGTATTCGCTGGATATCATTGCAGGAACCTTTACCCGGCTACTCCAGGCCAATACCTGCTTACTATTAAGCACTTCGAGCAAGGCTTTATCCGGGGCAGCCAGACTGTGCATGACCGATGGATCATCCCGGTAGCCAACCGCATGTACCTGAACATGACCAGGTAAAGCGCTGACACCCTGCCTGACCATGTCATCTACCATGCCACGCAGCAGGGCTGTCATGAAAATCATTGCCCACACACCCAGTGCAATGGCCAGCAGCATGATCAGCGTACGCCGGTAGTTTCGCCATAAGTTTCGCCAAGCCAACCTGGACATGGCTCGCACAGGCATACCCATCAGACGGCCCTCATCGCTGCGACCGGTCGTAAACCATAGAGTTTCATTGCAGGATAAATTGCGGCGAACAGACAGAATATGAATACGACCGCTGGCCCAAGCATGATTGAAAGCGGGTCCAAAGCGGGATAAATCACCGGGGGCATATTAAACTTGGCCGCCAGTTCATCCATACCCGGGTAGGCAAACCCAGCATGGGCGAAGTAGCCTGACACAAGCGCCCCTAGCAACATCCCAATCAGTAAACCAACCAAGGCCATCAGAAAAGTTTCAAGCAACACCAGTAACGCCAGTCTGCGTGGCTTAATACCCAGCGCCATTATCACGCCAAATTCGCGGGTGCGCTCAAGAACTGACATCAATTGCGTATTGAGTACACTAAATGCGACTAACACGATCAAAACCGCATACATAAACCAGGCGCTGGTCATATCGGCCTGAATAGCCTGTTTGAGTCCCGGCATCAACGCTTCCCAGTCAAGCACTACCAGCCCTTTGTGTTCACCAATCGTTGCTTCTAACGATCCGCTCATCTCAGGTATTTTGCCCAACTCATCGACGGCCAGCGCAATGACATGGCCACCCGCTTGCATCGCAAATGCATCCTGAAAATACCCCAGGGGGATTTCCGCCAGACTTCGATCCATATCCTGTGAACC
>JAOUCZ010000322.1 GCA_029859505.1 Lysobacterales bacterium | reverse complement strand
GCCATGCTTGGCATTTCAATCCCCAATTTTGTGATTGCACCTGTATTGATACTATTGTTAGCCGTTTATGCCGGGTGGTTACCGGCAGGAGGTTGGGACTGGAGTATTGCCAGCATGGTGTTGCCGGTGGTGACGCTTTCTCTACCGGTGACGGCTTATATCGCTCGTCTGACCAGGGGTAGCATGATAGAGGTGATGCACAGTAATTTCATCCGCTCTGCGCGCGCCAAGGGGTTGCCGGAAAGCCAGATAATTCGCCGGCATGCATTGAGACCGGCTTTGCTACCGGTAATCTCGTATCTGGGTCCGGCAACCGCAGGCATGATCAGTGGCTCGGTCGTTATTGAACGTGTTTTTTCAATCCCCGGGCTAGGCAGCTACTTTGTACAAGGGGCACTCAACCGTGATTACACGCTGGTCATGGGAGTAGTAATTTTCTATGGCGTGCTGATTATTTTGCTCAATTTCATCGTGGATATGATCTACGCCTGGCTCAATCCCAAGGTTCGATATGACGAAAAAAGCTGACAATCCTGCTATCGATCCTTTCGAAGCAGCGCTCGGTGTCAGCGACGTCAAGGGGCGTTCGCCGTGGCAGGATGCCTGGCATCGCTTACTTAAGAACCGTGCGGCGGTTTACAGCGCATTTATCATGGCGGCCATGTTTTTAATGGTCGTGTTTGGACCAATGCTAATCTCCTGGGAGTCTGACTTTACTGACTGGGACTACACCTCATCAGCACCGGGCTTTGCCAGTGGACACTGGTTGGGTACCGATGCGGTAGGCCGGGATCTACTGGTCCGCACCCTGGAAGGCGGCAGAATTTCGTTGATGGTGGGGCTGGTAGCAACCATCGTGAGTTTGTTGATCGGTATAAGCTACGGTGCCACGGCCGGTTATTTCGGCGGTGCGGTGGATCGTATCATGATGCGAATAGTAGATATTATTTACGCCTTGCCGTTCATGTTTTTTGTCATATTGCTGATGGTGGTTTTTGGCCGGCATATTGTGCTGATATTTGTGGCTATCGGTGCGATCAACTGGCTCGATATGGCGCGTATCGTCCGCGGTCAAACGCTGGGACTGAAAAACACGGAGTTCGTCGAGGCGGCGAAAGCTTGTGGTGTAAGTGACTGGGACATCATCCGGCGTCACATCATCCCCAACCTTTTGGGTGTAGTAATTGTTTATGTGACCCTGACCATTCCGCAGGTTATCCTGGTCGAATCTTTTTTAAGTTTCCTTGGGCTTGGTGTACAAGAGCCGATGAGTTCCTGGGGAGCGTTGGTCAGTGACGGAGCACAGGATATGGAGTCCGCACCCTGGACTTTGATTGTACCTTCGGTATTCCTCACGGTGACCCTGTACTGTTTTAACTTTATCGGCGATGGTTTGCGTGATGCACTCGATCCCAAGGACCACTTCTAGTGCCGCTGCTGGAAATAAAAGACCTGGATGTCGGCTTTGATACACCGGAAGGTGAGGTTCATGCAGTTAACAATCTGAATTTCTCGATTGAAGCCGGCGATACGCTGGCCCTCGTCGGTGAGTCGGGTTCAGGTAAAACCCAGTCCGTAATGGGTATCCTCGGGTTGCTGGCCGAGAACGGACATGTCACCGGTCAGGCTCTGTTTAAGGGCAAAGATATGTTGCAAATGAGTACTGCGGAGCTGAATCAGCATCGCGGCAATGAAATTGCAATGATATTTCAGGATCCAATGACCTCCCTGAATCCCTACCTGCCCATCGACCGGCAGATGATCGAGGTGATTGTCCATCACAAGGGAATGAAAAAAGCCGAGGCAGTTGCGCAGGCAGTCGAAATTCTGCGGGCGGTACATATACCGGACCCTGAACGCATAATCCGCCAGTTCCCTCACGAGCTCTCCGGGGGTATGCGACAGAAAGTGATGGTGGCAATGGGTTTACTGGGCGAGCCGGAGTTACTTATCGCGGATGAGCCCACAGCAGCCCTTGATGTAACGGTACAGGTACAGGTTACCCGCCTGATGAGTGCCCTACGGGAAAAATCAAACACCGCGATCATTCTGATATCGCACGATCTTGGTATCGTGGCAGGTTTGTGTGACCGGGTGCTGGTAATGTACGCCGGTGAGGCGGTGGAGTGCGGCTCGGTGAATCAGATTTACTACGATCCCAAGCATCCTTATACACAGGGTTTGTTGAAATCCGTACCCCGACTGGATCAACCGGAAGACGGTGGCCTGGAAACCATCGCCGGTAATCCACCCAACCTTCTGGCTTTGCCGGGTGGTTGCAAATTCCGTGATCGTTGCCCCAGCGCATTTGATGCATGCAGTGAAAAACCACCAATGCAGCTGGATGAAGATCGCCACGCATTCCGCTGCTTCCTGGGTGCTGAAGAATGAACGACAGGGTAATGAGAGTTCAGGATCTCGCTGTGCACTTCAAGCTCCGTGAAGGCGGGCTCATGCGGTCAAAGACACATACGGTTAAAGCGGTTGACGGTGTGAGTTTTGATCTTGATGCCGGAGAAACACTGGGCATAGTAGGTGAATCAGGCTGTGGTAAATCAACCCTGGCCCGTGCCCTGCTGGCCCTGGTTAAGCCCTGTCGTGGCCGTGTGCTGTGGTTGGGTGAGGACCTGAACAAGCTGGATGACGAGGCATTAAGGAAGAAGCGGCTGGATATGCAAATCGTTTTCCAGGATCCGCTGGCGGCGCTTAATCCCCGCATGACAGTACGCGATATTATCGCGGAGCCCTTGTGGACGTTTTTCCCGAAAATTGCACGGGTTCAGGTTGATGAACGTGTACGCGGGGTGATGAAGATGGTGGGGTTGCTACCGAATCAGATCAATCGATTCCCGCACGAATTTTCAGCAGGTCAATGCCAGAGAATAGGTATTGCCCGTGCCCTGGTTCTGAACCCGAAGCTGGTGGTCTGTGATGAACCGGTCAGTGCGCTGGATGTTTCCATACAGGCACAAATTGTTAATTTGCTTAAGGATTTACAGAAAAAACTGAATCTGTCACTGGTGTTTATTGCACATGATTTGTCTGTGGTTAAGCACATCAGCGATCGGGTTATGGTGATGTACCTGGGGCGTGCGATGGAGCTTTCCCATCGCGACTCGTTATACAGGCAACCATTACACCCCTATACCAGTGCCCTGATCAAGGCAGTTCCGGTGCCTGATCCAAAACTGGCCAGGGCCGCTGGCGAAACCGGACTGACGGGTGACATGCCATCACCTCTGAATCCCCCTTCGGGCTGCGTCTTTCACAGCCGCTGTCCATTTTCGATAAAACGGTGCCAGATAGAGGTGCCAGCTCTAAGACGAATGGAAAGCGGTGACTGGGTTGCCTGTCATCGGGCTGAAGAACTTGACTTGACCATTGGCAAAAGCGGTTAGAATACGCCCCAACCGATGAAATGAGATTTGATAGAGGAAATTGGAATGATCCGAACTAACCTTCGAACCCTGGCATTAGTGTCTGTGCTATTACTAACGGGTGCTTGCCAGTCCACAAAAGTGATCAGTGAATGGGATGCCGGTCGCGACAATATAGAAAACCGGGAAAGAATCGCCGTGGTTGCGATGATGCCGGAGTCTCTCCAGCGACTTACCGTTGAACAGGAAATTGTAAGGGTCATGCGTAAATCGGGCAGAAATGCACTGGTATCCAGCGATATCCCCGGTCTGTCAGGTCGTTTGACCAGGGAAACTGCTGAGCCGGC
>JAOUCZ010000086.1 GCA_029859505.1 Lysobacterales bacterium | reverse complement strand
GAAAAATTTCATCGGAATAAGCCAAGGCATGCGGCGACACCTTCCAGTCGGCATACTCCTCCTTGTGGCAATTACCGCATTTTCTGGGTCCTGCAAAATTGGCTGCTTGAGCAACGGAGATGAGTACAAACAGGGCGATTGGCAGTAGGACTTTCTTCACCATCAAGATCATCATCATATCCCTTAAGGAGGCCCGCTGAGCGACGGATTTATCTGATAACTTATCTACAGAATACTCCTGCGTATGGAGGATCAAATTGATATAAGTCATGTAAAAGTGAGGCTGTTTTTGGTCAGCGCTGGTCGAATATGAGAAGCGTAACCAGGTCTTTCAGGCGTGCTGTGATTTAATGTCTGAACTCAGCTCGACCTCGTGTGGCCCAATCGTTTTCCGGTGCTTTTACCTGCGTCTTATCAGGGGTTTTAGAAACTTAGCCACTGCAAATCACTTGCCGGGTTCGATGGTAAAATCCGGTACAACCATCCCCTGAAATAGGGATCCCTCTCGACCAGCGAAGGGTCCGATTGGGCCTGGGTATTGACCTCCAGGATCCTGCCGCTCAATGGGCACATGATGTTGTGAATCGAACCATCCGGCGACGTCATTTCCGTACAGGGGATTCCCTGTAAAAGGTCTTCACCGGGTAGCGACAATTCAAATGCCTTTATACCTTCCGCAGCCCTCAGGAACAGGTCGCTCACGCCGATTAAGGCGGTCCCCTTGTCCTCCATCAGTGCCCAGCTGGCATATCCCAGCCGGTGGTAATTTGCAGGGCAGGGTACATAGCTCATGGCGCCGCTTCTTGGCAGACTGGCCGACTCGGCTTCATTCAGCAGCATGCCGCAGCGTAGACTGCGCCTGATCACAATGAGCAGTTCATCGGCGGTGAACGGTTTCGGAATATAGTCCACAGCACCAGTTGAGGTCAGGCTTCTAACCGCGTTCTCCACGGTGGAATATCCGGTCATCATCACCACCGGTGTTTGAACACCTCTTTTGGAAAGTTCTTCGAGAAACTGGAAGCCGTTCAGTTCGGGCATCATGATGTCGCAGAGTATCAGGCGAAATTCACCCTCATCCAGACAACGCAGAGCGTCGTTTGCGTGATTTGCGGCGGTGGCGGTCATGCCCTCGGCGGTGCAGACCTTGATTACGACCCGGGTGACCATGGGTTCGTCATCGATGACAAGTATGTCCTGTATCTGCTTCATGGTCCTACTGGAATCCGTATGGTGAAAGTTGTACCGGCGCAAAGCTTGCTTTCCACTGAGATCGTACCATTATGATTGTCGACGATCCCCCATGTTACGGCCAAACCCAGCCCAGTTCCCTTTTGGCCCTTGGTTGTTGAAAACGGCTCGAAAAGCTTTGGCAACTGTTCTTGGGGAATGCCACAACCATTGTCCGTCACCTTGACTTCAACGTATTCATCGTTCCAAGAGGAGTCGACCTGTTCCCAGCGGTGCCATCCGCACCCCTCTTTTAAACAACCCTGAACCAGTCCCTTCAAGGGCACTTCAAAGGCGTAGATCCGGGAACCGCAATCCGGACAGAACTCGCCGTCGGCCATAAGAGAAGCCGAGCAGTCCGGACACATAAGTTCGACTTCCTTATCGAAATCGGTCATGCCATTGAGCTTGTGCTTGTTTGAGCCGTACATCGGGTTGAGATGGATAAGACCGGTTTCCTTATTCTTTTTGTAGCGCATGCTGATCGCAGGTTTTCCATCTATCTGAATCTTCCTGTCGACGAGATCATGCCGCTTGCGGCACAGCGCACGTTTGATCTGGAGGGTTCCCGCGGGGCCAAGACTTATCGCCCTGCTTGAGATATTAATGGTTCCACCATCTTCCCCAATAGCGTCCGAAGCATTAACCATGAGGTTGATAAAAACCTGCTGAATCTGGTTGGCGTCTACTGTCACTTTGGCGAGCTTCTCGTCCAGGTCCATGACCAGTTCCACCTGTCCCATGGAGAGTTGGTTCTCGACCACGGTTGCGGCGCGATGGATGATCTCGTTGATATCAGCCTTGCGCTTCTTGGGAACGGTCTGGCGGGCAAAATCCAACAAGCTCTTGACGATCTCACGGCAACGGATGGTTTCGGACACGATGACCTGCAAGTCTTCCTGCAATTCGGATTGACCCTGCGAACGCTTTAACAGGTAGCTGCTATTTGTGAGAACGGCCGTCAGCGGATTATTGATTTCGTGTGCCACTCCCGCGGCCAATCTTCCCATGGAGGCGAGCTTATCCGATTGAAACAGCTGAAGACGTGCTTCTGCCAGGTTATCGGTCATACTGTTGAAGGATCTGGCCAGCATCCCCAACTCGTCCTCTCTCTTCACCTCGACCCGGTAGCCGAGATTTCCGCCGGCTACCTGCCTCGTAGCCATGAGGAGATCCTGGACTGGACGGTCGATCCACCATCGGACCAGGAAACCGATGATCACACTTAGAATAATTATGGCACTGACGGCGAGAATGATGATCGCTACCTGGCTGTTGCGGATATTCTGGTCAACTTTGCTGAGCGGCATGGTGACATCCAGAACGCCGAGCACGGTCTGCGATTCGGGGTGCATGTGACAGGCTGCTGTCCAGCATGATGGTTCATTGTAGATCGGGTTGATGATACCCAGTTGTCGCGGTGAGTCTGGATCGGTGCGAAAAAACCGCATGTGCTCCTGCTTCTGCAGGCGTTTCACCGGCCTGCCTGTCAAGTGGCAGCGAAAACAGGTTGCTGCTTTTATATCGACCATCTTCCCGATTTCCGCCGAGTCTGATGAATAGATGACCTCCCCCATCTTATTGAACACGCGGATGCCGTCAATTGTTCCCTGCTTGCCTATGCGGCGGACGTCATCCTGGATACGCTTTCGATCGTTGTGCAGCATGTCGTACCCCATGTCCGCCTTGAGGTGGTCGCTGTACTGCTGCGCAGCACGTTCTACTTCCGTGAGCAGGCTCCTGTTGTCAGATTGGATATTGAAGTACGCAAATATGGCGATCACTACAAGGATCGTCAGCGCTACACCGAAGGTCAGCTTTAGGCCAATTTTGCTATTGAGCATAGATCACCACCAAGGGCACCTATCGATGCGAGTCCTTGCGCTTTTTCGCCGGTGACGAAAGGTATCGGATTAAATAAACGAACAGCCCCCAAAAACACAATAAGAGCAGGTATTCGAGACCTTTCGTCTCAAAGATATTCACATAGGTAAAAGAATCCATTTCAATTCCTTATTCTCTCAGCCGCTAATTGCATCAGCATTCGGGCAGGTGCAATTTGCGAGTTAGTGCCTGGGCTCCGAGCTTAACACCGGCATGCGGGTGACAAACCAGCGGAATACCCAAAGCTCAGCAAATATCACCATCAGTGTTACTACGATTTCCTGCCATGATGGAAAGTAATGTACATCCGCATACCAGTTAAAACTGATGACGGAAACATTGAGCCGGTTGAGCACAATGCCAAGCAGCGCCATAACGGCTGCAATTTTTATGATGTTTAAACTTCTGTGCTTGAAGCCAAAAGCAAACATCAAGGCCGGAACCAGCACGAAACCAATCACTTCCAGCAGGTACCAGTAACCCCACCCATCGACAATCATTGCCCATTGCTTGTCATGAATGAAAAGCAGAGCTTTAAAAAAGTAATAGACAAACATGACAATGGCCGCGCCTTTGGCCAATCCAAAAATCATCTCATCAAAAGAGTGATGGCTTTTGGGTTCTATGAGTTTTCTGAACACCTTATGGCTTATGGTTCCTTCGACGATGATCATGGCCAATCCTGCATAAATACTCGAAACAAAAAACAGGATTGGGATGAACGGTGACCACCACAGTGGATGGATTTTGGGCTTGGCCATAAGGAACAACGCCCCGAGGCCTGACTGATGCAATATCGATAATGTAATCCCCAGGACTACGGTGACGAGGGTCAGGCTCTTGAGGAATTTGCGTGCCTTTTCCAAATGCAGCCATTGAGCAATGACCGGGGAGAACTCGATGAATTCTGCAACCATGTACAGCAGGAAATGCCAGCAAATCAGAAACAGAACGGAACTGAACCCGAAGGAGTTGCCGATATATGGGTTCGGGGCATTCCACGGGCGCCCGAGATCGATTAGCAGGGCACCACCATAGAAAGTATAGGCCAGCAAGCCGTTCAAAACCGTGGCGCGAACAATAGACTGGTACTTTTCCACTTTCATGACATAGACCACGAAAGTGATGACATAGGCACCACCGGCCAGGGCGACACCGGTTATGACGTCAAACCCCATCCACAGGCCCCAGGGCATATCCTGCGTCAGGTTGGTTACCGATCCCAACCCGTGGATAAAGCGGTAAACCAGGATAACCAAACCGGTCAAAATCACCGGGATCGAGATAATATTAAACGGTGTGAGCCATGGCCCGCGTGGTTTCAACTCCTGGATCAGAAATGGAAAAAACTCACCAAATGTTCTGATTGGAGTGGCACTAGTATTCATCATCTACCCCCTCGACATCAGAATGGAACTCATCCTCTGTTGTTGGCTTGTTGTTGTCCGTGAGTGTATTGAGTCCCAGCAAAAAGGCCGGCACACCGAAGAGGATCATCGGGACGGCGTAGAGGAATTCTTTTGTGTACTCCGGATAAGGCCTTTTACCAAGGTCTGTTCTGAATCCGATTTGTTCAAATGGCACCGCTGATAAATATATATACCCGGTACCACCGACCTCGTGCTCACCGTAGATATGGTGTACATACTTGTCCGGATGGCTGTAAATACGATGCCTGGCAACCTCAAGATTTTTCAGGCGGGAACCAAACATGAGCGTATCTGTAGGACAGGCTTCAACACAGGCAGGTTTCTGTCCTTCCTCAAGGCGTTCGAAACACATGGTGCATTTTTGTAGTTTCGGATTCCATTCCCCGTATTCAAATTTTGGTATATCAAACGGGCAGGAAACCATGCAGAACCGGCAACCAATACACTTGTTTCCTCTCCAAATTACCGGTCCGCCCTTCATTTGCTTCATTGCCTCGGTGGGGCAAGCGGTTGCACAGGCGGCCTGGTAGCAATGCATGCATTGCCTTTTGACAAATATGTCGCCCTTTTCAGTTTTGAACTTATTGACTACCGTCCATTGTTTGTCACTGGTTTTGCGGTTCTCTTCTAGCGCACCGTCGTTAACCACGTCGGGTACAAACATATCGTGCTCTTCAGAACATGCGACCTCGCACGCCCTGCAGCCTATACAGCGGGTCGTGTCTACCAAAACGCCGACAAATTCTCCTGGATCATGTTGTTCCTGGGCGCGCGCTTTGTTACTTGTCAGCGCGCTACCTCCAACAACAAGTGATGTTTTTAGAAAACCTCGTCTGTCCATTATGTCTCCTTAGCCCTGGCGGGTTCTATAACCCTTCAGAGGTTCAGTTTTTTCAAGATTTACTCTGTTTTTTCTTCCTTCATGTGACAGCCAGGACACCCTCTACTTGCTTCAACACCAGTACCGGACTCATGGCATGTCCAGCAACTTTTATGGGTGACGACTTTAGAACTGAGTGTTTCGTCTGCAATACTATTTGGGTTTTCATGATGACATTCGGAACACTTATAGTAAGTTTTGTCAGTCTTTTGGTATGGATCGTGGCACAGTTGGCAATTTATCCAGGAAGACTCCAGGTAGTCTGGATGAGGGGTCTCCAGTTTCACGGCAGAAATCTGGTGGTGGCATTTGACACACTCTAAATCCAGGTCTTCAACATGAAGTTTGTGCGGGAAAAATACATTCCCTGCCGATGAGCTGAAAGTGACGACATCCGGCATTCCCGGATTGGCCGCCAAAGCATCGGTTTGTTCCTCTTCCTCCCCCGGCACCGGATGAGCAATTTCAGCCCAGCGTTGTTCGAAATCGAACGGTTTATAAGTGGGGCTTGTCTCGTTGTGGCAATGCTTGCAGGCTTCAGCAGTCCTTTCCATTATCAGCCCGGCTGCTCTTGCCGCCTCCGGGTCCCTCATGATTTTCCCCGGTTTATAGTTGGAACCCGGTCCGTGACAGGATTCACAACCTACACCCTCATTATCTGCGTATTTCCCCTTGTCACTGACAGGTACGTCAACGCCCAGAAAAGCCCGGGTGGTGTGGCACTTCAGGCATTCTTCCTCCTGTTGCGGGTCGCCGATTCCCCTTTCTACAGCGATTTTTTTTGATGCTGCGGAAGCCAGGGTTTCGAAGGCCCTGGCGTGGGCCGACCCCATCCAGATTTTCCATTGGTCGCCGGTCTTGGCCTTGTGGCAGGCCTTGCATTTGGGAGCGCCAATGATCTCATGGGCGGCGAGGGCATCGGGCGTTGTTGCCAGCATGGAAAAAACGAACAGGATCAAACAAGCTATGGAAATATGAGATTTGAGCATAAATGCCTCACCGGTTTTTCAGTAGTGTGAGAACCAGGTATTGCGACGAATAATCAGCTCTGCAGAAACGGTTTTGAAAAACTCATCAGAAGACCTTTATATTCTTCTCTTTTACGCTTCTCACTTTCTTCCGTTTCATTCGTATCGATCTGGGCGGTGTTCTCAATGAATTTATCTGCAAGCTCCTGGTACCTTTTTATTTCCCCTTGATACCAATCGACTGAGTCACGCCCGATTTTAAGGTCTTGTAACTCGCTTGCCAGATTTGACGGCTCGATACCACACATCCAGCTCAGCTCAAATGGTTTGATCGACAGCCACTCAGGATGTTCGGTATGTTCGGAATTAATGGAAACGATTTTTCCACTGAATGGAGAAGGTATCTGCAGGTCGAAATTGTCATATCTAATTGAAAATAGTGGCTCGCCCTTTTCAATGACCTGCTCTGAATGCGGCAGTTCGACTTGATCAATCCCTTCAAAGATTTTCCTTATCAAGTCATCCGGTCCAACCCGCACTATTCCGTTCAATTCAATTTTTGCCCAGGCGTGTTGGGGGGAGATGAAAACCCCTGCCGGGACATTCAATTCGTATTTGGATCTGGATTCATGCGTACCCGGTTTGATCAAATGGATTTTGTGACGCATTTGCTTTTCAAGATTATCCTGCCGTTTTATCAACGCAGTCTTTAGAAACTTGAGCAGCTCATCTTCAGTGAATGGTTTTTCGACATACGCCATCGCGCCAAATTTGACCGTTTCCACTGCGGTTTCAATGGATGCATAACCAGTGATAACGATGATATCGATATCAGGGCGCAAATGTTTGGCGGCCTTGGTTAACTCAACCCCATCCATTTCAGGCATTTTTAAATCGGTGAAAATAAAATCGTAATCATTCTTACGAATGAGACCTAAAGCTTCAGAGCCTTTTTCGACTGTATCAATCGCATAACCGGCTAAAACCAGTATTTTGCGAAAACTGCTCAGGATGATTTCTTCATCATCAACCGCGAGAATCCGAGCTTTAGGATTATCCAGTTCTACCCGTTTCAGCGATGGCGCCTCTTCACTGACGTCGAGTTTCAGGCCAACATCAAGCGCATGCTCTCTTTCCTTTCTCATGCGTGTCTCATGCGACTTTTTCAAAAGAGTGCGAAGCACTAAATCGACAATGACAAACGCTACGATCGTGACAATTACAATGAGAGCTACAATCATCTTACTGATCCTCTGGAGTAACAAAAACAGCGGCGCTGATCCTGGCGGACCGGTCCGGGATGTGAATTTGGTAGTGTGTTTAGGGAGGCAGAAGTGCACTTTCCAAAACCCGTTGGGGTTTCGGGGAGTAGGGCCGCGCCGAAGTCGTCTATCCTGGACGTATTCTCATCGCGAAAAATTACCGAAATATTCAAAGCCAATCACCTTCCCTAAACATGTTGGGAAACCCGATTTACTGTGAGCAATTCTTATTATGTAGGGCAAACACTACGCTTCGGCAGTAGTGGCCGTACTGACCTAGATCAATAAAGAGCTCTATATTTTCCAAGCCAAATCAGCGAGCTGAAAGTAAAACTTAGTTAATTAGTAAGCGTTTGATATTAAATGGTTAATGTCCAGTTAATGGTGACGACTATCGTATTGTGAAGGATTAGACTTTGATCTTTGGAAGCATATGTCACGCTCCTCGGTAATAGCGCACACAACTGTCGCTTTCAAAAGTGGTCGCAATCGATATGTTGTAAATGGCGAGAACGGCGGTATCAGGGCAAAAAGAGCTTGTCTTTAACGGGCCTCTATCACCCGAAAATCGAAAGGCAGGATGGCCAGCCGGGTCATTTTCAGGTGCTGGGCAGCAAACGGCAGACAGCTTCTGGTTTATTTATTTGGAGGTTCGTGTATGTCGCCCAGTAGTACGGGCCGACTCGCGCCAGTAACGGGTGGTGTATTTTGTTCGTGACCCAACAACCTTTCGCGTGCCAGCCAGGCAAATAACATCCCTTCAATCCAGTCAGGATCCCTGCCATGGCTGGCAGTTGATTCGACTGCTACTCCCGGCAATGCAACCACTATCCTTTGCATCAAAAAGGCATTATGTACACCGCCACCACACACCAGTAGCCGGTCCGGCAGGCCCACAATGGCCAGGCTGTCAGCGATGTTTTGGGCACAAAGTTCTGCCAGCGTTGTTTGAACATTGACTGCTGTTGGGGGGGTCTGACCCAGCGCTTGATCCAGCCAGCTCATATTGAAGTATTCCAGACCGGTGCTCTTGGGTGGTGTTTCCCTGAAGTAGGGGTCTGCCAGCATGAGGCTAAGCAATTTGGTGTCTAACTCACCCTTCGCAGCCCAACGGCCGTTATCGTCGTAGTCCTTTTGCAGTTGGCGCCTGGCCCAGCCATCCATCAGGCAGTTACCCGGGCCGCAGTCAAAGCCTGTCGCAGGCCCAACGGCTGGCAGAAGGGTCAGGTTGGCTATTCCGCCGATGTTCAAAACTGCCCGGTTCTCAGTTTCGCTGTGAAAAAGATGCCGATGCAGCAATGGTGCCAGGGGTGCACCCTGGCCACCTGCTTTCACATCGGCACTTCGAAAGTTATTCACCACCGTTGTACTGGTGTTCCTGGCGATCAGGTTGCCTAGCCCAAATTGGATGGTCACCGGGTTCTCGCCCCGGGGTTGGTGCCACACATTTTGACCATGTGAGCCAATGGCACGAATATCACGCATTTCCAGACCGGTCTCGCGTACCAGGTCTTGCGCAACACGGGCGAAGAAAAAAGCAAGGTTTTCGTCCAGAAGATCTGCCACTGCCGGGCTTGGTGGTGCGCCGGTTTCCAGTAACTGATCAAGTGTCTTTTTGATTGCGGGCGGGTAGGGTCTACACAGCGCGTGCAGTATATCCATTGAGTCGTTGTTGAAGTTCACCAGTACGGCATCCACACCATCCCGGCTGGTCCCGGATAACATCCCGATGATGAGTTCGTCAGTCACTTTCCACTCGTGGTGGTGGCATACATGGAGGCCGATTCAAGCCGGCTTAACTGTGTAAGTACCGGTGCTGCTTTTTGCTGGAAATCCAGCAACTGTGTTTTACCCAGTGGGTCAGCTTTGGGTAAAGAAACCGTGCGGGGGTTGCGGTGAACACCATTGAGTAAAAACTCGTAGTGAAGGTGTGGTCCCTGTGCCAGACCGGTGGCACCGACATATCCAATGACCTTCCCCTGCTTTACCCGCTGTCCTCTTTTTACCGTACGTTTGGTGAAGTGCAGATATTTCGTAACAATGCTGTTCGCATGCTGGATAAACACGTGATGACCATTGAACTTGCTGTAGTCTGAGCGTATGACCTTGCCATCACCTGCCGCATAGACGGGAGTGCCCCTGGGTGCCTTGTAGTCAATTCCGTTGTGGGCTTTGACGCGTTTAAGAATGGGGTGGTAGCGTTTCGGGTTGAAGCTTGAGCTGATATACGCGAAGTTAAGGGGTGCTCGCAGGAAAGCCTTGCGCATATTGCGGCCATCGGGTGCAAAGTACTGTGCCTTGCCATCAATTTCATAGCGTAAAGCCTGGAATTTTTCACCCTGGTTTACAAAGGTGGCGCCAATGATTTCACCATCACGCAAGAAGCTGCCATCCCTGTAAACTTTTTCATATAGCAGGAAAAAGCGGTCACCCTCCCTAATATCCAGAACAAAGTCGATATCCCAACCAAAAAGATTGGCAAGTTTCATGACCATGCCATCGCTGAGCCCCGCCTGCTTGCCTGCCAGGAACAGGGAGGATGTGATGGTGCCGCTGGTTTCAGTGATCTGCGTGATCATATCGCGTGCTTCGGAACTCGCTCTGGGCTGTTCACCATCATGATCAATGATCAGGTAACGATCCTCATCAATGGCATAACGCATCCGCTTGAGCGAGCCGTCCTCGTGGCGTTGAAACTCGAACAGGTCACCCGGGCGGATGTTCTTAAGCCGCTTGGTTTCCTTGTTGAGGTTCATAATGCCGTGCAGGGTACTTGCACTGAAGCCCTGCTTGCGGAAAATCCCATCCAGTGATTCCCCCGAACGCACGGTAACGGTGTCCCAGGATTCCAGTTCGGGGGTCATGACGGGGCTTGTTGCATCGATAACACCCAGGTCAACACCCTCAAGCGCAGGTGTCTGGATAGCTATACGGTCCGGCAGGCTGAGTTCGACCACCTTATTGGCAATGTCCGTGTCCTGCTCACTTGTGTCAAGCCCGCCCAGCGCAAAGCCAACGGCGATGAGTGTCAGGGCAAACAGGGTCAGCTTGGTTCGGGTTATTTTTAAATTGAACTGAGACAATATTCCGGTCAGCACGGAAAGGAGTTTCTTATTTTGCATGCTGCATATGGACCATCGTTGGAGTCATGGGTTCAGGCTGCGCATAAGATACCACACAGGATCGAATTCAGAGTGTGAATTTGCCGTCTCATCGTGCATTATTCAGAGTTTGGGGTAGAGGCAGGCTGAACAAGGCAATACAATGCCACTTCCTTCTTTCACTGCCATAAAAATAAAGGCAGGCAACGGACCGACAGTATGACAGATGCAAAACAGGCTCTTGAGCTAATCTCAAGGGGTACAGACGAAATTATCAAGGTCGAAGACCTGCAAAAGAAACTGGAATCGGGGAGAACCCTGCGTATCAAGGTGGGTTTTGATCCAACTGCACCGGATCTGCATATTGGTCATACCGTGATCATCAACAAAATGCGCCAGTTCCAGGACCTGGGACATGAGGTCACGTTTCTGATCGGTGATTTCACCGGGATGATCGGCGACCCGACGGGGAAAAATGTAACGCGAAAGCCGCTGACAAAAGAACAGGTTCTGGAAAATGCCGAAACATATGCGACCCAGGTCTTCAAGGTCCTTGATCGCGAGAAGACCAAAATCCGTTTTAACTCTGAATGGATGAGTGCGCTCGGGTCGGAAGGCATGATCCGGCTGGCCGCAAAATATACACTCGCACGCATGCTGGAGCGGGATGATTTCGAAAACCGCTATCGCAGTGGTCAACCGATAGGCATGCATGAACTGCTTTATCCACTGGCACAGGGCTACGATTCGGTCATGTTGAAGAGCGATGTTGAGATGGGTGGTACAGACCAGAAGTTCAATTTGCTGGTTGGTCGGCAATTGCAACAGCAATACGGTCAGGAACCACAGGTGATCATTACGCTGCCACTGCTGGAAGGTCTTGATGGTGTGCAGAAAATGTCAAAGTCGCTGGATAATTATGTAGGTATTACCGAAGCGCCTGATGACATGTTCGGCAAATTGATGTCGATCTCCGATGAAATGATGTGGCGTTATTTTGACCTGTTAAGCTTCAAGAGCAATGACGAATTGGCTGCACTGAAGCAGCGGGTAGCGGACGGCGCAAATCCGAGGGACATCAAGTTCCTTCTATGTGAAGAGATTGTTGAGCGCTTCCATGATCGCGAGGCAGCTGAGAAGGCACGCGAAACATTTATCGCGCGCTTCCGTGGTGGTGCGATGCCTGACGATATTCCCGAGAAGACATTGCGGGCGGGTGATGGCGGCATCGGTATCGCCAATGCGCTGACACAGTGCGGTCTGACTTCCAGTAATTCCGAAGCGTTCCGAATGATCAAACAGGGTGGTGTACGTATAGACGGTGACAAGGTCAGTGACCGCTCACTACACCTTCAATCCGGTTTCAATGGCATTCTGCAAGTGGGCAAACTCAAGTTTTGCAAAGCCAATGTCGAATAATTCAACCTTAACACCAACCGAATTATTGGAACTGCGCAATAGGCTGGATGAAATTGACAGCAGTATTGTCGACCTGATTGCGGAGCGGCAGGCGGTAGTCACAACAATCGGTGAGCACAAGCTGAAAACCGGTTTACCATTGAGACATTACGAGAGAGAACGCGAGGTCATTGATCGTGGCGTTGAGCGGGCGGAGGGCCTTGGGCTTTCCGGTTCGGTCGCACGCGATATCATGCAAACCCTGATCCACCATTCCTTAAGCAAACAGGAAACCCACAAACTGGTTCAGTCCGAGCATGGTGCAGGCCGGCGTGCACTGGTTATTGGTGGGCTGGGTCGCATGGGTGACTGGATGTCCCGTTACCTGGACATGGTGGGTTACAGGGTGGATGTTGCGGACCGGGTTGATCATGAAACACCCTTTACCAAGGTAGATGACTGGCAGTCGCAGGTAAATGATTATGACCTGATCGTGGTTGCCGTACCCTTGCGACCCAGCAACGATATCCTGCTGCAACTGGCAGCGTTGAAGCCGAAATGCCTTGTGTTCGATATCGGCTCTTTAAAAAGCCCGATGCGTGAAGGTCTCGAT
>JAOUCZ010000321.1 GCA_029859505.1 Lysobacterales bacterium | reverse complement strand
CTGCTGCACCGTTCAGTCCGGGAAAATATTCTCTATGGCAGGCCGGATGCAACAGAGGCTGAACTTAAGCAAGCCCTTGCACAGGCCCAGGCAAGTGACTTTATTGAAAACCTGGCAGATCCCAATGGCAAAGTGGGTCTGGATGCGCAGGTCGGTGAGCGCGGTGTTAAATTATCAGGAGGCCAACGGCAGCGTATTGCGATTGCCCGGGTACTTCTGAAAAACGCACCCATCCTGGTACTTGATGAGGCCACGTCAGCACTGGATTCAGAAGTGGAGGCGGCCATCCAGGAATCACTCTATCGGTTGATGCAAGGCAAAACCGTCATTGCGATTGCGCACCGTCTATCTACCATTGCTGCGATGGACCGGTTGATCGTTCTCGATGTCGGTGAAATTGTGGAACAGGGAACACACCGGGAGTTGGTTAAATCCGACGGTATCTACAGTCAACTCTGGGCACATCAGACTGGTGGTTTCCTGGGCCTGGATTAATAAAAGCGCATTCGGGGGTTATTCCACGCGCCCGAGGTAGGTGTCATACCAGGCAAGCGTTTCGCGAATCAGCTGGTTCTTGGGTGGAATGTGTCCGCCTTCGAGGATGGCGTGACGCTTGTGCTCTGCTGGAGTAGCAAGCGATTCAAACATCGGTGCCTGGTAGGTCTCGACCGGGCGCAGCATGTCATGCCGCCCGCTGATCATCAATACCGGGTCACTTACGCGTGCAGCGAAACTGGCAGAGCTCGCCTCGGGCCTGGCTCGCGTGGGTGGAATTCCACCACCCACATACACGCCGGCTTTGAACCTGTCGTCCAGCGCCATCACGATTGGCCCGTTCCATCCACCCCAACTAACTCCAAAGAAACCAAGACGGGATATATCAATGTCGTCGCGGGTCTCCAGGTAGTCGACCGAGCGGCGGAAATCCTGAATCCATTTTACGACGTTATCGGTATATGCACGGGTATTTTCCGGCCAAGTTGTGGTGAGATTAATGTTGCGCTCGTAGGTACCCCTTAACACAGGGTATGCAAGGGCGCGACCGCTCATTACGATGAAATCCACGATGGCTACCTGCATGCTATCACTCGATGAGGCATATATCGCATCGGTAGATGGGTAGTATGTCACCACCTGGTAGGGTGGCTTGGCCGACTTGGGCAGAAAAATGTGCATGGACATTCTTTCGCCGTAAGCGGTATCGAAAGAAACTACCTCGCGTCGCCAGTGCTCGGAATCTTCAGCGAACTCGAACTTGCTTCGCAAATCTGTCTTATCATATTCGTAAGTGCCGCGATAAATCTCGAATTCCTGGTCGGACAAGGGCGTTATTACTTCCTGTTCGGGTCGTGCGACCGCGCGTGAGAAGTCGACTAACTCTTCTTCATCACCCATATTCCTGATGACCCGAAAACCATTGGTTCCAGAGCGCTCCCACGGCGATACAGCGATTCCGTAGGTGAACAAATAACTGCTGTCCTTCCAGCTTCCACCAAGAATATAGCGATCACTGCCCGGCAGATCGGACGTGGGATTAAGAGCCCACTCGCGCACATTGCCAGCCAGGTCAACGGTTCCATAAGGTCCGACAGCATTGTAACTTGCAACCTCGGCGACACCATCCGATGAAAAATTACTTGCTGAAATCAGGCGTGACCGAAACTGGCTGGAACCGCGATATGTGGTGTCATACTCTCCGACCTCTGAGAATGGCGGACTAATCGCAGCCGTACTCCAGTGATAAATGGTGGGTAAAGTTCCGCCTTTGTATCTTGCATACGCGCTTGCTTCATACCAACTTACGCCCCTGACGGGGTAATTGTCTTCGCCATCGGCATAGTTTCCACCCTGCCAGGTTGATGGACCGGGGCGACCTGTCAAGTCACGGAATGTGGCAATCGCTTCTTCGGGTGCAACGTCAATTCCATCCCGGTTGAATGGCAGTCCTGCCCAAAACTCCGGGTTTTGATAACCGCCGTTGTCAATAAACTCCTTGAACTCGCGATTGGTTACTTCGGTACGATCGATTAAAAACTCAGGTGTCTCGGTTATCAATCCTGGATACCCGGTCAGAAGAAAAAACCGGGATGTCTGCGGGATATGAATCATTCCCTCCGGAATTACCGCCCCGGATAGTTCAATCTCGATAGAACCGTTGAACATTTCGCGCGCACGTTCAGCAACCTCGTAACCGTCTTTCACAAACTTCCAGCGAAGCACGTCGTTGGGCAACCGTATCGATTCAATAGGAGTATGGCCCAATGATGTCCATTCAGCCTTGTCACTACCATATTCCCTGATAAAAACTTCTGCACCTTCCGGGTTCGTTCGAACAGATAGCTGTACCGTAAACTCGGGCCACAGGTTTTCAAACACGGGATCCCCTTCCAGCAGGCTCCCGGCGTCCACGGCAATACGGTAGGCAGCCATGTACTCGTCCTGTGCAACCAGTTCCATAACCTGGCTGATGACACTGCTGCGTTGCGAATGTGACTGGATTGCCCGCATCACCATGAGGCCAGAAACGGCGAGCGAAATGACGGCAACCGATATCGCTATGATGTTTGCGCTGACTCGCCGGCGTGGCGCCGGCGTTACCTCATTGTCGACCCCGGCGGAATCCAGTTTTATTCCCCGGCTGGTCAGCTCGAATGCCCAGGCCAGCAGTACAACCGGAATCAGCCCGATGGCGAGCGCAATGACGAGTATCCGAAACGCTGCATCGTCCAGCCCAAAGGCTGGAAAGACTGTCTCGACGAACTGAACAACCACCCATGCGGCAACGATGTATGCTGCCGCAACCCGGAATACTTTTCTGCGTTTCAGGTCGGCGATAAAGGACATTAGTCTTAACTGTTCTTGCGTTTTACGATCTCAGTGTACCTGATCAATGGCGATTAACGTAACTGGCCCCTGGTATCGCTAATCTACGAGAAACCGGCGTACCACAAACGCCCAACTCGCAGTGACTAACAGAAGGTACCATGCGATCCATCGGTGCATACCAGCCTTATTGACAAAAACTGCCAGTAAGGAAACGACGATATAGTGCAGCACAAAGGGTAAGTAGTACCACGGCATGAACAAAGCACCACGCGCCGCAGTCTGCAGAATGTCCATGGCAGCAGCTGCGCTAAATGCCCACAGGAACCAGTTACGGCGAAACTCAAACGGATGCTCAACGCCAGCTGACAACGGCGGATAAAGCGTTATAGCAGCAATATAATGAGAGACGGCCCAGATCACGATGATGAGAAATTTGTCAAAACTCCAAACCTCCTGACCCACCCATGAATACCCGACCCACCAATTGAGAATCAACACCAGGAAAAAGAACGCCGTCAGCACATTATGCGTTTGATCTTTTTCACCGCGATAGATCGAGCGAATGACACCCGCAAGTATGTGCGTAACACTTATACCAAATATTATTGATATAAAAACCGCAAGGTATTCAAATTCACTCATAACTGTTCAGCTCTTCCAATGTCGAGAACAAAAAAGGGGGCATTCAGGGGACAGTTTACTTAATTCCCACAGCCTAATCGTCCAATTGGGTGTAGCGGTAGAGTTAAACTGTCCCCCTGATATCCCTTTTTTGAGCTTATTCACACTCCAACAACATATCAACTGCCGTCCCATTGTCCATCTGCTCGCCATGCCATTGCGGAACTGACGTTTCAGGCGTGATTTTCAGGCCGTTGTTGTGATTGCCAGCCATGATCGCAAAAACGTTCCCGCGGGAACGTCTTTCAGGCGCCTGCGGAA
>JAOUCZ010000085.1 GCA_029859505.1 Lysobacterales bacterium | reverse complement strand
ACAAAAGAGGGTCAAATCGTTTCTGGGCTCACTGGCACGGGCACTGGACCATGATTGAATTACTTCAACAACAGTTGAACAAGTACAAAGTCACCGGTCCGATAGAAGAAGAGCGGGCAACAAGGGAGATTTTTCAGGAAGTCGCCCTGTATGCCTTGTGGAGGGCAGGCTTTTTTGAAGTTGCAGCGTTCCAGGGTGGTACCAGTTTGCGGATATTGCATGACTTACCACGTTTTTCCGAGGACCTGGATTTTATTCTCAAGGCACCCAATCCTGATTTTGAATGGAATCCCTACCTGGAAAAATTACTGGCAGGATTGCTGGAGTTCGGTTTACACCCGGAAGCAATTGATAAAAGTCGCATGGATCAAAACGTAAAAAGAGCCTTGCTAAAAGACAACTCGATCAGCAACCAGTTAGATTTGTCTTTTGAGCGCGATCATTTAAATCGAAAATTGAAGATTAAACTGGAGATTGATATCAATCCACCCGGTGGCTCTGGTTTTGCTTATTCATATCTCGACTACCCTCTTGATTTTGAAGTTTGCCACCAGGATCTGGCCAGCAATTTCTCACTTAAAATTCATGCCTTATTATGCAGGCCATTTTTGAAAGGGCGTGATTGGTATGATTTCAATTGGTACGTTAAACAGAACGTTCATCCTAATTACGCACACCTGCAGTCCGCGCTGAATCAACTTGGCCCGTGGCAGGGTCAATCCAGAACAATTGATCGAAACTGGTTAACAGATGCTCTCTCGGAAAAAATTGCCCGTATTAACTGGAAAGAGGCAAGCGCTGATGTCACGCGGTTTTTGAGCGCCGCTGAACAGCAAAGCCTGACACTTTGGAACAAGAGGTTTTTTCTGCAGAAGATCGAGAGAATCTGAAGCTAGAAGGTTTGGAGAGTTTAGAGTCGAAAATTTCGGGACCGAAACTGCCAACCGACAGAAAAGACTTTCCCGTGGATTCACCCGGTGTGCGAGCAACCTACCGGGTTTGACTCGCACAGTATTGCACGCCAGTGGTTTGATGTTTTGCAATAAAAAAGGAGACGCCTATGCGTCTCCTTTTCTATCATTGCCGAATTATTCCTTCGGTCGAATCCGGGCTCCGTCAGCTTAGCCCTTTAGGTTTTATCACTCAGGCAAATAATCACGCAAGCCCGGGTAAGACGCTGCTTTTTTCACCAGTGAAGGATCAGGTGTATACCAGATCGGTGATGACCATGCGCGTTCCTGGAGTGTTGCAGGTACCATATCCAGCGGTTCGATCCCCTTCTCTTTCGCATCATAGGTTGACCAGCGTGGCGTTGGGATTTCAATCACCCGTGCGTAATACACCGCGTGTTGTGACGGATCAAAGTCCGGATCGGTCCAGGTTGCGCTGAGATCGTTATCACCAATCGTATTGGTGTAGCTTGCTTCCTTGATATTAACCGTGTTGCCAACCGGGGGTAATTTACCGGTTTTGGCGTCCGGCTTACGGTTATCCGACCATACTACGTCATAGATTTTTTCCCAGGGGTATCCATTCTTGTAGTAACCCTTGATGATCTGTATGCGGTCGAGGTTACCACTAGCCGGATCAAGGGACCTGAAGTACCGTAGCTTTCTTTACGCTGGATACCATCGAATATTTCGGTACGGGTATTCTCTGGTGCCCACACGGCGGTTGCGCCCGGTGTGCCAAACATGATTGCGGCTTCACCGGCGGTCTGGCCTGCGCCTGAAAGACGCGCTTCAAGGCTTGCGTCATTTACACCATGTACACCGGTGTAGTTAAACTCCTCGTTGTCGGAAAAACTCGTGTGTGCGTCTGCACCTGTGACAACACCGAATTTGTGGGGGTTCACACCCTCCAACTCTTGCCAGCCTACACCGTCAATTATCGCGCCGCGATAGAAACTGTTGTTGACCTTACCGACCACACCACCAGTGCCAAGCATATGCTTGAATTCACCTTCAAAATCAGCGAACTCATCATCTGGAGAAAGCGCAGGGTGCGTATCGGAGGTTCCCTTGGTTTGCAGGATTTCAATCGCTATCTCATTTTTTGCACGCTTCTCCATCCAGGCTTTGTTGATCGGTTGACCGTAGGAATTGCGGGTAGGAAACATCAGGCCATTGCTCAGATTGGAGTTATGTGGGATAGCGAAGGTCTCGCGACCATCATTACGTTGCACTTCAAGATAGGTCCAAAGATCTTCTGCACGATCGGAATCAATCGTCGAGAACGGCATAGATGGACCTACGTCATCACGGAAAAATACGTTTCGATGCAGGTTTTGGCCGTAGGGTATGGAAGTCCACTCAAATGCGATCAAGGTCGTGAACTTGCCGGGGTCATTGTGATTGTTCGCAATTTTTTTCTGATTATCCCATGCCGACTTCTGTAAAGCTTTCGAGTCGAATCCCGGTCATAGGTATAGCCGAACAGCCCGGGGTGTCCGGCGGGCCAGGTGTAGATCAGGGGAACACCGATACGACCCATGAAGTGCCACAACTCGGCCATGGCAAATGCGGCATCATTGAAGTCATTATGGAAACCGTGTACAAAGATGAAGACTTCCTTGCGTGGCGTCAGGGCTAATTGCTGCACCAGCACCTTGCCGAACACCTCTATTGCTGCATCTATTTTAGCAACATGCTCCGGGTCTTCAACGATGATGCCATCGACCTCGCTGTATGGAATAGGTGCGTCCGGGCCACGCACAATTTCGTTCATTTCCCCCACTTGCATCGGCACGGCCTTCAGACGTTTGCCTGCGCGACTGGCTGTGAGTAACTGCTCCCAGCTGATGTCTTCACCCAGATCGACCACCGTGCTTCCAAATGCCAGCGATGCCGAACGTCCATAGCCGTACACCAGTTTACCGTTCTCGTCTTTTTCAGGAGCACGGTCAGTCACATAGAACAACGGTACCTCTGTGCTTTCTAATTCGTCCGGGAGACCCTTGTATATCTCATGGTTTTCATCACCAACTTAGGTATTGGGGGTGGGCATCAGAACGCGCTGACCGCTGCAGGCTGACAATACCAGGATGAGTGAAAAAACGAACCATTTACGTAGATGAAATATCTTCATAACCTTGCTCCCTTGTTCGCTTTGCAATTCCGCTAGAATCCTATGGTAACTGATATTTACCTGACGGTGGAGCGCCGAACTTAGTAACGATATTTGGCCGAAAGCTGTAGCTGCTTTGCCTTACCGGTTTCGCCATTTTGATTGCTGCGCGAACCGAAAAGAAATTCCGCACCCAGGTCAATGCGGGCAATGGGTGACCAGATATAATTAACTGAAAACCGGCTTGTATTGTTATACAAATTCGGATCGATGAATTGATAATCATCTTCCACATTGACGTAACCATAGATAAAGCTTGAGCGCATATTTGGCGACCACCACTTTTGAAACGATGCATACATTGCAAACACAGAGACTGCATTGAGTCGACCGGTAACAAGATCAAAACCCGCATCCGCAGCACCGATGCTTCCCAGGTCGTTGACGTAATGTGAGTAGCCTTCACCGTAGGAAAGCTGGATTTGCAGGTTATCACGCTTGTCCCAGCGACTTATGCCGGTCATCCCGCTAATGCTGATGGCCCACCCCGTCGTTGTGTCTGACTTTGGCTCGCCATCAGGGCAGTCACATTCACCGTACATTTTTCGCAATAGAAAAGAAGACTTCACATGCCATCTTTCAAAAATATCACGCTCTACACTTGCAACCAGATCGGGGTACTGACTGATACCCGTGCCATTCGCAATAACGGCAGTCGGGTCTTCTGCAGAAAGCAGCAAATGCCAGTCCTGACCAATCTTGGGGAAGTAACGGACCTGTGCCTGGCGGAGAAAAATCTGACCATTGATTCCCTCACGATCAAGGTCTTCCGGTCTTGACCGGGTGTCCATAAAGGTTGACCAGGTTTTACCGATAAGGAAACTCTTATATTGGCCAAATGCGTGACGTAGCTTGAAAGTGTCATCATAACCTGAGAAATCCGCTTCGAGGAAAGCGCGCACCGCGCCATATTGCGTCGTATCCCGCATCTCTACGCTCAGGCGGGACTGGCTGACTGTCAGAGCCGCATTATTGGAGCCATCTTCCTGGGGTACCGGTATCGTACCCACGATAAAACGATCGGTGGTACCAATAGGATCAAAACTCTCCACAACATTCATCTTTACAAACCCGCCGAACTTGATGGCGGCGGAGCTACCTGGAATGGGTATTGATCCGGGAAAAGATTCCAGATCATAGGTGGTAGATTCTGACTCCTCGGATTTCTTAATCGATCCTTCGACCGTTTCAAGACGCGAGCGTAGCGCCTTTTCAGAGTCGGAGATAGTCTGACCTGCCTGGGCTTTCGCCGTGTCCACCTCTTGCTGCAGGGACTGGATTGCCTGTCTTTGTGTGCTTATTTCTTTTTCCTGAGAGCTGATCTGTTTATTCTGTTTATCAATCTCTTTTTGCCGTGTATCCACTTCACTGGCGTATTGCGCCTTGAGCGCCTCTATTTGTTTGTTCTGGGCATCCAGTTGCGCCTGCAATTTTGCAAGCGCCTTCTGAAAGCTATCACCACCGGTATCGGTCGTTGCTTCAGCCACAGGCTGTGGCAGTACCTCGGCTTCCTTAGGTGCCGACGTGGTTACCTTGGCCGGTGCTGTGGTTACCTTGGCCGGTGCTGTGGATGGTGCTGTGGATACCTTGGCCGGTGACGTGGTTACCTCAGTTGGAGGCGTGGCTTCCTCTTTCTCAGGTGCAGCAGGTCCTGAGGAGGTATCTGTGGGTACATCCTGAGCGAAAACAGGTTCAGACCCGGCAGACATCAGCATGAAAACCAGGCTGGCAATCAAAACAACCCTGAAAAACAGGTTACTCATATTCGATAATTCCTTCGTGACTTATCCATGGCCATCCGATCACTTCAAATTGCGCCCGCCAATACCGTTCACACGAACAATCAAGAGTATGCAAGTTATCACAATTAACCTCGTCACTTCCAGCAGCAGTCCTACTGAAATATAAGCTGAGTCAGGCCCGGCAACCCGCTTTCGCCTGTCGGCTTAATCTCATTCAAGGATACTGCTTTTAGAATACTTGAAAGGCCATAATTCATAGGTGTTTCGGGAACTTTAAATGGTGAAACAAACCCGTTGAATGAAGACATGAGCGGCATCCAGTCTTTTAAGGAAGTTAACGTTATGAAAACTGACAAACATCCAATTCAAAGATCTCCCAGCGAAGTACGAAGCAACCTTCGCAACCTGCTAACCCAAAAAAACTTGATAGCCGGCTTGGTGCTGGTTCTCATGCTCTCAGGTTGTGCCCACTATGGCACGCCGAAAAACAATGAAATACCGGACCCACGTAAAGCCGACAAGTATTCCCTTCACGACTGGGATATTGCGCATATAGACAGTGATATCAGGTTTATACTGACTTTTTCCGGTGGCGGCACCAGGGCTTCCGCCTTGTCTTACGGTGTTATGCAGGAATTACGTGATACCAAAATCGACAATAATGGCCAGCCAGGAAGATTGCTGGATGAAGTCGATTACATTAGCTCAGTTTCGGGTGGAAGTTTTACCTCTGCCTATTACGGACTGCATGGCGACGGCATTTTTGAGAATTTTGAAAATGACTTTCTAAAGTTTAATTTGGAAAAGCACCTGATTTACAGAGCATTAAACCCTTTCGTGTGGTTCAGTAAAGGTGGCCGCACCGAAGCAGCGATTAAGTACTATCAAAAATTCCTTTTCCATGATGCGACGTTTGCCGACATGATTAACCCGGACCGTCCAATGATCATCATCAACGCATCGGATCTTGGTTATGGTATTCGCTTCTCTTTTATCCAGGAATATTTTGACCTGCTGTGTTCCGAGCTAGCCGAGTACCCTGTCGCCGATGCCGTGGCCGCCTCTTCTTCCGTTCCGGTCCTTTTTAACCCGGTGGTAGTCGCAAATTATGACACCTGTAGCGGTATGAATTTGATCGGAACCACGGATCTGCATGACGCAGTTGATATGTATAAAGGTCAGAACTTACCTGTACTCATCTCTCAACTGGAGACCTATGGCGAAAAGGATAAGCGCAAGTATGTCCATTTCGTCGATGGCGGTATTACTGACAACCTGGGTCTGCGTGCAGTGTCTGACATCATGGCGGTATCCGGTGGCCCGGACAAGATTTATGACGGTTCCATCAAGCCTCCAAGACATATCGTGGTCATCATGGTCGATGCAGCGACCAAATCAAACGAAGACATGGATGTAAGCAATAAGGAACCGTCTGCCATCGGCGTGGTTGGCGCTGTTACCAACTTGCAACTGACACGTTATGACGCTGACAGCATGCTTCTGGCCAAGACAAGAGTGGAAGAATGGGCAAAGCAGTTATCCACAACGGAGCAACCTATAAAGACACACTTTATCAATGTCAGTATTCAGAAGATCAAACATCCGGAACTACGGGAGTTTTTTAACGCCATTCCTACGAGTTTTGCACTCAAAGACGAGCAGGTCGATAAACTGATCGAGGCTGGCCGGCGACTTTTACGTGAGGACCCGGAGTTTCAGCAACTGTTGGTTGACCTGAGAGGCCAGTAAATATGTTGAGAAAACACTGAATACCACGCTGAAATAATATGTGGGAAAAGCTACCAACCAGCGCGTGGCAGACAAAGTTAGAAGTCGAGGGTAATATCCAGTTCAGATTTCGGTACTGAGCACCTTCCTGCCGCGGGCAATGGCCATTGCACCACTGCGTACCACCGCGAGTATTTCCGAACATTCACCAACCCTGGAAATAAAGTCATCCATATGGATGTTCGCCCCGGTCAGTTCCAGTGTGTAGGTTTCCGGACAATCATCCAACACCCTGGCACCGGATTCCTTAACCAGGTCCGGTATACAATCAGCACCGCCTGACGGGATTTTCACCTTCATCAACAACAATTCACGTTCGATATGATCGTCCATGGTCATATCAGCGGTATTCACGACATCCACCAGTTTCAGCAACTGGTTGTTAATCTGTTCAATCACATCGTCGGACCCCTTAGTAACCAGGGTCAAACGTGAAACTCCAGCATCTTCGGTAGGTGCAACACTCAATGATTCGATGTTGTAACCACGGCTTGAAAACAAGGCTGCTACACGGGCCAGTGCACCCGCCTCGTTGGCCATCAGGATAGAAATAATGTGTCGCATTTTGCTGTTTCCCGGTACGAAATTACCAATTCTGAATAATGGCGTTCAATTATTCATATTCTCGCAGTTTAATGGCTATTGCAATGCAGTAATAATTAATTGAAACTCGCTACCTATGGAACTTAGCCCAAAAAACCCGCAATCCGTACCTCACCCGCTTGCCGGCACGCAAATGACCGGCGCAGAAATGGTTGTTCAAGTAATGGCCGACGAAGGCGTTAACACCATTTTCGGATACAGCGGCGGTGCCATCCTGCCGACCTATGATGCGATATTTCGGTATAACGCAAAACACGCTGATGACAAGGGTTATGAACCCATGCCGCTGATCGTACCGGCCAATGAGCAGGGTGCCGGTTTCATGGCCGCAGGTTACGCCCGTGCCAAGGGCGAAGTCGGTGTCGTCATGGTGACCTCGGGCCCCGGTGCGACCAATACGGTTACACCGGTAAGGGATTGCATGGCGGACTCCACCCCTATCGTGGTGATTTGCGGGCAGGTACCTATCGCGGCGATCGGAACCGACGCTTTTCAGGAAGCACCGGTTTCCAGTTGTCTCGGACCGGTATCCAAACACACCTTCCTGGTGACAGATCCGGAGTTGCTCGAGGAAACCATACGCACTGCCTTTGAGATCGCACGGACCGGCCGGCCCGGACCGGTGGTGGTAGATTTACCCAAGGACATACAGAACGCGACCGGTACCTTCCAGGGCACCGGCCTGCTGCCGGTCCAGGGTTACAGGCAACGAATACATGCCGTACGAGGTAACGTACTTGACGATACAGAATGCGAAGCATTTTTCGAAATGTTACAGGGTTCCAAGCGGCCGCTGATCTATGCCGGCGGCGGGGTAATCAATGGCAATGCCTCGGCAGAGTTACGTCATTTTGCAAATAGCCTGGGCATTCCGGTGACCACCACATTGATGGGTATCGGGGCAGTAGATACAACCGAACCATTGTCCCTGCACATGCTCGGCATGCACGGTCTGGCATCTGCCAATTATGCGGTGGACGATTGTGATTTCCTGATCGCTATCGGCGCACGTTTTGATGACCGGGTCGCGGGAGCACCGACGAAATTTGCACCCTCGGTAAAACACATTGCACAGTTTGATATTGATCCTTCAGAAATCGGCAAGGTCAAATCCGTAGACTGGAACCACATTGGTGTTCTGAAAAATGATTTACAAATTTTGTCTCACTATGCAGAAATCAACGGGATTTCGCCGGATTTCAGCCAGTGGCACACTGAAATTGCCAATCTCAAGGCAGTTTATGGGCTGAATTACGACCGGGACAGTGATCTCATCCAGCCCTACGCCGTGGTGGAAGCCATCAATGATATCACCGGCGGGAAGGCCATCATTTCGACCGGTGTCGGCCAGCATCAGATGTGGGCTGCCCAGTATTTTGATTTTCAAAGCCCGAGGCTGTGGTTGACCTCCGGCAGTATGGGCACCATGGGTTTTGGCCTGCCCGCCGCCATAGGTGCACAGTTCGCAATGCCTGATCAACTCGTTATTGATGTTGATGGTGATGCCAGCATACGCATGAATATTGGCGAACTTGAAACGGCAACAAGTTATGACCTGCCGGTCAAGGTGTTGGTGCTCAACAACTATGGGGACGGCATGGTCAAGCAATGGCAGAAGCTTTACTACAAAGGGCGTTTGTCCTACAGCGACAAATCATTGCGGTCAAAGGACTTCGTCAAAACTGCCGAGGCCGATGGATTCAAGTTCGCGGTCCGGTTGGATCAGAAAGCGGATATGAAGCGAGTGGTCAAAGAATGGCTGGAGTTTCCGGGGCCGGCATTTCTGGAGGTCATCATCGACCGGGATGCCTGTGTTTACCCGATGGTTGGTCCCGGTCTGGCCTACGACCAGATGGTCACGGGGGATTTCATTCCGAATCGCAGCAAGGTCAGCGAGGAAGATATCGACAGCTCTGAAATGTTCTGAGTCGAGCCGCTGCCTGTCAGAGCAAATCCAGGGCGCGCATCGCTGAAGTCAGTGGTTCGTGATAAGCCTTTGCCAACTCAGTCATCGGCAACCTCAGGTGACCACCGATATGACCCTGCCGGGCCACGGCCCATTTGACCGGAATGGGGTTGGATTCCAGAAAAAGCGCCTTGCTTAGTGGTCGCAGCCTGGCGTCTAGCTCACGGGCTTTTTCTGTGTCACCCGCCAACGCAAACTGACACAAGCGTGCCATCAATGCAGGTGCGACATTGGCAGTAACCGAGACGTTACCCTTTGCTCCCATTAGAATCAGCTCAGCAGCGGTTTCATCATCGCCGGAATATACCGCCATCCTACCGGCACAGATGTCCAGAACCTCACGTCCGCGTTGCAGGTCGCCTGTTGCTTCCTTGATTCCGATGATATTTTCAATCCCGGCCAGGCGGCCAACTGTCACAGGTAACATGTCAACACCCGTGCGTCCCGGTACGTTGTATAGAATTTGTGGAATCGCTACCGCTTCGGCTATGCATTTGTGATGCTGATACAGACCTTCCTGGGTCGGTTTGTTGTAATAAGGCGTGACCAGCAGGCAAGCATCGGCGCCGTAAGCCTGTGCCGCAGCAGTCAGTTCAATTGCCTCGCGGGTAGAATTGGCGCCGGTTCCGGCAATAACAGGTATGGCACCATCTACCTTCTTCACCGTATGCGCAATCACAGCACAATGTTCTTTTACAGACAAGGTAGCGGATTCGCCGGTAGTACCGACAGATACGATAGCCCCGGTGCCTTCACGGATATGCATATCCAATAACGCATCCATGCTTTCCCAGTCGGTTGACCCATCATCAAACATAGGTGTTACAAGAGCGACGATGCTGCCACTGATCATATTTGGTACTCCACAACTAATGCATCTCGATAGTGATCATTATGCACTGTATTGAGACCCGCTTCAGACAGAAATTGCATGGGTTGTCTTGACCTCTTCCATCACCACGTAGGTATGGGTTTGCTTGATATCGGACATTCGTGCCAGGGTCTCACCGAGGAAGTCGCGATACTTAAGCATATTCCTGGTACGCACTTTTAAAAGATAATCGAAGCCACCCGCCACCATGTGACACTCCATCACTTCGGGACATAAGGCCACCTCCGCCTTGAAACGATCGAACACATCCGGATTGGTACGATCCAGCTGCACCTGGATAAAGCTGACCACACCGGAACCCAATTTCTGCGGATTGAGCAGGGTCACGTAATCAAGAATATAACCATCGGCTTCGAGACGCCGGACGCGCTCCAGGCACGGGGTCGGACTGAGATTAACCGAGCGCGCAAGATCTGCATTAGTCATACGGGCATTGCCCTGAAGCAAACGCAGTATTTTGTGGTCGATACGGTCCAGAGACCTGTCTTTTGACTTGCGCATAGCATATTCACCTGTTTTAGTAATGTTTATATAGTGTTTATAACGTATTTAAGTGCAATACAGTAGCATATATTGATTTTTTCACTCGATTTTGTAACATAATATCAGGTTGTAAAGTGACTACTAATGAGGCCTGATCCTGTGAACAACACTGCCAAATCACCCCTGTCCAAGGCTCGTCTAACCCTGCGTAAGAGTAAACATGCGGGCGAAAACAAAATGGCCGCCAGTATGTTGGCTAATTTCCCAATAACACAGGCAGACCGTGACGAGATCGTCGAAACGGCACACGCCATTGTCACAAAGTCCAGGGAGATGAGCGCGGAACGCGGAACGCTGGATGCCTTCATGCAGGAGTTTGGCCTTTCCAACCAGGAAGGTGTAGCGTTGATGTGCCTGGCAGAAGCACTTTTACGTATCCCCAACGCCGAAACCCAGGATGCCCTGATCGCAGAAAAAATTGCCTCGGGTAACTGGGCCGATCACCGCGGCAGTTCACATGATTTGTTCGTCAATGCCGGTGTCTGGGCGCTCATGCTGACCGGTGGTGTCATCAAGCTGGATGAAAACGTTACCCGCGATGCGGCCGGCTGGACCAAATCCGCTGTTGCAAGACTCAGTGGCCCGGTCATCCGCAAAGCCGTGATGCAGGCCATGCGTATTATGGGTCACCAGTTTGTTTTCGGCCGTACCATCAAGGAAGCTTTGAATCATAGGGCAAAACGCGATGCCGGCAATCGCCTATTCTCTTTTGACATGCTTGGTGAAGGTGCACGAACTGCAGCGGATGCGGAACGCTACCAAAGTCTTTACCGCCAGGTCATTGGTGATGTCGGTAAAGCGATAAAGGATGAAGGTGACGATATTGCCATCCGCTCATCTGTTTCAATCAAGCTTTCCGCGCTGCACCCGCGTTACGAGGCGACCAAACATCATCGCATCATGACCGAATTGCTGCCAAAGGTTAAAGAACTGGCGCTGTTGGCCAAGACGCACAATATGCAACTGACCATCGACGCCGAAGAAGCAGACCGGCTGGACCCTTCACTGGATCTTTTTGAAGCACTGGCGCGTGATCCAGACTTGTCCGGATGGCAAGGGTTGGGCCTGGTGGTACAGGCTTATCAAAAACGCGGACCGGCGCTTATAGACTGGCTGATCACGTTGGCCAAGGATACAGGCCGGCATTTCCCGACCCGTCTGGTCAAGGGTGCCTATTGGGATTCCGAGATAAAACACTCGCAGGAAATGGGTCTGAAGGATTACCCGGTCTGGACACGCAAGGTCACCACCGACCTGTGCTACCTGGAGTGTGCCAGACGTATGCTGGCAGCACCACACGCTTTCTATCCTCAATTTGCCACACATAATGCACATTCACTGGCCGCTGTGGCAGCCATGGGCAAAGGTGAAGTGATGGAGTTCCAGCGCCTGCATGGAATGGGCAAACTGCTGTACAAATCCGCTGCCAGTGTCATTGAGGATATGCCACGCGTTCGCACCTATGCGCCGGTCGGCGCGCATGAAGACCTGCTGCCCTACCTGGTACGCCGCTTATTGGAAAACGGTGCCAATTCCAGTTTTGTTAACCGTTTCATGGACGCCGATGTTCCTGTTTCTGATGTAGTCAGTGACCCGGTTGCAGGAGTTGCAGCCATGTCTGACAAGCGACATACAGGCATTCCGGTACCAGCCAATCTGTATGGTGACAGGAGAAACTCAGCCGGTCTTGACCTGACAGACCCGTTGGAAACCACGAAGCTGACGGAAGCTCTGGCCGAAAGATCAACAACGACTTATACCGCCCCGTCCATTGTCTGTGGAAAGGAGGTCGGTGGTGAGGAAATACTGGTTACCAGCCCCGCAGATAAGAACCTCGTCATCGGAACGACCCGCCATGCCGAAGATGCGGATATCGATCGTGCGCTTGATGCTGCCGTCAAGGCTCAAAAAGATTGGGATGCTGTTGGCGGTGAAGCCCGTGCTCAGATTCTTGAACGTCTTGCCGACCTGATTGAAGAACACCGTGTACCCTTGTTGGATCTGTTGGCCAGGGAAGCCGGCAGAGTTATCGCCGATGGAATATCGGAAGTGCGTGAGGCCGCTGATTTCTGCCGCTATTACGCCCTGCAGGCACGTCTTAACTTCGCCGAGCCCAAGTCACTCAAATCACCCACCGGTGAAAGCAACCAGCTTTCCATGCATGGACGGGGAGTCTTCTTCTGTATCTCCCCATGGAACTTCCCACTTGCCATTTTTACCGGCCAGGTAACCGCAGGGCTTGCCGCAGGTAATGCCGTC
>JAOUCZ010000084.1 GCA_029859505.1 Lysobacterales bacterium | reverse complement strand
ATGATCATATCTTCTTGACTATGATAGGCCAACTACTTAGCGAATTTGCCAACTAAATGTTCAATCCGGCTCTGAGTGAAACGTCTTGGTCGTTTTGAAAAGGTCTGGTTGATTAACTTGCGGAGAGTGAGCGTAAAGATACTAGCAGGAACAGGTTTCTACTTCGGGGTTTGTTCCTGTTTGGTTTGGACTGGTTCTGAGGAAGCAAGCAGGCCGGAAGTTCTATCCGCTATAAGGAAGTTGGCAGACATTTCAGCAAAGTCCCTTGAGTCGGGCGTTGGGGCAACCAGGAGAAAGAGCAGGGAAGCTAGAATCAGCGTCTGCTTTAACATACTGCCACGGTTGTGCCGGAAATCCTTTTCCGGCTTCCCTGTCGGTTGAATGCGAGGCTCCATCACCTGCAAACGTTGCGAAAATCCCTTTCGACCGTCCATGGCAAAATTATGCTTTGAATTCAACACTTGCTCTACTGTCAGTTTTGACAGGTTTATCATATTCCCAGGATCGAGGCGATTTCTTCGATTTGATCTTTGATTGCGCGATCAACTACAGCAACTCTGCCCCAGTCACGATCGGTTTCCGAGCCGGTTTTGTGAGTCGCATCGATGCCCATTTTTCCGCCAAGCCCGGGCTTTGGACTGGCGAAATCAAGGTAATCTATGGGGGTGTTTTCAACAAGAACGGTATCGCGTACGGGATCGGAGCGGGTAGAAACGGCCCATATCACCTCTTTCCAGTTGCGGATATCGATGTCGTCATCGGTGACAATAATGGTCTTGGTGTAGGTGAATTGCCGAAGCCACGACCATATTCCGAACATGATCCGGCGTGCGTGGCCGGGGTAGTGTTTGCGAATGCTGACAATGGCAACACGGTAGGAACAGGCTTCCGGTGGCAGATAGAAGTCCACGACCTCGGGAAACTGCTCCTGTAACAGTGGAATAAACATCTCATTCAGAGCAGATGCCATGATCGAGGGTTCGTCTTCACCCGGTTTACCCAGATAGGTTGTCAGGTAGACAGGGTTGTCACGCAGGCTGATGCGTTCAACAGTGAAAACCGGAAAACTCCCGCGTGAATTGTAATATCCGGTGTGGTCCGCAAATGGTCCCTCCATGGCCATTTCATCGGGGTGAATGTGACCCTCCAGAACGATTTCAGCACCATGTGGAACTGGCAAGTCAGTATGGGGGGAGGTTACGATCCTGCTTCTGCGCCCACGCAGCAAACCGGCGAAATGATATTCAGATAATGTATCTGGAATGGGTGTGACTGCAGCCAGCAGGGTTGCCGGATCAGCACCGATGACAACGGACACGGGAAACGGTTTTCCGGGATAGGCCTGTTGAAATTCGCGTAGATCCTGGGCACCGCCCCGGTGGGGTAGCCACCGCATGATCAGCTTGTTTTTTCCGATTAGCTGTTGACGGTAAATAGCGAGGTTAACCCGTGGCTTATTGGGTCCACGGGTAATCACCATACCCCAGGTGATCAGTCTTCCGGCGTCATCGGGCCAACAGGTTGATATCGGCAGTGTCTCCAAATCGATTTCCGGGCCTTCGATCACCTGCGCTTGCCAGGGTGCCTTTTCGACCAGTTTGGGCGTCACATGGGCCAGACGTGCAAACCCTGGTACAACATCGAGTGCTGATTGCCGGTCTTGGGGCAGACTGGGATTCCTGAGAAACGCCAGTTCACGCCCCAGTTCAAACAGATCCCGTCGCCTTTCAAGCTCCAGTGCCGCAAGTATCCGCTCCTCGTTACCAAACAGGTTTCCCAGTACGGGCATCTCAAAACCCCGGGGTCGTTCAAACAGCAGAGCAGGGCCGTTGTTCATCAGGCTTCGGCGACATAGTGCCGTGATCTCCTGGTCTGGAGATACGGGAGTGTCTACTGTTTTTAATTGCCCCGTTGTTATCAGTGCGTCTGAAAACTGGCGCAGATCGGCCCAGGCCTTACGGTTTACCTGGCGATGATGATGATCAAGAAGCTTGTTGAGTCGCATGAGTGGCCCTTAAAGATAAATTCATGCCCGCCTGTTCAAGCAGGTACCCGTTACAGGCACCCAGGGGCAATAGGCTCAGTAATTTTTCGCCCAGGGGATCCAGGTCGGCACCTTTCCGGGCAGTATCAAAAATCTCAATAATCTCCATGGTATGGCTGTGCTGGGGGCTGATCCTCATTACATCGACACCCAGTGATATTAGGTCAGGTAGTTGATCCAGCACCTGGTGGGTCAGCGCCGACTGGGTTTGAATACCGTTGAGAACAAGGAACGGTTGATCTTCCCTGGTTTTCAGCAGACTTCCATCCGGGTAGTCGAGACATTTGTACTGACAATCGTCTTTTGGCAGATTGTGGGAGCGGGCGGTATAGCAGCGCGCCGAGTAGGCAAGCGGCAGACGGCCCAGGGCAAAAACCTCAGTTTCCACACCCTCTGGTCGATCCGACTGTAAGTCCCTTAATGTATCCAGGCCCAATTCAACCGGCAAAACCCAGCGTTGCAAGCCCTTGTCAGCCAGCAGCTTGAGGCTATGGGAGTTGTATATATTCATACTGGGGCCGGTCACAAATTTTCTACCCGCGGTACTGAGCATCTGCACCGCTGAAATGTCATTGGCTTCGATCATGAATGTATCGTTTTGACATAGTTTTTTCAGACTGCTTGTTTCAGAGGCTGCTTCCAATAGAGTCAGGGAAGATAAGATCACTTCCTTACCGCTTTCCTTGAGCTCATTTCCGATCGCAAGCCAGTCTTCAGGCTTTACCAGTCGACGTTTTGAACAGATCACCTCACCGAGGTAAATGACGTCAGCTGCGCTATCTGCTACCTGCTGATAAAAGTCCAGTACAGAAGGGCGTTCCCAGAAGTAGGTAATAGGGCCAATAGATAATTTCATCTTCTTATCAACTATTGCCAGGGCCGGTGATAGGCGCCAAGCGTGGTTTGAGAACCTTCTGAAACTTCAGCCAGATCACCCATCCATTGTTCCTTTGGCTGATAATTGAGCGGGTCTGAAAGACATTGATCAATAGCCGCACGCATAACCGCTGTCACCTGTGCAACATAAGCCGGGCTGCGCTGACGGCCTTCTACCTTGATCGCACTGACCCCCATTTTTTTAAGCTCAGGCAGAATAGAAAGGGTATTTAGGCTCGTTGGTTCTTCCAGTGCGTAGAAAGTATGCTCACCGACCTGGAAGCGTCCTTTGCACAGGGTCGGATAACCGGCTTTTTCGCCTTCGCCATAATGGTCGATCAATACACCATTTAGACGTGTATTGGTGCCGTCACCAGTCTCTTCCCAGCGGACGTGTGATGCCGGTGAACAGGCTCCATAGGTATTTGGCGATCTGCCGGTTGCGTAACTGGATAAAAGGCAGCGCCCTTCAACCATTACGCACAGGCTTCCAAACCCGAAAACCTCGACAGGGATGGGGGACCGGCTGATGACATGGGCGACCTGGTTGACCGATAAAACACGCGGCAAAACCACACGCCGTATGCCAAAGTTATCGTGATAAAAGCTGATGCCCTCGGCGCTGGTCACTGATGCCTGTACAGACAGGTGCAGTCTCAGGTCTGGCCAGTGAGAACTTGCGTAGTCAAGAACACCGATATCGGCGAGTATCAGGGCATTGACACCGTATGCTGCTGCCTGGTCCACCGCTGATTTCCAGCGATCAAAACCCTTGGGCTGAGGAAATGTATTGATTGCAACATATACTTTCCGGCCTTTGTCCTGCGCGTAGCGAATGGCCTTTTCAAAGGTGCGTTCAGTGAAGTTGAGACCGGCAAAGTGACGCGCATTGGTATCGTCCTTAAAGCCTACATAAACAGCATCTGCGCCGTTGTCGACAGCAGCTTTCAATGAGGGCAGGTTGCCCGCCGGACACACCAGTTCCATAGTTGATCCAGTTTGTGCGTATTGGAATCACATTCTAGGGATAGAATCCCGCCTGACATTGATCTGTATCAACACATCGCGGTAAACGGTAAATATACTGATGCAAAACCTGACAGGTATGAATTATGTTGCCAATTCCCGAGTTCGTTCGACCTGTAGCCAAATCAGTGATTGGTATTCCGGGACGTTTCATTCCATACCCAGTTCAGAAACGAGTGTTGTCCCTGGTCCTGAACCAGGCATTCCGTGAACCGTTACATCATGGTGAGTTAGATTTTCTGGAAGGCGCCAAGGTAAGAATCAGGGTTACCGATCTGAATATTGACTGGCTGATCAGCGTTGAAAGTGAGAGTTTCACGCCGATAGAGCGGGAACTTGACGACGATGTACGTATCAGTGGTGAGAGTCCTGATTTTATTCTACTGGCTACGCGCCAGGCTGATCCCGATACGCTTTTCTTTCAACGCCGGATTCGAATCGAAGGTGATACGGAACTCGGCCTTGGTGTTAAGAACACCATGGATAGTATGGATTGGGATGATCTGCCTTTGCCGTTGCGCAGACTATTGCAAGGCATTAGCCTTGTGGTAGAAAAGCTGCCGAAGCGGACGAAAAAAGAACGGCTGTGATCCGCTACTGGCTACGCCAAACGTTTTGCAGTTAAAATCTGAAAGTTACTAAAAAGAAAGGTGTCTTTTTGAATTTTATAGGGCACGCCTGTGTTCTCTTCAATGGCCTGCCCAATGTCAAAAGTGTCCCACATTTCAGTCGCATAGGGCTCGAATATATAAAAATAGATACGTCCGAGTATTTCTAGAATCTTCAGTCTTGGTTTGTGGAACTCACCGAAAACCACCTTGCCGCCAGGCTTTAACACCCGGTTGGCCTCTACGATAAGTTTGTCTTTTTTATCCGAGGGCAATTCATGCGGAAGAAAAAACACCACCACATAGTCAAATGACTGATCTTCAAATTCCAGGTTGGTAGCATCCTGTTTGAGATAGGTGCACAGCTTCCCAAAACGTTTCAGCTTTCTCTCGGCATTATCTAACTCGCTTTGCATGATGTCTGTCAGGACAAACTCACTGGCGTCCTGTTTTGCACAGCTTTCGGCGATTTTTTCAGATACGTTTCCGAATGCACAGGAAATCTGCAATATCCTTTTGCCTTTCAACGACGGATTTAACCGCTTTACCACGCAGTCCACCAGCTTGCTGTATTGACCCAATAAGATGCTCGATACAACGAACATCCTGTCTGCCAACCGGATAAAAAGCGGGCTCTTATAAATCCAATAAATATGGGCTGTGTCAGGGTCTGATTTGACCATGCTGGTTTGATAGATCAGGGATATTCGGGTAACCAGGAAAAAAAACAGACCGATTGAAGCCAAAACGGCGGCAAGGGCGGTGATATAAAATGTCAGATTGTCAGGTTGAATGGTCATATCTAGTTCACTTCGAATGTCAGGGTAATTGCAATGCTTCAGATGGCTTGTTTTGCCAACCAAAATGCGCCTAATTATGCGATGGATTGTTTGATTGTTATGCCGCTGAGGGCAATTTGCACACGTCCGTTATCTGCGTTAAAGAGGAGAAAAAACCTGTATGCGAATTTTAAGTCTACGGGGTAATAGTGGCAATAGAATCTTGGTCAAAACTAGCTGATTTTTGACACCTTTGCTGATGTACATCAAGCGCTGAGCATTTAGGTTTCATTCCGCATCGTCTACTTCATCTTCCGGATAATGAATTTGATAAACATCACGGAATGCAATTAGGCAATTGTCCGTGTCAACTCGTGCAAAGATTTACCGTCTGGTGATGACTGGGCGCCCATTTTTGTGGTTGTCAATGCGCCGACAACACAGGCCTGATCCAATGCCTCCTGGGGGTGCATGCCGCTCACCAATGCCACCGTCAATGCTGCTGTAAAGGCATCACCTGCACCGGTGGTGTCTATTGCATTCACTTTCGGCGGTTTGGATTTCGCAATTTGATGTCCTTTACAACTTAAAACAGCACCCCGGGCGCCAAATGTGCTGGCGAGCAAGCCCTTAAAGCACTCAAGTTCTGACCCCAGCGCTTTCGCTTCTATTTCGTTGACCACCAGCAAGTCGACATGCTCGAGCAGTTCATGGGGTACCGGCTTGACCGGCGCTGCGTTAAGACAAAAGAAGGTGCTATTCGCACGTGCGGCCTTCAAAATAGTTTCAATGGGTACTTCAAGCTGGGCAATACAGGCATCGGTTTGAGGAAACTCAAGATGCCCGGCATCAAATGCAGAATTGGCACCAGGTGCTACCACTATCTGGTTCTCAGCTTCTTCATTGACCACGATCATTGCCAGCCCGGTTGAATAGCCATCAAGCGGCTTGCAAAAGCTCAGGTCAACACCTTCTGAACGCAAAGCATGCAGGGCCTCATCTGCAAGCGGATCGTTACCAACCCTGCCTATCATGTAAACGGATGCACCCAGACGGTGGGCTGCGAGTGCCTGGTTGGCGCCCTTGCCTCCGGGAAAGCGATGAACCACGGCATCGGTGATGGTTTCTCCTGGCCGAGGAAATACCTTCACATGGGCGACGATGTCCAGGTTGATGGAACCAATGACGGCGATTGAAATATCAGTATTCATGACTTGAGCCGATCAATTAACAATGCAAAAAAACCATCTGCATCCAGCTTATAGAGCCAGTTTGCATTCCGGACCTTGTCGGTAACGCCCCAAAAGTCGACCGCAGTGTGACCACGGGTTAATGGCGAGCCGGTTTCAATTTCTACATTACACATTTTGCCCTCAAATAACTCCGGTTCAAGAAGGTAGGCAATAGTGCAGGGGTCATGCAGCGGGGCACCATCACTACCGTACTTGTCACTGTCAAACCGATTGAAAAACTCCATCATTCCGACCACGGCTGCACCCACGGGTGTATCGAGTGCGCGTATCTGTTCGATGCGCTTTTGTGAGACCAGCGCCTGGTGAGTAACATCCAAAGGAACGATCGTCAGTGGCCGCTCGCACTGCATGACGATCTGCGCCGCATCCGGATCTTCAAGAATATTGAACTCGGCACTTGGTGTGGTATTGCCGCCCTCTCGCATGGCTCCACCCATCAGGACAATTTCCTTGATCCTGGGCAGGATGTCCGGCTGCCGGGCCATGGCTTGCCCGATATTTGTCAATGGGCCGGTAGGCACAAGCGTGATGCTGTCATTTTCAGAACCAAGCAGGGTTTCGATGATGAAATCAACCGCATGCTGGTCTTGCAGGGGCATGGTGGGCGGGTAGACAGTGACGCCATCGATGCCCGTTTTACCGTGTACATTTTCGGCTGTGATCAGTTCGTGACGCATGGGTTTGTCACAACCGGCAAAAACCTGCACATCGGTCCTGCCGGCCAATTCGCACATAATGCGCGCGTTACGCTGGGTTAAGTCCAGTGGTACATTACCGGCCACGGTGGTGATACCCAGGATATCGAATTCATCGGGGCAGGCGAGTGCCATCAGTAACATGACGGCGTCGTCCTGCCCGGGATCACAATCAATGATGATTTTTCTTTGATTCATTATTATTTTAAAGACGTTTTGTTTGGGCAAGTTTACTCAATGTACATGGCTTTGTCCGTGCCAAATGAACAAAGCATTTGACTCGGGAGCGATTTCGCTGGATTCTTGATGACTTTCCCGCCCCACCAAAATGAAGAAACTATATGAGCGAAATTACAACTGAAGACAAATTCCACCCGGGCGAGGAGTTCTGGGGTCAACCCAAGGGTTTGTATATCTGTTTTTTCACAGAGATGTGGGAACGGTTCTCATTCTATGGCATGAAGGCCCTCCTGTTTTTATACCTGATTAAATACCACATGTTTGGTGATACTCCTGCCTACCAGCTATTGGGAGCTTACGGAGGAATGGTCTATGCGATGCCGGTCATCGGCGGCCTGCTTGCTGATCGATGGCTGGGTATGCGTAAGGCGGTCATTGTCGGCGCTGTATTGTTATGTGCCGGACATTTCGGCATGGCTTTTGAAGGTGAACAGGCCCGCCTGGTAGGTGGTGAAGTGCAACGTGATGAAGGAGCTTTACAGATATTCTATTTTTCGCTTGCGTTGATTATTGGTGGTGTTGGTTTTCTGAAACCGAATATTTCAACCATCGTCGGTAAGCTGTATCCCCAGAACGACCCGCGCAGGGACGGTGGTTTTACGATTTTCTATGCCGGTATCAATATAGGTGCGTTGTTTGCCAGCCTGATTTGCGGTTACCTGGGCGAGACCTTTGGTTGGAAATATGGTTTTGGTGCTGCAGGCATAGGAATGTTACTGGGTCTCACGGTGTTTTTAGCGGGTCAGAAATACCTGCACGGTCATGCCGAACCGAAACAACCGGAATTACTGAAAGAAAGTGTACTTGGACCGTTGAACCGTGAATGGGCCATCTACCTGGGGTCTTTGGTCGGTGTTGTTGTCATCTGGCAGCTAATGCAGAACACCTGGACCGTGGCTGGAGCCATGCATATCATGTCCGTTGTATTGGTGGCCTGGTTTGTATGGTTTGTAACAGTTAAGTGCAACCGTGTTGAGCGTCAGCAAATGATCAGCCTGGTCATGCTGATTTTTATGGTTTTGGTGTTTTTTACCCTGTATGAGCAAACCTACGGGACCTGGGTGGCATTTACAGACCGCTTATTGACCAAGGATCTTTTCATTGTTGCAAATGTTACCGCTGACCCGGTTGTTCCATGGACCATTGTTCCGCTTATATTGAGTCCATTAGCTATGTTGCTGGCTTTGAGTTTGGCGGGTCATGGCAAGCTTCGCCTGGGTGAATATTTGCTCGGTTCAGTTGCAATATTGATGCTGGCCGCTTTTATCCGTGATATGTCATTTGTCCAGCAGACGGCGGGTTCGTTAACATTTCTTGGCGCCTTTTTTATCGTTGCTTTTACACCCTTTTTTACATGGTTGTGGCCCTGGCTGGATAAACGCGGGCTGAATCCCAGTAAACCAGGAAAGAGTGCGATTGGTTTGTTTTTGGCTGGATTGGCGTTCCTGCCGATGGTTTATGCAGCACACCTGGCCGGAATCAATGGTGTTGCCAGTGTCTGGTGGCTGGTTTTGGCCTATGCGATTCTCGAACTTGGTGAACTCAGCATTTCGCCAATCGGGTTGAGTGCGGTAACGCAACTGTCGGTGCCCAGCGTCGTCAGTGTCATGATGGGAGCCTGGTTCCTGGCAACTGCCTATTCCGAGGTGTTGGCAGCCAGGTTCGGCGAGCTGACTGCGATTGACGTGCCAGAAGGAGAGGCACTGGATGTAGCGGCTGCCGCGGCCAGCTATGGAGATTTATTCATGCTGATGTTCTGGATTGGCATGGGTGCATCGGTGGTGGCCCTTGCCCTGATTCCGCTGGTACGTAAAGGAATGCATGGGGTGAAATAGCTGTGAGTTTGGCGTGTTGGCCTTTAAACAAGTCAATAGATTCGTAAGCACGTATCAATGATGGCAAATACTACTCCAGTGTTGAAAGTCTCAGATGACCGCGTTGCAGATCCTTCGTGGTTGGAGGCGCTTCTCAGTTTTCAATAAGCAAGAAGATGCGCCTTAAAAGGTCTACTTATTGTTGCTAATATGGGAATTGGCAAATGCGGCAGGTTTTGCATGGCAGGGCGTCTCTATCGAAGAATGTTTCCGGTGATAAAAAACGTATCATGCGCAGGCAGTCACCCGGTGTGTACTTTATTTTCAGTTTTTGCGTACACTGAGATATGCATTGTATATTCCACTCATCCATCGCCGATATTCCGCCTTCACTGTGGAATACACTCTTTGATAGTGAAAACCCTTTCGTGCAGCATGCCTTCTTGCTGGCACTGGAGGAAAGCGGTTGTGTCAGTCCAGACACCGGCTGGCAGCCCCAGCACCTGGTCTTGATGGATGGGGAGCAGGCGCTGGCAGTTATGCCCCTGTATGCCAAGAATAATTCGTATGGGGAGTTCGTATTTGACTGGGGATGGGCTGAAGCTTATGAACGTCATCAGCTGAATTATTACCCGAAACTGGTGACTGCTATTCCTTTTTCACCGGTCGCCGGCCCGCGTGTCGGTGTGTCATCAAGCGCGGAACCGGAAAAAGTATTCACAGTTTTGCTGGATGCGCTTCATCAACTGGCAGAAAGACACCATTATTCCAGTTGGCACCTGTTGTTTCCCGGTCAGCGTCTGCAAGCGGCGTTACTGGAGATGAAAGACGAAGGGGCTTTTCTGCATCGCGAAGCAGTACAATTTCACTGGTACAACCGTGACTACACCTGCTTTGATGGTTTTCTGGCCACCTTGCGCTCCTCACGGCGCAAGAACGTAAAAAGAGAGAGGAGGTTGGTGGCAGAGCAGGGCGTTAGCTTGCAACGAAGAACAGGTGACGACATAAGCGATGAGGAGTGGCAGGGCTTTTTTCGTTGCTATATGAGTACCTACCGGAAACGCAGCGGTCATGATGGCTATCTCAATGAGGCATTTTTTGACCGTCTGCGCGAGTCGATGGCCTCGCAATTAATGCTGGTGGTTGCACGCCATGGCGAAGAAATTGTAGCTTGCTCATTATTCCTGTTTGATAGTCGGCGTCTGTACGGTCGATATTGGGGGGCGCTGCAAGAATTTTCATGTTTGCATTTTGAGACCTGTTTTTACCAGGGTATCGAATTTTGTATCGAGCACGAACTTCAGGAGTTTGATCCGGGAACCCAGGGTGAGCATAAATTGATGCGCGGCTTTGAACCGGTCAAGAGTGCTTCCTATCACTGGATCGCAGATCACCGTTTCAGGGCGGCCATAGCAGACTTTCTCAATCACGAGAAACGCAGTACAGACAGATATAAAAAAGAGGCTGAGGCCTATCTGCCTTATAAGAAAGGTGAAAATGAAAACAGCGCATAAGAACGGGATTGAAACAACATGAAATCAATCTTGTCGAAGGAAGTCGTTGGTACTTTTATAGACGCAGTCTATGCGATTGCTGTAACCATACTGGCGCTTGAAGTTCCAGGTGAGTTCAAGGGTAAATTTGCCATTGGCTCATTTGGTGAAATGCTGGTTGAATACGTTTTGTCATTTCTTATTCTGTTTGCGTTGTGGATACAGCACAGACGGATCAACGGGCTCAATGGTGATTCGGTGGGCAGCGCTGTCATCTGGGTTAACTGTCTGGTTCTGCTGTTGGTTTGCCTGGTCCCGCGGGCCACTACGCTGGTCTTTGACTACGGTGGCGATGTAACGCTCGTACAACTTGAGGGCTCGTTAAATCATGGTGCCGGTTGGACGCTGTCCGAGTTTGTTGATTTTTTCTATATCACCCTGGTGCTTGCGGCTGATCTCGGTTTACTTGTTTTGATTGGAAAAATTTCAAGGAAATCCACTGATGATGAGACAATCAGAATCCGCTGCTCCAAGATAACTGTCACGGTGCTTACCGTAGGCGTATTACTGCTGTCCTTGCTGATTCCTGTGGAGAACCGCTATTTCCTGTTACTGATGCCACTGTCATTGATGTTTGAACGTGGTCTGACAGATCTGATCTTCCGCAAAAATCAGGCGTGAGGCTGAATAATTACTACGCTCTATTATCTGTTCAAGCCTTTCTGCAGACTAAGAACAGGCGCCGGAATCAAATTTTCCGGTGCCGGTCTGAAGACCTGCCGGTCATCGTAAAACAAACTGTTTTCCTGGCCGCCCTGCGGCCACCAGCCAGGAATACCTGCGAGCGGCAGGGGTGACAGGAAAGCAGGTTTGGTCAAAATGAGTCCGCTCAGCATTCGCTTTGAAATTTCCCGGTCAAGATGAATCAGCATTTCCTGCCTGGGGTGTTGCATGAATTCTGGATTTACGTGTACAAGCAGGGCCTTGGCGGTCATGGCCTTATAGGGTGACAGGTATTTTTCCAGCATTGCATGACCGCAAATCGATAATAATACTGACGTATTGAAGTCATCGGACAAGAAGGCGGTAGACCAGCGTCGTTCCGCCAGTGCTTCGAGTAACTCCAGGCGGTCAGAAAATACGATGACACCGCATTCATCAAACAGGGTCAGTGCATCACGTAAATGACCCCTGCTGCCACGGTTCAACTTTGCCCCGGCCTGGTTATGCAGATAATTCATGGCGCTCTTGATGAGAGGGAAGCGCGTCCAGACCAGTGCGTTGAATAGATCGTGCCAGCTGTGTGGACGTGTACTTACCTGGCCGGTCGCAAAAATCCGGTGCTCGTAGTTATCGTCGTCAAGCTGATCACTCTCTACAAATCGGACCGGTTGTCCATCGCCGGAACTTAGATCATCGGGTAACAGCGAGTTGAGTTGAGAACAGGATGGAAAACCCGGGCCTGCAAGCTCATGCAAATAAGGAAGGTAGTCCTGCCAGTAAGGAAGCGCGGGATCAAAGTGTGAGTTTAATAGCTTCACCAACAATTTCCAGGGCTGTCTGCTCGCAAGCGGGTAGCTCAGCGTCGCTGGTCTTTAAGGGTACTGTGCGTTCACCCCAACGCAGCAAACCTGCCGCGCGGGTCAGCCCCGCACCAAATGCGGCCAGCAATATCTTATCTCCAGCCTCGATGCGACCAGCCTCAAGGGCCTCGACCAGGGCCACTGGGATGGTCGCGGCAGATGTATTGCCGTATTTATCAATATTCACTTCGACCCTCGACATATCGACTGACAGGTGTTTTGCGAGTGACTCGATGATACGTAAATTGGCTTGATGTGGAATGATCCGGTCAATGTCGTCCTGTGTCAGACCCAGTTTATCCAGTACGATCTCTGTTTCCCTGGTCATGCCCTTGACGGCCCGGCGGAAAATTTCGCGGCCATCAAACTGAACTTGAAACGCAGCATAGTCTTCAATAAAGCGATCGCCGGCTGTTCCAAAGTTTGGTAGCTGCAAGGCATCTGCTGCGTCACCTTCACAACCAAGGTGCGAATACAACAAACCGGATTCCTGCTGAGACGGTTCGACGACCACAGCGCCGGCACCATCGCCGAATAACACAGCGGTATCGCGATTGGACCAATTGAAGAACCAGGTAATACGTTCCGAACCGATCACCAGTACCTTTTGATAGGTGCCGGAACGAATCATGGCAGTTGCAACTTCCAGGCTGTAGATAAAACCGCTACAGCCGGCATTGAGGTCGAATACGGCGGCGTTATGGGCGCCGATTTT
>JAOUCZ010000320.1 GCA_029859505.1 Lysobacterales bacterium | reverse complement strand
CTGCTCATGGGCCTTCCTGTAATCCCCTAAAAACATAAAGGTGCGGGCGCGGTGTTCGGTACAGTTTGTAAACGCCGGGTCCAGTACCTCACAACGGTCAAAATGTTCCATTGCGGCCTCAACATACCCCATTTCTCTCAGAACAATTCCAACCCAGTGAACCAGGGTAACGTTGTTTGGGTCGAGCTCCAGCCCACGCTCCATTTGTTGCATGGCAAAAAGATAGTCACCGCCAGGGTAAATGATGGCCGAGAAACCCCTTACCGCATGTGCGAAAGCCAGGTTTGGATCCAATTCCAGTGCACGCTCTGCGGCTTGCCTTGCCAGCGCAGGATAATCCCGGGGCACCGTTTTGTGCAGACCCCAGCCCGAGGCCACCGAGTACGCGGCACCGAGCCATTGCCAACCCAGGGCAAAATCCGGATCTTCTTCAATTGCCTTTTCAAACAGGGTAATGGATTCGGAAATATCAGAAACCCTGTAGCGGCCATGGAACATGTCCCGGCCCCTTAGAAACGTGTCGTAGGCGGACAGGTTTTCGGTGGCAACACCAACAGAATCGATAACCAGGCTGTCATCCGATACGCCTAATTCAAGACGTAATGCCTCGACAATCGCCGTGGCGATCTCATCCTGAATGGCAAACAGGTTTTCGGTGGTTAATTCCCTGTCGAATGTGTCTGACCACAAATGGCGGTCGGTTTTAGCCTCAATCAACTGCCCTGTGATCCGGATGGTCTGACCGGCTTTTCGGACTGAACCTTCCAGCACATAAGTAACACCCAGCTTGGCCGCGATATCAGGCAAGCCAAGCTCGCCATTTTTGAACTGGAAAGACGATGTTCTGGATGCCACGGTCAGATCATCAATACTAACCAATACATTTAAAATCTCCTCTGACAAACCATCGGCAAAATACTCCTGGTCCCCCAGTGACGATAAATCGGAAAAAGGCAGGACGGCAATGGAGGCCTGCACAGCCTGGGTCTCGGGAACAAGCTCAACCACGGGCTCAGACGCCAGGTAAAACTTGTCGAATAACAGGAAACCCACGGCAAGAACCAGGCCGGCGATCACCAACTTGTTGAGTTTCTGGCCGGTACTGTGGGTCAGCGACTCTGACGCATCCACTTCTTCAGTTTTTTTGACACCATCGTCGGTAAGTTCGTAGGCCCAGCTAAGGATAAGGGCAACAGGAAGACCAAGCACCAGCACCAGCAGAACGCCCTTCTGGAACACTTCAGGCAATCCGAGTAAGGGGGCAACGACATCAACAAATTGTAATAAGACCCAGCTGACAACCACATAGGCCATCGCGACCCTGACGACGTTACGACGTTTGAGTTCATTGAAAAAAGACAAGAGCTGGCTTCTTTGTGTCCACTATTGCCTTTAATCATAGTTGTTTAACCGGCAAAATCCAAAAGAATCCTTGAAAGCCGGGGTTACGATATTACCAAGGAGGTCAAAAATTTACCCCGCCATACGCAACGCCTGTGAGTTCAGCCATGTCCTTCTTAAAGGTGGTCAGATCGTCAATATTGAATTCACTCAAATGTCGATGACCGGTTGCACGGGCCATGACTTCCATTAACTCAACAGCGGCTCTGAAGTAGCTCGCCAGTCTTTGGGCGGCAATATCAACCGGCAAACGGTCACGAAGATGCTGCTTTTGTGTGGCGATGCCTACCGGGCAGTTGTTGGTATGACAGGCACGCATGCCCAGGCAGCCGATAGCCTGTAGTGCCGAGTTTGAAACAGCAATGCCATCAGCGCCCAGTGCCAGTGCCTTGGCAAAATCGGCAGGGGTGCGCAGGCCACCCGTGGTAATCAGGGTTACGCCGCCCGCCTTGCAGTTATCCAGGTGGCGCCGGGCCCTGGCCAGAGCGGGAATGGTGGGCACCGAAATATTGTCTCTGAAGATCAAGGGAGCTGCCCCCGTTCCACCACCACGTCCATCCAGGATAATGTAGTCAACACCGATTTCGAGTGCAGCGTCGATGTCTTTCTCGATGTGTTGTGCAGAAAGCTTGAAACCCACCGGTATACCACCGGTTTGTTCACGAACCTCGGCTGCAAAATCTCTATACTGGCTTAGCTCTGTCCAGTCAGGAAAACGTGGAGGTGAAATCGCCGCCTGACCTTCGGGCAAATTACGAACCTGAGCTATTTTGCCTTTCACCTTGTTACCGGGAAGATGCCCACCAGTGCCGGTTTTTGCACCTTGCCCGCCTTTAAAATGAAAAGCCTGGGTTTTCTTGACCTTATCCCAGGAAAAACCAAATCGCGCGGAAGCCAGTTCATAAAAATACCGTGAGTTTGCCGATTGTTCTTCGGGCAACATACCGCCTTCACCCGAGCAGATTCCGGTGCCAGCGAGCTCAGCACCCTTCGAAAGTGCTACTTTGGCTTCTTCCGATAACGCACCAAAACTCATGTCAGAAACAAACAATGGGATATCCAGTTTTAGCGGTTTTGCTGCGTTCGGGCCGATAACGAGATCCGTGCCGACCGTTTCTTCATCGAGCAGTGGCAGGCGGTGTAACTGGCCCACCACAAACTGCAGGTCATCCCACTTGGGCAGGCTATCGCGGGGAACACCCATTGCGGCTGATGGTCCGTGGTGGCCGAATTTACTTAGCCCCTCGCCCGCGAGTTTGCGAATCAGTTTGACATGGGGTTCATCATTCGTGCCCACAGGGTCCTGGAATAAGCCCTGGTAAGTATCGCGCTTGTAAGGCTGCGGGTGTTTTTTTGCCCAGGCTGCGATCTCGTCTCCATCAACAAAAACGGTGCCGTCTTCCACCCAGGCTTTGAATTTTGGCAAGGCTTCATTGTTGTTGTATTCACTGATACCGGAATCGAGCCGATAGTCCCAACCGTGCACCCCGCAAATCAGGTTATCGCCATCGACTGAACCATCCGACATCAGCGCACCCCTGTGTGCGCAGCGCCCATATAAAACAGAAACTTCATCATCAAATCGCACTATAACCAGGTCAACGTCAGCGACCAAGGCGTAGGCTGGTTTGCGGTCTTCCAGTTCATTCCAGTTTTGTATCGCGGTTTTTGTCATTTTGAAAAAGCCTTTTCGGAAGTTTGGGTGATCACCGATAATTGAATTGGTTACTATTTTAATCCTAGCATGAAGTAATTCAGATAAACTTCAATCTCGCACAGGGGTTATATGTAAAAGGGGGTCCCTTTATTGGCCATAGTAGGAAGTTGACTACTGGTGGAACCTGGCAGCATAGTGATTCGGCCTTCAGGAAAAACGGCTCCCAGTTCGCAGTTTTTATGTTTTCTGATAGTGGGCAGCCATGATTCGACCGGCGGCTGCAATACCACTGAGAAAAGCCCCTTCGACCCGTGAGCCGTGGCACCAATCTCCCGCAAGCGCCAGGTTTTTTGAGCCAAGCCAGATGGCACCGCAGTGCAACGCTTGTCGGGCCAGCGCGTAGCGCCAGCGATGGACAACGGCTGACATCACTGTAAATGGTTGCGACAGCGGCAATTCGCGCGCTGCCTCAAGTAGCAGGTCCCGCACTTCATCCGCTGACTTTTCCAGGTTCATTAAAGACCATTCCGGGCTGGCATGCAGCACCCAGGCATTGGCTGTCGGGCGCTCCGGTCGCGAAGGCTGGCTGGACACCCAGCTAAGCGGTCCCTGGTTGATAAAGGCAGCATCATGTTCTGCGAACAAGGGCTCGTCCAAAACAAGCATAAGCGCCCAGCATGGCATCATTTCCACTCCACTGATCAGTTCGTCGACTTCAGGGTCGGCGAGCAATGTGCTTGCCTGCTCGGGCGGCGTGGTAATAATCAGCGCATCACACTCAAGGGTT
>JAOUCZ010000083.1 GCA_029859505.1 Lysobacterales bacterium | reverse complement strand
GTTCTTCAACACCGGCTTCTTCACGCAGATAGCGGCAGGTTTCCTCATCCGGTGGCACCACACCGGCGGTTGCACCGGCCTCAGCCACCATATTACAGAGCACCAGCCGGCCCGAAGTCGGCATATCACGGATGACCTCACCATGGAACTCGATCACCTTGAAGTTTGCCCCCTCTGCACTGAGAAGACCAACCAGGTGCAGGATCAGATCCTTGGCATATACACCTTCGGGAAGCTCTCCGTTGACTTCCACCTTAATGGTACCGGGCGCTTCAACATTCAGAATAGTGCCCAACGCCCAGACCGCTGCCATCTCGGTGGCGCCTACGCCGAATGCAAAGGCGCCAAGCGCCCCGTGTGTGGTGGTATGGCTGTCCGTACCCACCAGTACCTGGCCTGGCCGTACATACCCATTTTCAGGGAGAATCTGATGGCAGATACCACCAACATCACCACGTACATCGTGGAATTTCGTGATTCCCTGGTGTGCAACGAACTCACGGGTTCTTTTGTGGTTGGTTGCGGTTTTTGAAGACTCCGCAGGTACGCGGTGATCAAAGATAATTGCAATCCGCGAGGGATCCCAGACACGTGCATCCAGTGGGGTACCCCGGTATATCTCTTTGAACTGGTTAATGACCATAACGGCGTTTTCATGCGACATCGCCAGGCTAACCGGTAATTGGAGAATATCACCGACGGAAACCGTATCCCTGCCGCAGGCCCGTGCAAGAAGCTTTTGTACGTACGTCATGCCCATATCAATCTCCCTGTTGACCGTCAGACGATGTGTTTTGCCTTCAATTCTGCCAATTCATCTTCAGTGATACCGATACCGGCCAGCACTTCGGCCGTGTGCGCTGACAGTCTTGGTGGCGGGGATGTGATCTCCCCCGGCGTTTGTTCAAACCTGGCAGTCAAATTGAACAATGGAATATTGCCGATACCATCAACGGGCACTTCCTTCAGGGTTTCGCGATGCTTTATCTGCGGCTGTTGCAATGCATCCCTGAGACTCAGGATTGCACCACTGGGAACACCATTCGCATTGAGCAGTTCTACCCATTCACCAGTTGCACGCTGTGCCAGCTTTTCTTCCAGCAGAGGCGTCAGTTGTTTGCGGTTCTGCTTGCGTATATCACGCTTCTGGAAGCGTGGATCGGTTTTCAATTCCGGCAGACCAAGTACGTCGCAGACCGACTCCCATTGCTCCTGCTTATTGGCAGCGATGTTGATATGCCCATCAGCAGTGTTGAAAACTCCGGAAGGCGCCGCGGTGAAATTATCATTACCCATGGGTACCGGGTCACGATCGGCGATCAGCAGATTTGCGGCCACCCAACCCATCAGAGGCATGATGGAGTCGAGCATCGCGATATCGATGAACTGGCCTTCACCGGTACGCTCGCGGTGATATAAAGCAGCCATGATGGCAAAGGCACCATTCAAACCACCGACGGAATCGCAGACGGGAAAACCGGTGCGTAAGGGATTCAGCCGCTCATCACCATTGACCGCCATTTCACCGCTGAGACCCTGGATGATCTGGTCATAGGCCGGTTTTTTCGCGTCGGGCCCAGTTTGTCCAAACCCGGAAATCGCGCAATAGATCAGGCCCGGATTAATCTCTTTCAAAGTGTCATAGCCAAGTTCAAGGCGATCCATCACACCGGGCCGGAAATTCTCAACCAGTACATCTGCATCCTTTACCAGTTTCTTGAAAATTTCCTTGCCTTCAGCAGACTTGGTATTGAGGGTGACCGACTTTTTATTCGAGTTTTGAGCCAGGAAGCTGGTACCCATCAATTGCTCATTCAACTCGGTCACCGTACCCAGTTTACGGGCAAGATCGCCACTTCCGGGTCTTTCAACCTTGATGACCTCGGCACCCAGCAAGGCCAGGTGCAAGGTTGCGAAAGGACCGGCGAGCACATTGGTGAGGTCGAGAACCCTCACACCTTCCATGATCTGCTTGCTCATACCGATTCCCTGTTTTGTATTGATCCGGTTTTGTAAACACAACCGGGCATTTCGCGATCAAAGTAACGCGCGACGTCACCGGCAACACGGATTAAGCTGCCCAGGTCAATGTTCTGGCGTAAACCCTGCAGCTGCAGGGCATTGACGAAATCTTCAGTGGCTACATTACCCGCTGCCACCTTTGTGAAAGGACAGCCTCCAAGACCTGCAAAAGATGTCTCAAACGAGGTAACTCCAACACGCAACGCTGCCATGATATTCGCCATACCCAGACCGTAGGTATTATGGAAATGACCGGTGCATTCAACTTTGGGATCAAGCTCAAGAACCGCGGAAAACAGGCGTTCGACCTGAGCAGGATGTGCATGACCGGCGGTATCCGCAAGACTGATACTAAATAGACCTGCCTCCACGTATGCGGCAGCCATTTCAAGCACACGCACCTCGGAGACCGGACCTTCAAACCCGCAACCGAAAGCCGACTGCACCGAGACCTGTACCTTCTTACCAGCAGCCATGGCCTCCTGCCCTGCCGCAATAATGCGGTGCACGGCATCCATACTCGCCATACCGGTATTTTTAATGCTGTGGGTCTCGCTGGCTGATGCACCAAGGGCAAACATCTCCACCCCGCACTCCAGACCACGCTCCAGGCCCCTTTTGTTCAAAGCCAGGCCGGCAAGAATCACGGGGGAACGCTTGTCCCTGAGCAGGCGCCGGATCAGCTCATCGGTATCCGCCATTTGCGGGACTTTGACCGGATGGACAAAAGAACCCACTTGCACAATGTCCACGCCGGATTCCATCGTGCGGCGGATCCAGTCCTCCTTGGTATCGGTCGGGACGACCTGCCGCTCCATCTGTAAGCCATCGCGGGGACCAACCTCATGGACGACAATTTGTTTCATGACGCCTCCTGTTGTCATTTGCAGGGTGCGTTACTCGTAACGCACCGTTCGTCTTGGGGGTGAAGAGGGTTTAGGTGTACCGATCTTTCAGGTATTGGAATACCGCCCTGAGCCCCAGTGCCTCGCCGCCGACTGGACGGCCGGGCCGGGCTGTCTGGTTCCAGCCGAAGGTATCGATATGCACCCAGTCGTTTTCCGGTTTGATGAAGTGCTCCAGGAAAAGGGCTGCGGTGATACAGCCGCCAAATGGCGTTTTACCCATATTATTCAAGTCGGCAATCTGGCTTTTCAGCAGATCCTTGTAGGGCTGGTAAAGAGGCAAAACCCAGAGTGGATCCTCTTCAACTTCACCCGCTGCCATGATCTCGTTTGCAATGGAGATATCATTACTGAATACCGGGGGCAGATCGGTGCCTAGCGCAATCCGCGCAGCACCGGTCAGGGTGGCAAAATCAATAACCAGGTCAGGTTCAAACTCGGCGGCATAGGTTAACGCATCCGCCAGCACGATCCTCCCTTCAGCATCTGTATTTCCTATTTCAACACTCAGACCTTTACGTGTGGAAATCACGTCCCCCGGGCGATAGGCGTTACCGGAAACCGAGTTCTCAACCGCCGGAATCAACACCAGCAGACGCACAGGCAATTGTGCCTGCATGATTAACCGCGCCAGTGCCAGCACGTGAGCTGCTCCGCCCATATCTTTCTTCATCAATGCCATTCCGGCACCGGGCTTCAGGTTCAAACCACCAGTATCAAAACACACACCCTTTCCGCAAAGCGCCAACAACGGCAGGTCGCTATCTCCCCACTCCATTTTAAGGAGCCGGGGTTCGCGGTCGGATGCCCGTCCTACGGCATGGATTGCGGGAAAGTTTTCGTTCAATAAACCAACACCTTTAACCACCAGCATTTCTGCATCAAATTCATCTGCCTGCGCCTGCATGGCATTTGCCAGGTGCGCCGGACCCATGTCCTCGGTTGGGGTATTGATCAGATCCCGGACCAGCGATTGTGCCGACAATAACTGCCGGGCACCGGCGGCTATATCTTCCTCAAGCACCAGTGACGGCATTTCCTGTTGTGGTTTGACATACAAGCTGAACTTATAGCACGCAAGGCCCCAGCCAAGACTGGCCTGCAAGCGTTGTGACGGGCTCCAGTCTGCCACCAGCCGGTAGTTGCCGGCGATCAGTTTTGCCGGTAGTGGCGCAAGCTGGTACAACCAGCCCTGCTCGGCCATGCCAAAAGCATAACCATGCAGCTCACCATTACTATCGGGCAGGCTGCATAACTCGCCCGCTTTTGCACGGAAGCCCATTGCTTTGAGCCACTTCTGCTGAACTCCGGACAGGTTTGCCATCCATTGCTCAAAGGTTGCCGCACTCACTGCGTACAGTGGAATACCGTCTTTTTGATCTGTAAAGCTCATCACGTATGCCCTGGGTTGGAATTACACCAGTTTATGCCAAACATGTATTTCCGGAAAGCACCAAATGTCCCTGATCACACCGAACACATGAATATTCAGAGCGTATCAATCAATACGGATGACATAGGACCTGCCCCTCCTGAAAACCTGCAACAGCAAGGTGCCGCGTGGCTTATCAACCAGTTTTTCAAAGTCCGCAAGATTATGAACCTGTTCGCGGTTGGCACCGATAATCACGTCACCCACCGTAAGTCCCTTTCGTGCCAGACGACTGCCTTCATCAAGCCCTTCAATCAAAACACCGGTAAGGTTTTGCCGTCTGTGCCTTTCAGTCAGTTCCGTGAAACGGGCACCTGCAAGCCGGTAATCCAGATCATCCCCATTCAAAACACGCACGGGCTGAATGACCAACTTGGTATTCCGTTTCTTATCGTTTCTCAGGTACTCGACCTTCAGTGATTCACCAATGGCCAGGCGGCCCACGGCGTTACGAAAATCCTGTTTACTATTAACTTCATGTTTTGCCAGGTCTGTAATTACATCCCCGGGTTCCAAACCTGCATCATCGGCGGCTGATCCGGCAACAATCTCCGCCACCAGGACACCCCGGCCCGGCTCAACTGAAAATGCACCCGCCAATTCTGGGGTCAGATCCTGGACAACCAGGCCCAGAGTTCCACGGCGCACTTCACCAAACTCAGTTAACTGGTCCATAACGTAACGGGCCATGCTGGCCGGTATGGCAAAACCGATACCGACATTTCCACCGCTGGGTGTGAATATGGCGCTGTTGATTCCCACCAGTTCACCACGCAGGTTAATCAACGCACCACCGGAGTTCCCCGGATTGATGGAGGCATCGGTCTGTATAAAGTTCTGGTACTCAAGGCCTCGCAAACCGGTGCGTCCCAATGCGCTTACAATCCCGGATGTCACCGTTTGTCCGAGTCCGAAGGGATTACCAACAGCTACCACGAAGTCACCGACCTCTAAATTGTCCGAGTCTGCCAGTTGCAGCGCGGTCAGGTCCTCGGCTGGAATCTGAATCACCGCCAGGTCGGTATCGGGGTCTGTTCCTATCAATTTCGCCTCGAGGGTCCGACCGTCTTTGAGACCGACAGATATCTCGTCTGCTCGTGCTATAACGTGATTATTGGTCAATACATAGCCCTTTTCAGCATCTACAATGACACCCGATCCCAGGCTTTGAGAAACCCGTTCACGTGGTGTGTCGGGCACATTGAAAAACCGCCTGAAAAACGGATCTTCCAACAAGGGGCTACGCACGCGCACACGCGTCAGGGTATTAACATTGACCACGGAAGGCGTGACCCTCTTGAGGACCGGCGCCAGCGATGGCAGCGCCTCCCCGTCGACGGCCACTGGTAAGGCAGCCAAAGCCGGCCCTGGCAATGTCATCACTGCCAGTATGAGAAAGATGCTGCGTAATACCAATTTCACACTTAACTCCAAAATTAAACGACGCGTTTGTGACAACAATAACAGGCTGGTGGTTCGCAAGTCGCAGGTTCTGATCAAACCGGCGAATGGAGGCCTGCATAAATTTTCGCTTGCGATTGCCTGCAAAACAATATAAAACAAGATATACGGCTGTGGTGTGTGAAACAACATCATATCTTGTGCCACCGGCTATTTGCGACCGAATAGATAAAAGAGGTCATGGATTTACAGCAACGGGTTCTACGCACAGATGTATCCGGTATGCCATTGGAGTGGGTCGGGTACCAGGAAGCAGTCAAGCTCATAACGCTTGATCAGGTCTCTTACTCTCTCGGAAAAAGGCTGTACGAGGTTCGTGGCGGCATCAATGCCATCAGTGGGCTTCAGAGCCTGGTCAGCGTGGATGCCATCATCGCCACGGTTGGACAACATCCTCACAAGCATTTGTTTTCATCAGGTTATGTGCCACCGCTAAGCAATCAGTCCCTGTTCCGTCGCGATCAGAATCTGTGCCTGTACTGTGGTCAGCAGTTTCCTAACTCCCTGCTTTCAAGGGATCATGTACATCCATTGACCCAGGGCGGTCAGGATCGTTGGGTTAATGTCGTTACCGCCTGCAAACGGTGCAACAATCACAAGGCAGGCAGGACCCCTGAACAGGCCGGTATGGAACTGCTTGCGATCCCGTTTTGCCCGACCCATGCGGAATACATCTATTTACAGGGACGCCAGATCCTGAATGATCAGATGGATTTTTTGCTGGCGCACTTTCCACGCAACAGTGTGTTGCGAAAACGCGTTGAAAAAGGTGAATCATTGCTGGTGTAAGGCCTCTTGCATTTGTTTGAGTTAAGATAGATCACTTATGAGCCTGCAACCCGTTTACCTCGTTGATGCCAGCATCTATATATTTCGTGCCTGGTTCTCAATTTCAGATGACTTCGTCAACTCCTCCGGGGAGCCTACCAATGCTGTCTATGGGTTTACCGGTTTTCTGTGCAACCTGCTTGAGCAGACCAACGCGGAACATATCGGCGTGGCATTCGACGAGTCACTCAGCAAAAGTTATCGCAATGAAATCTATCCCGCGTACAAGGCCAATCGCGATCCGGCACCCGAGGAGCTGAAACGCCAGTTCGGCTGGGCCAGGGATGTGGCCGAATCCATGGGCTTGAGTTGCTTTGCTGACCAGCGCTATGAAGCCGATGACCTGATCGGAACGCTGGCATCTCACTGGCGTGAGCGGGGACATCCGGTTTGCATTATTACCAGTGACAAGGACCTTGCCCAGTTAATTGATATAGATGACACCTGGTGGGATTTCACACGCAACCAAAAACTCAATCGCGCAAAAATCAAGGATAAATTCGGTGTCTTTCCGGAGCAGATTGCCGACTATCTCGCATTGACCGGCGATGCGGTTGACAACATACCCGGCGTACCGGGAATAGGTCCGAAGTCAGCTGCTTCGTTACTGAGTCACTTCGACGACCTGGATGCGATCTGGGAACGGATTGAGGAAGTTCAGCACTTGAGCATTCGAGGGGCAAAATCCCTGCAAAGGAAGCTCGGTGAACACAGAGACGCCGCAGAACTGGCACGGCGTCTGACGATTATCGAAACCCGGGTGCCCTCAGCACTTGAAAACCCGGGTGTTACGCGTAAAGAACTGGATGAAGCCCGCCTTAACCGTTTGTTTGATGAAATGGAATTCGGCGGAATGCTGCGTCGTCGTTGTTTCCTGACCGGTTAATTCTCTTTCGATTGCTTGCTGTCTTTTACAGCTTGCTTCAAATACTTGCCAAAATCCGGCTCAGCTAAATCTTCACTGGATTCCAATGGTGTACTTAAAACCGTAACGGCTTTATTGGACCCTGCATTGGCCGATGTCTGGGAGTTGGCAAAAAAGTACAGATTCTCACTGTGCAACGTTCCGAAACTGGGGAAGTCAAACTCCGGTTGGGACACGACCATTGGCCGCACGGCCACAACCTCGATACCCTCCGGGTCGAGTTCAAGACGCATCACGCGTTGCGGCATATTACCATTCTGAATCATAAAAAGATGATTGTCCTTCAGGTACAGACCATCTATGCCACCGACATTAAGCGTGGCGGGAACTTTCAGTAATCGCGACCGGGCGTTCTTGATATCAACCACCATGATTCCCATCTCGCGATCAGCAACATACAGTAGTCCACCGTCAGGTTGTATGGCGATTCCACGCATGCTCACCATGCCTTGTAACGCGACAGCAGGTTGGATTTTCTGTTCGTCTGCAGGTTTCCGGTAAATAATCGGCAAGGTCCGGTCCGCCATGAAAATATCACCATTTGGACTGAGCACCATGCTTCCCAGGGTGTGTGGCATGCCATCGACCGGGACCGGATAACGGTGAATCAACTCCAGTGATTCCAGGTCAAACTCGAACAGGGCTGAGCGGCCTTTATCCACTGGCTCAAAGCGCGAAAACGCAGGTATGGCTGCACTGGTGACCCATAAACGATTACGTGATGTGTCAACAAGAAGATCGAGAACTGCCCATAAACCGTTTTCATCGTTGGCCTTTAACAGTTCGGCAACCTGTCCGTCCTTATCAACCGCGATGATACTGCCCTCGGTAGCCGTACCAACAAGAAACTTCTGCCGGCTTTCATCCCAGGTGATTGCCTCAGGTAAAGATACACTCTCAGGCAAAATAAATGCCTGGTCAGTTTCGCCCAGTGGATTTGCGGCCATCTTCATTATGTCATTCACATAATCGTAAACCTGTGTCCCCCTGATATTCATTGTTTCGGGCGACTCATCGAAGTCATATCCAAGACCCTGCTGCTGCATACGAACCATCAGGTCATATGCTTTTGATTTTTCATCAAGCAAGGCATAAGCAATCACCGACTGGTACATATAGCCGCCGTTGTAGGGTCGAAGCATGCGTAATCGTTCCATTGCATTGCTGAATGCCAGGTAATCTTTTTCAGCGTAAGCTGTATTGGCTTTGACCAGTAATTCGGGCACATTTTCAGGCCGTGCTTTTTGGTTTTCTGTCTGTGCCGCCAGTGGCAAGCTGGCCACGGCTATAAAAATTGCCAATGCGATGGTAATAACTGATCGATGCAACATGGTTGTCCTCTTAACTTGTGTCCTTCTAATTCCGCTCACTATGAACAGTTACCCAAACTTTGGTTCCATTTAATACTGATTACTTTATGGGGTTAACCGTTTACCTGGTGAAGTGTATCGATTTGAACATCAATTTCACTCTATTTAATGCACTGCACTAGGATACAATCGGCGCAGTTTATCAGAGCATCGGGTGAGTCTGTGGCAAAAAATGAATCAATTCATTACCGGGGTCGCTTTCTTGGATTAAAAGAAACCGATCGATGGGAGTACGCATTCCGTACCAACGCAACGGGCGTTGTCGTTCTTGTACCTGTGACGGATGCAGGTGAACTGGTGCTGGTGGAACAGTACCGTATTCCTGTTGAAAGCCGGGTGATGGAATTACCGGCCGGATTGGCGGGTGACACCGGCGACCGCGATGAAAAACTCAAAACAGCCGCCCAGCGGGAGTTGATCGAGGAAACCGGGTATCGAGCCGATGTTTTGGAAGAACTGTTAACCAGCCCCAGCACGCCGGGTATGAGTGATGAGATCGTCACGATTTATTATGCGAGCGGTCTGGAGCGGGTTGGCCCCGGCGGTGGTAACGGAGATGAAGATATTACCGTTCACCATATGCCGCTTGATAACGCAAGCCAGTGGCTGAAAGAACGAATAGCGGAGGGTATTATGGTAGACCCCAAAATTTATGCCGGTTTGTTCTGGGCTGGAGCGAGATCATGACGGGTGCCAAGCCAGCGATCGTGATACACGGCGGGGCCGGCACGATCACCAGGGCGGATATGACAGGTGAAAAGGAGGCCGAGATCCGTGCGAAGCTACAGGAATCCGTCCAGGCCGGCTACCGGGCCCTGATGGCAGGCGAAAGCAGTAGCCGGGCCGTCATCGCAGCCATCAACGTGATGGAGGACTCACCCTTATTCAATGCTGGTAACGGTTCTGTATTCAATGCCGCGGGAAATCACGAAATGGATGCTTCCATTATGGAAGGTGCGGGCTTGAATGCCGGTGCGGTCGCATCGGTTTCTCAAATAAAAAATCCGATTGACCTCGCCTCCAGGGTGATGACTGATTCTGAGCACGTCATGCTCATGGGGGATGGTGCAGAAGAATTCGCGAGACAGCAAGGTTTCAAAATGATGGATCCGGCAAGTTTCTACACCGACTTCCGTTGGCAGCAACTGCAGCGTATCCGGGCCAGGGAACAAGCCAAAGCGGACCAGAAAGACCAGTGGTATTCCACCGTGGGTGCAGTGGCCCTCGACATGCAGGGAAACCTGGCAGCCGGCACTTCAACGGGCGGAACCTGCAATAAACGTTGGGGCCGCGTGGGTGACTCTCCCATTATTGGCGCCGGAACCTATGCCAGCAATAGCAGTTGTGCCGTCAGTGCAACCGGACATGGTGAAGTTTTTATTCGACATGTGGCGGCCTATAATATCTGCCAGCGCGTTGAACTTGGCACGCCACTCAGCGAGGCGGCCGATACCGTGGTCAATGACATCCTCGTCAAGGCCAATGGCGAAGGTGGTGTCATTGCCATTGATCGTTACGGCAATATCGCCACACCATTCAATTCAGAAGGTATGTATCGCGCCAGTATTGATACCGGTGGTGCGATGGATATTTCCATTTATCGAGAGGATGGTGAGGCAGAAGGAGCGTTGGTGGGAAATGTTGATCATTAACGGCCTGTGGGTAACACCTTAAGTACCAACGAAACACCATTAATAAACGTGCGTTACTTGGTAACCCACCGTTTGTATTCAATTTAGAAAAAGACGCGGGTACGCAGGATGAGTAAATTACAGGTGATTTAAACGGTGCCAGAGACGCATGGTCGCGTTCGCACGATTCAAGGTGTAGATGTGCAAACCCGGTGCACCGCCGAGCAACAGGCGTTCACATAACTTTGTTACCACGTCCAGACCGAACTCGCGGACCGAAGCACCGTCATCGCCAAATGAGTCCAGGCGCTTTCGCATCCAACGCGGAATTTCGGTGCCGCACATGGCGGAGAACCTTACCAGGCTTTGGTAATTGGTAATTGGCATGATACCGGGGGTGATCGGAATATCGATACCATGACGGTGGCAATCGTCAAGGAACTGGAAATAACAATCCGTGTTGTAAAAATACTGCGTTGTCGCACCATCGGCACCCGCATCCACTTTTTCCTTGAAGTATTTGAATTCGGTTTCCGGCGTGGTGGATTCAGGGTGAAATTCGGGGTAGCAGGCCACTTCGATATGAAATTCGTCAGGAAACGACTTCTGAACAAACCTTACAAGGTCACTGGCATACTGAAATGGCCCTGGACCACTGACGCCTTCTGGCCGGTCTCCACGCAATACGACCAGTCGCTCGACACCGGCCTCTTTATAGGACTCAAGTAAGCGTAGCAGCATATCGCTGTCCCTGGCCATACACGAGATATGCGGCGCCACCGGTACACCTGATTTTTCCAGCAAATCAGAAACCGTATTCAGTGTTGCATCCAGCGTTGAGCCACCCGCTCCGAATGTCACGGACAGGTAGCGCGGATTAAGTCTTGAAAGCTTTTGCCAGGTGGAATCCAGGATTAGTTTCTGGTCATCCGAGCGTGGCGGAAAAAACTCGAAAGAAATGGAGACTCTTGATCTGATCATTGTGGGTAATACTGGTTGACTAGCCAATCCCGTCCCGGCTTTCTGCCGGGACGGGACAGTCTGCTAAACCTAGTAGCGATAATGATCCGGCTTGTAAGGGCCGTCTGCATCCACGCTGATATAGCTAGCCTGCTCATCGGTCAGACGTGTCAGGTTGGCACCGACACGCTGCAAATGCAGCAGGGCAACTTTCTCATCAAGATGCTTGGGCAGAACGTAAACATCATTCTTATAACGCTCGGGATATTTCCACAACTCAATCTGAGCCAGTACTTGGTTGGTAAAGGAGTTTGACATGACAAAACTCGGGTGGCCCGTTGCACAACCCAGGTTCACCAGGCGGCCTTTTGCCAGCAGAATGATCCGCTTGCCATCCGGAAAGATCACGTGATCAACCTGTGGCTTAATTTCCTGCCACTCGCACGATGACAAGCTGGCCACGTCGATTTCATTGTCAAAATGACCAATATTACAAACGATAGCCTGATTTTTCATCGCTGCCAGGTGGTCATGGGTCAGCACATGATAGTTGCCGGTGGCCGTGACGAAAATGTCGGCTTTGGCAGCAGCATCTTCCATGGTTACAACACGGTAACCTTCCATGGCGGCCTGTAGCGCACATATCGGGTCAATTTCTGTAACCCATACGGTCGCACCTAGTCCGCGCAAAGACTGCGCACAGCCCTTACCAACATCACCATAACCCGCAACAATTGCAATCTTGCCTGCAATCATTACATCGGTGGCTCGCTTGATTCCGTCAACCAGCGACTCGCGACAACCATACAGGTTGTCAAACTTCGACTTGGTAACCGAGTCATTTACATTGATCGCGGGGAACGGCAGCGTACCCTCTTTGGCCATTTCATAAAGACGTTTTACACCGGTGGTAGTTTCTTCGGTCACACCCTGAATTTTGGAGAGTGCCTGCGCGTACCAGCCATGTCTTGTCGCCAACCTCTTCTTGATCGCATTGAACAATGAAACCTGCTCTTCGCTGTCCGGGTTATCGAGTATTGATGGATCTTTTTCTGCCTGTGCACCCAGGTAAAGCAACAGGGTTGCATCACCGCCGTCATCGAGAATCATGTTGGCAAAATTCTCATCACCATCACCTTTGCCCCAGTCAAATATCCGGTGGGTGAATTCCCAGTATTCATCAAGATTTTCACCTTTGAAAGCAAATACGGGTGTGCCACCGGCCGCAATCGCAGCGGCAGCATGATCCTGGGTTGAATAGATATTACAGGATGCCCAACGAACTTCCGCGCCCAGTGCCTCGAGAGCCTCGATCAGCACAGCGGTCTGGATAGTCATGTGCAGACTGCCTGCGATACGCGCACCCTTGAGTGGTTGCTCAGCTCCAAGTTCTTCACGTACCGCCATCAAACCGGGCATTTCCGTCTCGGCAATCGCAATTTCCTTGCGGCCAAATTCGGCCTGCCCTATATCGGCAACGTAATAGTCGTGCTTGTTTATGTCTTCAATTACTGCATTCATCTCAATATTCCTCTGCTTACAGGCCGGCTGCTTCACGCAGCTGGTCGGCCTTGTCAGTTTTTTCCCAACTGACGTTCAAATCTTCACGTCCCATGTGACCATAAGCGGCCAACGGGGTGTAAATAGGCTTGATCAGGTCAAG
>JAOUCZ010000165.1 GCA_029859505.1 Lysobacterales bacterium | reverse complement strand
GTGTAATACTTCGGTTAGTTCGATCATGGAGCCCTGCAAACCGTAACTCTCCAGAATGGCGATCATCTGCCCGGCACCCGCCTGATCGGTACGTTCTGACAATCCAATATAATAATGGTCGCCAACCATCATGATGTCACCGGCTTCCACATGCCCCGGCTCCTTGATCATTTCTACCTTTTCGTAAAACTCACGAATTGTTCCCAGCATTGAACGTGTTTCCAGGGTGCGTGTTGGAGCGCCCGGGTTGGTGAGGATGGCACACAGGGGCGTCATTAAAGCAACGTCTTCTACGAAGGTGGAGTCAGGAAAGTTCTCATCTGCCGGTAACACGGTAACCTGCAGTCCGCACTCCTTCAGGGCTTCAATATAGTCGGCATGCTGAACCAGTGCATTATGGAAATCGGGCAGACCCAGATTCGCGCTGCTCAGACCGTTCACCATTGCCTCACATGGTGTTTTTACAATGGCTTTTGTGAACATGGTTTCTGCCTTTCGTTCGGTGTTGATCGGAATCGGGGTCAATGATAGCAAACGCACTAGCTTTCTACAGGATTCGACCTCGCAATGTCGCGCGACTTCGGGCCGCAGTGTTATAATTGCGCCGTTTCAAGGGCCGCTGGGATCGCAGATGGAACTCGGCTGGTGCAAATCGCTTGAGGTGCAGCCAATGGGCTGCTTCGGAACGTCAAAACCAACATAGGAGTTCAGTTCAATGTCCACCAGTCTCGACCTGTCCAAGCTCAGCCTAATGGACGCCCTCGACTTCGCAACTCTGATCGAAGAGGAAGCGCGCCAGCGCTACGAAATGTTCGCCTCACAGCTAGCGGGGTCTGATGCCGGGTCCTTCTTCGCTTCGATGGCTGAAAATGAGGCCAAGCACGGAACTGAGCTGCTCACCCAGCGCATCGCTATGTTTGGTAAGGTCCCTATGAAGCTGAAGCTAACCGACATCTACGACATCGAGGCCCCGGACATGGGGGCGCCGCGCCGCGGCATGTCCACACTGCAGGCATTTGAGCTTGGGCTCGCCGCTGAGAAGAAGGCTTACGACTTCTACGATATGGCCTTGCCTGGCATCACTGATCCAGAGGTCAAGGCATTATTCACCGAGCTTCGGGACGAGGAGACCGAGCACGTCGAGATGCTACGAGAGGCAATGGCCAAGCTACCCGCGAACGCTAGCATCGAGACAGAGAACGACCCCGATGATGCGCCTTATTTATAGGGCGTAGTTTGCAGGCTGCAATTTATCTCTGTTCTGAAACTGAATTAAAGGTTACCGAGTTGCTCCGCAGTTAAGCTGCCGACTCCCAATAGATCCGGCGTACGTAGTGCCTCGGCCGCATAGTCGCGTTGCATCAATATGGATGTCACCTGGATTATGGCGTCGATGGTCGGAGTTTCTATGCCGACCTGTTTCGCGAGACATGACATGAAGACGAGACCATATCCGACATCTTCATTAATATAGCGGTGGTCGAGCTGCGGTTGTGCAGTAATACCGAGGAATCCCGGAGCCTTTCGATAACCTGAGCCATAATTGTTTTCCAGCATGTATCCCTGAAGCATGCCAATTTCCGGATCGGAGTAAATTTTGAGGCCGAGCCTTTTGCCGATGGCGATCCGCTCCTGGTCTACGGCTTCAATCATCCTGCCTACAGAGTCTGTTACACCTTCTTCGTAGAACAGGAAATCCCCGGTTCCTTCTATCCGCGCCGCATTGGCCAGGCTTACCGCCGGATGAATCACCGGGTTGGCGTTTTGTAAGCTTGTCTGAATCACATTTTTTGCTGCTTCCATACCCGGATATACATCGGCGATTAAACGCAGAACGTCTTCAGTGTGCCGCCCGGGTAGCGCCGCCAGGAGGTTGCCGGCTTTCAATTTCAGGAATACATGAACCCGGCCCGGTTCACTTAGGCGCACCGCGTAGTGCAAGGTATGAGTTTCTGCGATCCGGATGGAGTCGTCCTCCAGTTCCAGCCCGGCAGAGCGCTTGAAGGCAAGTGCGCCGCCACAAGAGCCCGGGCTGACAATTACGGTTTGCCCCGGTTGCATTTTTCCGGCTACCGCTTCCCCGAAAGGCTCCGTGCTGAATGCCGGCCCGACCACGTAAATGAGTTCGGCATTATCCAGTGCACGGTCAATGTCATGGCCGGCGTAGGCGATTCTGCTGAATCCTGAAATATCTCCTTCAGCGTGAATTCCCTGCTGTTCAGCAATGGCCGCGATGTTGTCGGGAAACTGCGGGAAATCGAAAAGACTGACGTCATGTCCATGAGCGGCATAATCAAAAGCCAGGGTTGTACCGCCGGCACCTGCTCCCAGTACTGCTATCTTCATTGCATAACTCCTGTAGTTGATTGAGCCATGGGCCTGCTCAAGCTGCGTCACTGTAAGATACAGACAATCCAAGTTGCAGTATACAGATGATATTTACCGATAGTTGGGGGACGTAATCGCAACTCCACCTATACCAATTGGACCATTGATTTTCGTGGAATAAAATGCAGGGCGTCGCTCTTTTCTGTAATCAGTGGGTAGTCAAAGAGAATTGCTATCGCGCCAGTCTCTGCCGGGGAGGGCATAATAGATTAGCCAATCAAGCGACCAGCAGCAATCCCGGTGGGCAGGCCATGTCAAAGTTCATACGGCCGTGGCCAAATCCTTGTGTGCCGGCCTCGAAACCTCTTCGATCAATTCTCCCGCCAACTTGTGACGGCTGTGTATGCTTATGTCACCCAGGGAGATGATACCCACAAGATGGTTGTTATTATCCACGACAGGCAGACGGCGAATGCGGTGCTTCTTCATGATGAATACCGCCTGGTTAATGGTATCGTCTACACGGCAGGTCACGGGGTCAGGCGTCATCACGTCCGCAGCCGTCATACAGTCCAGCGGAGCACCGATTGCCAGACCCCTGCATACGATATCCCGGTCGGTCAGGATGCCATCCAGTTTATGGCTGGTTCCGACCGTGACACAGCCAATGTCGTGATCTTTCATGATTCTTGCTATCGTGGTAAGGGAATCCTCCCAACCGACGTTTTGCACGTAATTTGCCATGATTTCGCTAACTTTCATTTAGACACCTCTCTGCGGAAATTTTTAAGAAATAGCCGTGTTTACTTAGACTTTCACAAAAAGAAAAAGTGCATATTCATAGCTCGTCTAAAAGACTGTGTGGATCATTGACCACAATGGCGTGTTCTGCGGCTTCGAGGGGTTCAAAGTGGATCAACTGTTGTTCGAGTACTGCCAGGTCAGCATCCGACTCATCCAGCCCTTCGGCAGTGCGTTGCCGGATACGTGCCTTTAGAGTTTCGATTGGTGCCGTACATTGCATGATGGCCGGCCTGGCCTTGAGCTTGATCGCGAGTTCGACAAAATGGTGGCGCCATACCTGCTTGGAAAAGGTGGCATCCGCAATCATGTGAAAACCTGCCCTGAGTCCGGTTTCACAATGAGTTGCGAGCTTGTCGTAGGTCTTCGCGGTACTCGCAGACGTATATAGCCCCTCATCGAAACCCGCTCCGGTGTGATGATGTCGGGGTAATCCATGCAGACGTTTACGTTCCAGGTCGCTGCGAATACGTATGGCGGGCATGGCGGGGATTAGCTCTGCACTGGTTCGAGTCTTTCCAGAGGCGGACAAGCCGTGCATCAGAACCATCCATGGATGCAGGGGTTGGTCCATCAGCGCGCGGGCCAGTTCAAGGTAGTGGCGGGCCTTGATGGCATGTTCGCCCTGGGCGTTCTCATGCAGTATCCGGGTCTGAATTGCGGCAACTTTCAGGCGCACCATACTGCGATAGACAAGGTAGAAACGCAGGACGGCCAGTCCGCCATAGTCGCCCGACTCTTCCAGCCAGGTATTGAGAAAAATGTAGGCCAGGTCGGTCCGGCCACGCGCCGTCAGGTCCATGACCAGGAAAGCGATGTCACTGATCTGGTCTATCCAACGGAGATCAGGATTGAATTCCAGGCTGTCGTAAGGGTAAATCTCCCCGTCCCACTCGAATAGATTGGCGAGGTGAAGGTCTCCATGACATTCCCGGGTAAAACCAGAAGCGAAACGCTGTTTGAATTCGGGCTCCAACAACACTGCTTGCCGTCGGGTCCATGATTCAATCATGTCAACCTGCCGGCGTGATACCGTACTGATGTGATCGCCGTGTATGTGCTGAAAGTTATTCAATGCAGCAGCGCTCGCTCGTTCTGCCGCATGCTCCGGATCAATTTCGCTTAGCGCAGGTAACTGCCTGTGAAATGAAGCAAGCCTTGTTGCCAGCCTTCGCATGTCATCGGCTTCGATCCGGTTCGCTGCAAGTCTGCGATCCAGTCTCGCGTCGGCAGGAAACTGATGCATGCGAACGGCGTATTCCAAGGCCGGTTCAAGGCCAATTTTTGGATTTACTTTTAGAAAACCGATGGGTACAACATCAAGATAGAAATCATTCGATGTGCGTTGATTCAGGCGCAATTCCTCTTCGCAAAAATACTTCCGTCGCGCCAGGGTTGAAAAGTCGCAAAAACCGAGGTCGACCGGTTTCTTGATCTTATAAGCGTATTTTCCAGTTAAAAAAACCCATGAGATATGGGTTTCAATGAGTTGAATTTTACCAACGGCATGGGGATATGCGTCTGGATTCAATAGTCCGCCAACCCATCCCGTGGGAAGATCTGCTTGGACTTTGCTGTCCATAGCCTATTTATAACGGATTTGCGGTTTTAGGGAAATGACCTTCGTCATATCCGGTTGTAGTTATGTGATCAGGGTGAAGGGGCCTGTTTCTTTTTTTCCGCCTGCTGCTGAGCCACCTGTTTGTGGACCTCTGCCATATCCAGGTTTTCGACCTTGCTGATAACCTCACGTAATGTGCCTTCGGGTAATGCGCCCGGCTGCGAAAAGACGATGACCTTTTCACGGAATATCATCAGTGTAGGGATGGATCGTATCTGGAACCAGGAGGCGATCTCCTGTTCATTTTCAGTATCTACCTTGGCGAATACGGCACCAGGAAAATCTTTCGATACTTTTTCGAAGACAGGACCAAAGGACTTACAGGGACCACACCATTCTGCCCAGTAATCGACGACCACCATTTCGTTACCCGTGATGACCTCTTCGAAATTCTCCTTGGTCAGTTCTACGTATGCCACGACTATTCTCCTTTAAATACTATAACCAGTATTATATTATACATTTGTAATATTGGTTTCGTTTTTTCGGTTTATTCTGGCACTTGACCCTGATCCCATTTATCTTTGGCCTCGTCCAATGACTGTTTCGCGTTGATCAGCGGCCCTTCGTGTTCGCCCAATGCGTATGACAGCTTCCGGCCAGGAGCTGCAATACGACGCCACGAATTATCATTCGTGGCGTCCCCGGCCTAGAGAATCCCATGGCGACGATCAGACCCGCGCTTCCAGCACAATATTCGTCGGTGTCTCCGCAGCACGCCGAACCTGACCAAAGCCTCCCTCATTGAGTACTTCGGTAAGCCTCTTTTGGCCCGCTTGAGCGCCCAGCCCAAGCCCAACTTCCTGAGAGCGGGATGCCGGTAAACAAATCAAGGTTGAGAAGGAATAGTAGATTTGTCCCAGGGGATGGGAGTTCTCTTCCAGGCTGTCGCCTGCAAACGGCTCCACTAACATGAATGTGCCACCATCCGACATACTTTTCGCGATATGGTCGCAAGCTCCTACAGGATCACCCATGTCATGTAATGCATCAAAGATAGTCACAAGATCATAGTTTTTACCGGGGTACTCTTTTGCCGTAACAACTTCGAAGATGGTATTTCGAGCGACACCAGCAGCGCGTGCCCGTTCCTGCGCATGCTCGATCGACGGTTCGTGAAAATCAAAACCATAGAAAGTCGAGTTGGGATACGCTTGGGCCATTATAATGGTCGAAGATCCATGCCCGCACCCGATGTCTGCGACTTTCGCACCAGACTCCAGTTTTTCCCTTACACCATCCAACGCTGGTAGCCATGAACCGATCAGGTTCTCCGCGTACATCGGGCGGAAAAAGCGCTCCGTTCCACAGAACAGACACTCGCTATGGTCGCCCCATGGGACACCTTTATTTTGGCGGAATGCTTCAGTTATTTTTGGCTCATCGGTGTAGGACGACACCACAGCCTGAAAGAAACCTTGCATGCAGGCAGGGTTACCTTCCGCCGCAAAAATTATCGCCTGCTCAGGGGTCATGGAGAACTGGCTTGAGACAGGGTCGTAATTGACATACCCTCCGGCAGCATTTGCTGAAAGCCACTCTCGAACATAACGTTCATTCACTCCCGTGCTATCTGCGAGTTCCTGGCTCGTTGCGGGGCTGATTTCAGCAAGGGCGCTATAGAGATCCAGCTTGTCCCCAACATAAGCTAGCAGCAGTCCCATTGAGCCGGCTACATCGCCAATAACCTTTCCTTGAAGTTCCTCCAGTTTGCTCTGATTCACGTTTTCGATTTTCACCGCCATTATTTTCTCCTCGTTTTTTGGCCTGATACATGTTTGCTGTATCCCGATCAGAATAAGTATAGGTAACGGATATGGCAGTTGCTGAAATGATTCTCAATTCACTATTGCGCAGGGCGTCACAAGGACTGCTTCTGGCCGAACTCGGTCATTAGCGTGCCCTTGGTCTCTTACTTCCGGTTTGTAGCCCAGTGGTTTTGCATCGGTTTAATGGACAGGTTGTGACTGTCCGCCGCCCAGTTTTTCGAAGGCGACGGGACTTATATTACCAAGATAGCCGTGACGGCGTTTTCGGTTGTAAAAACACTCGATGTAGTCGAACACGTCTCGCTTGGCTTCGTCTCGAGTCAGGTAGCGAGTGCGGTTAACGCGCTCGCGCTTCAGCAAGCCGAAGAAGCTCTCAACAACAGCGTTATCGTAACAGTTGCCGCGAGCACTCATGCTGCACTTGATGCCGTGCTTGTCGAGCTCGTTGCGGAAGTCGTCGCTCGTGTATTGGGCACCACGGTCGGAGTGATGCAACAGTACTGCCTCGGGTTGCCGTTGTTCGATTGCCATGTTGAGTGCATTGATCGCCAGGTGACGGCTGATCCACCGGTCCATTGACCAACCAACAATACGACGTGAGTAGAGATCCATGACGACGGCCAGGAACAACCAGCCCTGCTGTGTCGCGATGTAGGTGATGTCAGCGGCCCAGTATTCGTTCGGCCGTGATGCTGTGAAGTTCTGTTTTAACAGGTTGTCTGCTACAGCGTGGGCGGGGTCGCGTTGGGTTGTGACCATAAACCGTCGTTTGGGACATCCACGTAGTCCCGCCTGTCTCATGAGTCTCGCCACTCTGCGTCTGCCACAGTCATAGCCTTCCTCGCGCAGCTCGGTGGTGATCCTGGGGGCGCCATAGACGCCGCCGCTGGCGGCGTGGATACGCTTGATGGCCTCCAGAAGAACCAGATCGTCCTGGGCTCGCCGGCTCGCCGGCCGGCTCCGCCACGCGTAGTAACCGCTCCTCGAGACCTCGAGCAGCTGACACATCAAATTCACTGGGTACTGGTTGCGGCGTCGAGCGATACACGCGTATCTCACTTCGACTCCTTGGCAAAGAAAACCGCCGCATCTCTTAAAAAATCCCGTTCCTGCTCGGCTTTCTTAAGTCGGCGCTTGAGTTCCGTCACCTCCTCATCCCGCTCTATGGAGAGCCCGGGAAAGGCTTCATCTCCCATCAGGTGATACTGGTCGCGCCAGCGTCGTAGCTGTCGGCGACTCATGCCGAGTTCCTCACAGACGGCCTTATCCGTA
>JAOUCZ010000252.1 GCA_029859505.1 Lysobacterales bacterium | reverse complement strand
CACCTCCTCATCCCGCTCTATGGAGAGCCCGGGAAAGGCTTCATCTCCCATCAGGTGATACTGGTCGCGCCAGCGTCGTAGCTGTCGGCGACTCATGCCGAGTTCCTCACAGACGGCCTTATCCGTAACCCCGTCTTCGCTCGCCCGTTTCAATGCATGGATCTTGAACTCGGGGCTGTAACGTTGATACTGCTTCTTTGTCATGGAACACCTCCTGCCGCATTATGCGGACATTGAAAGTGTCCATCAAACCGGAGCAAGACCTCAGAGCGGCCATTGAAAGCCGCTCAAAGCCAAGTTACATTAGATTTCTGTCTGTTCAGCGATTTCCAGGGCATCATCCAGTTCAATGCCCAAATACCGAACTGTGCTTTCTACCTTGGAGTGCCCCAGTAGAAGTTGAACGGCCCGGAGATTCTTCGTCCGTCTGTAGATCAGTGTAGCTTTGGTACGCCTCAGGGAGTGTGTGCCGTAAGCTTTGGGGTCTAAGCCAACTTCAGCAACCCAGCCCTTTAGCAGCTTGGCATACTGCCGTGTTGAGATGTGCAGGGTTGGAATCTTGCGACTTTGAAACAGGTAATCGTTTGCTTGGAGTCCACTGAGCTTGATCAATTCGCTCACGGCCGATTTTGTCTGATCACTAATCTCAAACTGAACGGGTCGTTTGGTCTTGGTCTGCATAACGATGGCCTGGCTAGCCATCTGATCACCCAGTGTTACGTCACGAACTCGAAGCCTGACTAGGTCGCAGGCGCGAAGCTTGCTATCAATTGCTAAGTTAAATAGTGCAAGGTCGCGTACCCTGCCTCGAATTTGCAGACGAACTCGGATGGCCCAGATTTCATTGCGCTTCAGTGGCGACTTCTGACCGATGATTTTCCCTTTGTTCCAGGGAACCTGACTTACGTTGTGAGTAAGGTGGTGTTGCATGGTAGTTCTCCTTTGCACGTTGAAGGAGAACTATTGTCGCTAGAGTGACTGATTACCGAGTTCGGCCAACAGCCGACTTTGATTGTGTGTTTATTGCACCGTCGAGGTTGGTTCAGAACTTGTAAAAAAGCGCACTAATTGCGGTTGAGACTCACTTCGTCAAAGACTCTGCTAATTATCTATACTTAATGATGCGGTATCAGCCGCTATTTCTTCGCCAGATTATTCAAATAAGTTTGCAAATAACAATCCAATGACCTCGCGAACGCGGAGCGGCCATGGCCGTACTCACGTTTGAATATCAATTCGTAAATTGAACAGGAGGATTCTTATGAAAAGCGCAATACGATTACTGTTGATAATCGCTTGTATAACTATCGTCAACCCGCTTTCTGCCTATGTAGTTGAAGGCACAGATGCCATTTACCTCGCGGGGCGAACCGACATCACGGTGCCGCCTGCATCTGAACCCTGGTTTTTTCTGCTGCGTCACGCTGGTCCAACACCCGAAGAAGCCATGGAGACACATCCGGATTTTGTACCGGTAATTGGCGGTAGTATTATCCAGGCCGTGGCACCTGCTACAGGTGGCGTTGATTTTTACAATGGCTTTGGACTGAACTATTTTCCACCAGGTGGAAATGGCGTCGATGGAAGTAACTTATGGCCTCTGGACGGGATTAGCGGATACATTGGGCCACAGGGCCCGCTCGCCGGGGTCTTTCTGGATGACACCATTCCTGATACCGGGCCCGCTCCCGCCGCCATGGATTTTACCCCGGGTGGCCTGGGCACAAATTTCTCAGTCCTGACGCCTGCATTAGGGCAGGTTTTCTATATCGGAGATGGTTTCAACAGTGTGCCCGAAGCGCAGCATTTCATCGCGCCAGCCGGCGCAACACGTCTGTTTCTTGGCATTCCTGATGGATTTGGTTTCTACAACGAACCCGGCGCCTACGATGACAACGATGGGTTTTACGAGGTTGACCTGGATGTTTCACTCGAGGTCACCATCGACATCAAGTTCTGCAGTGATCCAAATGCCTTCAACTGCAACAAGAAAGGCGTATTACCCGTGACCATCTTTGGAACAGCGGATTTCTTCGTTGAAGATATCGACTTCAGCTCAGTGCAACTTTGCACTGAAGACCTTGTTTTCTGCACTGGTGCTCCAAGAGACTGGTCATTTGCAGATCGTGGCACCCCCAGCGATGCCGGCGCGGCACAGTGTGCGCTGGTTGAAGAGCCTGCAATGTCAGGCATCCTGGTGGAGATGGATTACCTGAACCCGGATACATACCTTGACGTTGACGTGGCTTTTGAAGCAGATGAAGTTCAGGACATGCTGGGAGCTTTTTGTTCAGCTGACAAAGGTACCATATCCGAGCCACTCGTCATCACGGGTACGACCATGAATGGGGTCACGCTATTTTCAGTTCCGGTGCCTAATGTAGGAATTGATCAGTTGTGGAAGGCGAATAAGTAGGTCATTGAGTAAAGTACATTAAATGTTCACACCCCGGGGCCGTCATACACTGATGGCCCCTTTTTCATGTCCACGCATAAATCTCAAATCACTACACCCTGAGCTAACTGGATCGCCTCGGTATTACTGGAGATTCCCTACATTGAGAGGGTGGAGTTATAAATACAGCAATGTCTCTCATTGGCCGATTCCGGTTATCCAATTTACTGAAAATCAAGCCTAATGAATGGCTGCTCCGTATCGTAAAGCGGCTGTAGAATAAGGACAAATTTCAACGATTCTTATAGCAGCAGTCGGCCAGATGCGGACGTCACTTATCGGTTTTTACTCTGTCCCTTTACTCTGACCCCATTACTTAACCCCATTACTTAACAAAGACTGATTACTGCAAAAAACAGGGTTACGGAAGAAACCGGTAAAACGGGTCTCTACCCTGGCCCCGGTTAACCGCACAATGAACCGATAAGCCCTGGGCGCATGGACTCCGGCACCTTGCGTATCTCGTTCATGAATAGAGGAATCTGCCCTTCCGGTACACCTTTCTCTTTCATTTTACGGCTGCAATATTCAATCTGTTCCTCAAGACCGGTAGGAACCTGGCTCATATCGACAGGACAATTGCGCCATTCACGCCGGCAGTGCCGCTCGCACTCGGGGATTTTCTCTTCATTCTCACGCACGAGGCACTCGCAGGTACAAGCTGCCTGTATTTGTTTGGCTATGTCGCCACAACCCTTCTTGAAACCCATGGAGCGCAACTGAGCGTCGCTTATGCCGTTGTTGCACAGGATTTGTGGCGGCGAACCATCTACACCGGCCATTTCCTGAAAAAACTCCTGGCTGAACGGCGATTGATCCAGCATGTTCTGGAAGGCGGCGTCACGTACTGAGCCCTCACCTACCTGGTAGTTCTCATCCCGTTCATAGGGCGCCGGTGCCAAAAAGCTACCGCTTACCTGCCGTGCGATGATCGGTGCCTCGTCACGGCCGGCATTATCGGGATCAACCAGGCTGGCGCTGAAACTGCCGGTGAAAACGGTGGGTGAGTATTCTTCGACGGTCACGTGACCGTTACGGGGGCGGTGGATGATCTGGTTACCGTAGTCGACCTCGGGACCATATGAGATGTAACTGCCGCCACCGGCTTTTGAAACCGTAATTTCCACATTGTCGATCTGGCCGGTGAAGCCATACTCGATTTTTGGCAGTTTCAGGACGATCTTGTTTCCATCGGTGCTTTCAAAATGGCGTTCCAATTCCAGCGCGTTAGCCATTTGCCGCTCATAACCACGAAAGGCCTGCGGGTTTTCCGGGTCGAGTCCGATACCCATCTGTAAGGCCAGGCCCTGGCTGAAATCCAGAATGTTGCCATCCAGCACAATGGGTGACAGCTCAAGGTTGAGTACCAGCCTTGGACCACACAGATTGTGCTTCAAGCGCAGGGAGTTGCAGTTGACCGGCTTATGGTAGTTACGCCGGGTCACCTTTAAAACCGGCTTCAGGTTGTTGACTGGGTCGGTGATTGCCGCCTGCACCTGCTGCTTTTTCTTTTCAAATTGAGTGACACGATTGGTTGTGGGTGGCGCCAGCGGGGGTTGCGACGGCCCGACTGGTGGTTGCTGTGGCCCTTGGGGAGGTGGTGTCGCCTGGGGAGGCACGTGGGTCATATTGGAGTTCCAGTTGCCGATCGACATTTTCAGTTCCGGATCAAACGCCCGGGTTGCCGCCGGATGCTCAGCCACGTTGGAGAGTACGAAACTCTTGCTGTACGGCCCGAACATGGGGTAAATCCATTTGGCGACATGCGGGGGACCGCCACCCAGCTGACTGTCGAGTTTCGGACGGGAACCCATCGAGCCGTCGAGTGTGCTGATGCGTAACTGCTTAAGCAGGTCCTTGTCGTTGTGCGTCACTATGATAGTCAGAGCGGAATTTGAAACTCCGGATTTTGTCACGGTCATACAGTTCGCGGAGTTGGGGCGTAATGAAGTAGTCTCGCTGGCCATGGCTGCCGGTGCCGGCGGGATTTTCACGTCTTTACATGCGCCAAAGATCCTTGAAAGCCAGCGCGTCTGACGGTCACCGGCTTCCAGAAAATTGACGGGGCCGATACGGGTGTTGATGATATCGGCAAATGTGGATACAAATTGTGGATAAACCTCGTTCAACCCACTCCGGATCTTTGTGTTTGATCTCATCTTCTCATTCAGCCAGGCGATCTCACCGTCGCGATTGGCGCCATAACTGTAGGGCTGATTGAAGAAATCAGCCAGGTAGGTGTAATCCTCACCCAGTGGACGCGAACCGGGGTGTGGTTTCTGGTGCTTGACCTTCATGTTGTAGATTTCCGCCAGGTGGCGCCAGAAAGAACTGGTTTGGTAATGATCGGTCTTGTGTGCGTCATTCGCCGTGTTTGGTTTGTTGAGAGGGTAGTTGTATGCGCGGATGCCAAACTCCTTGACAAACATTCCGGGTGACACCGTGGGCCGGTTTTGTGCATTACGCAATACCCGGGCAAAATGGATGCCCACGGCGTCGGCGGTGCCTTCCCTGATCCACTTGCTACGTTTGCAGGGCTCGTTCTTCATGAATTTGCTGGCAAACTGCACACTGTGAAACAGTTCATGTGCCAGGGTGTTGTAATCACGGTCATGAATTTTTGCCAGGAAACCAAATGTCGCGGTGTTGACTTGAATAAAGGAACGGGTACCGGGCGAGCTGCACGGTGGTGGCGGACGGTAGAAGGCAAGAAGGCTGCCCGAAGCGGGATCGGAATACAGGTAAACCCGGATGACCTTGGTGCCGTCCTCACGAGTAACCAGTGAATTCAGTACACCTGCTGCCACCGGGTCGGCAAAACCCATATTTTCAAGGCGCTTGGCGACGGCGAACAGATAATTCTCGGTGTCTCGAAGTATGGCTGGATTCAACTTGC
>JAOUCZ010000082.1 GCA_029859505.1 Lysobacterales bacterium | reverse complement strand
GTCGTTTCTGGGCGGTGACGTACATAGACCGCAGGCAACTTTGATAATGCTTGACGAGCTTCGTGCGAGAACAACCCCATGGTCCAAACAAATACAAAAAGCATTCATTTGTGGCCTTGCACTTCACATTGGCTTTATTCCCAAACTACAGTGAGCAGTGTGCTTCAAGTAATGTCAAAGCTTTACGACTTGCGGCCCACTGCTAATCACAATGTTATCTACTGATGATAGGGGAGCGCAGAAAGCATTACTGAATGGTCCACTCATGGACCACTTCGATACAATCAATCTCAATAAGTGACAGCAGTGCCCATCAAACAGAATCAAGTAACTTGCTGTTATTACCGTTGCTATTTGTTGCAGACTGTTGAATGGACAGGATTCCCAAGCTGACTACGTGGGTTCGATTCCCATCACCCGCTCCATTTCAGTTCAGGAAGCATTAAAGCCATATTGCCAGAGCCCCGAATGGTTTGAACCTCTCTTTCAGGACCAACAACATGGACATTGCCCACTCTGGTTGTAAGCCGATCATACAGCTGATAATGTGGCCGCCATTGTCTGCACCCTTAAAAAGGAATTGTCATTGACCTCCATCAATCATCTTTTTGCACTTTCAGCACTGACCTTGTCAGTCACCACATTTTCAGAAGCTGTTGGCAGCGATATCAATCAGGATCGGTGCGGAATTGACCAACAGTCATTCATCGAGTGCAGCAGTGAGATTGTCTCATCTGTTTCCGATATGAATACGATCCCCCATACCGATGCTGTTTTTTCAGAAATCACCCGCGCTTCAAATCCACCTGAAGTTAAATTAATTGGTAAAAGTAGCCCGAACAGCATTTACATAGTGCAGTTGAGCGATTCGCCCGTATCAAGCTACCGTGGCAATGTTGCTGGCTTCCAAGCGACAAACCCGTCAGTCCGGGGCGATATCAAGCTGGATGCTTCTGCTCCGGCCAGCATTGCCTATAAAAATCACCTAAAAGGAATTCAGGCTCAGGCGGTTTCCTCGGTGGAATTGGCCATTGGTCGCAGCCTGGATGTTCGCTTTACCTACCAGCATGCCTTTAATGGTTTTACCGCCGAGATGAGTTCGGGTGAGGCCGCTGTGGTGGCCGGTCTGCCTGGCGTAGCCATGGTTGAAAAAGAAATCATGCACTATATCGATACTGACGCTGGTCCCCAATGGATTGGCGCTGACCAGGTGTGGGCAGGCACCTCAACAGGTGGATTGCCAGGTACCCAAGGTGAGGGAATTGTCATCGGTGTCATCGATTCGGGCGCCAATTTAGATCACCCATCGTTCGCCGAAGTAGGTCCAATGGACGGCTATGTCCATATTAATCCATTAGGCGCGGACAACTTCCTCGGCCTTTGTGATACGGACCCCGGCACCTGGGCCTGCAATGACAAATTGATCGGTTACTATATTTTCACCAGTGAGACCACTGAAGATACCGATGGTCATGGTAGTCACACAGCTGGTACTGCTGGTGGTAACCATCTAGCGGCCGGAACAGTTGACTTAGGTGCTTTCCCTTATAGCCCGCCAATTTCCGGCATTGCGCCTCATGCAAATATTATTGCTTACGATGCTTGTATTGATTCTGGCAGCTGTCCTGGTTCTGCGTTAATAGCTGCTGTTGATCAAGCAACGATCAATGGTGTAGATGTCATTAACTATTCAATCAGTGGTGGTGGTAACCCCTGGACCTCATCGATATCTCAAGCTTTCCTGGCTGCTCAAAATGCTGGTGTCATCGTAGTCGAATCAGCGGGAAATAGTGGGCCTGATGTAAGCACCACCACGAAAAGTTCGCCCTGGACGGTCGTTGTTGGCGCGAGCACACATAATCGTTCCAGTCAGAATAGCCTCAAAGACATGGGTGGTGTTGGAAATCCACCGGCAGACATCCCTGGTAGGGGCTTTGCTGCAGGTTATGGCCCGGCACCGATCGTCTACGCTGGCGATTTCGGTGACGCTCTGTGTCTCTCTCCTTTTCCTCCGGGTTCCTGGACGAATGGTGAGATCGTGGTTTGCGACAGGGGCAACATTCGTCGTGTTGAAAAGGGCTGGAATGTCCTTCAAGGTGGTGCAGGGGGGTTTGTGTTGGCCAATGCCAACCCTAATGACAGTCTGAATAGTGACACGCATCATCTACCGGCTATACAGATTGATTTCACCAACGCAGTGGCTCTCAAGACCTGGTTGGCGGATGATGCAGGTCATATGGCCACCATCAGCAGTGCAATCGTGGATACATCCACAGTCAACGGCGATATCATTGCGAATTTCAGCTCTCGTGGTCCATTGGCCACCATAATAGCTGATGACCTGATCAAGCCTGATGTGACCGCGCCTGGTGTTGAAGTTTTGGCCGCTTACTTTTCCGGTTCACTTGGACCAACAACGACAGCTGTTGAGTACAGTATAATTAGTGGCACTTCTATGTCTGCCCCGCACACGGCTGGATCAATGGCCTTGCTGCGCAGTCTCTTCCCGACCTATAGCCCGTCCGAGATAAAATCTATTTTGATGTTGGGCGCGTCTACTACAGACCTCTACAAAGAAGACGGTACGACCCCAAGTGACCCATTTGACCGTGGTGCTGGTCGAGTTGATTTAGGCTCATCACCAACAGTCGGCCTGACAATGCACATCGACAATGCAGACTTTACAGCAGCCAATCCGGCTTTAGGTGGAGATCCCAAAACCCTCAATCTGGCCAGTCTTGGCAATTCTCGTTGTCGGGTAACCTGCAGCTGGACGCGAACCGTAACCAACCGGTCTGGTATGTCGCGAGTCTGGGAGGCAAATCTGATCGATTTGCCAGTAAATGTTACAGGTTCTGTTCTACCGGACAGCTTTTCTTTGGCTGATGGTGACTCCCAGACCATTACCATAACGGTTGATGTGTCAGCTGCGACCAGCAACCAATGGTACTTTGCGCGATTGGCGCTTGCAGAAGCTCCAATAAAAAGCGGCTTGGCGATACCAACAAGCCATATGCCGATCGCCATCAAAGCTTTACCCGAGAACATTTTCAAAGACGGGTTCGAACCTTCTCCCGGTTATTAATGGACTGCCCATACAACCGCTGAAAACAACCTCTGGCGAGGGGGGACCTATGTCAACGGGCTTTTCGTGGCAGTTGCGTTTTTTGGTAGTGGTACAAATGTAAATCAGGTCATGACCTCTCTCTGAATAATGTTCAGGATTAGAATTGAAGAAAACGTGGACAGGAAGTATGAAGCCTCTTTTTGGGAATTCATCAAGGTATCAGTGACCGTTGACCAAGTAATGGGATCAGAGTCAAGTGCCAGAGTAGAATAGAGGCGGCATAAATTTACGCTGACCCCAAATATGGACGCGAAGACTCAAAGCTTAAAACAGTTAGTACTGTAGATATGTCAGACCTTACGGGACAGAAACCTGTTGAAATTCGTTTGTTAAGCTTCACGGTTATTACCTGATTATTGCGGCCGGATTAATCTCCACCGCGCCGTATTGTACTGGTCGTGTCCTGCACTGACGAACGAAGATGCACATCACGCTGTGGAAAAGGAATGGAAATGCCCTCAGCGTCAAAGCGTTCCTTTCAGCTGATAAACAGTGTCTTTAAGCATCGTCAACCAGTCATCGGCTTCGTTCGTCAACTCTTCCGCAGACAGGTGCTTGATGCGCAATTCCAGCACTTCAACCGGCACATCGCGGTTGGTTACCGTATCTTCATCAGTGGCCCGGGTGGCTGCCTCTGCAGCGAATGCCATGCCAGTGAAGCAAAACAGGCCAGCAAAGCCAGCTGCCAGCACCGCGCGGTGCATCATGGGTCTCCACAAACTCCTACAAATAGACAATTCAGTCACCACCCGTTGGTTCGAACTCAATGATCGAGCCATCAGCCATGGTGGCCAGAAACAGGTGACCATCGCGCATGACGTAGCTGCGTACCCACTCAAACTGTGCCAGGTAAGCGTCGTGCAAGGATCCGGGCGGGCACATCGCACGTGTTGTCGCAACCGGGCCAAATTTCAGACTATTGTCGCCTTCGGAGGTCCAGGAGCCTGAACCGCGATTACAATCAACCTGCATCTTCACCGTGCCGTCTGCGCTGAAATCCAGCGTGTACAAGGACGGGTCGGCTGGCACGTCTGTACTGTCGTCCATTGAAATGATCTGAACCAGTCGCCACGACGTGCCGCCAAGTCCATTGTCACCCGATTCGACCGGCGCCGCTTCAGAAATCACCTGGGTTTTTGCAGGTGGTTCGGCCACTACAGTAGCGGCCTGTGGCGGTGGAGCTTCTTTAGAGCAGGCTACGACGCTTGCAGCCAGTAACGCGAGCCAGGTTGCTCGGTTAAGGTTATACATGTTCAGGTTTTCCTTGTGGTCTGCTGTTCTTCCACTGCTTTCCTGCACCGGTTGGATTCAAGGGCGGGTTATGTCAAATCGGTAGTCTGGCCCGAATGTGCTTTTCTGAAAATTTGCAGGAACACTGTGTGTCGGGTTTGGCTTGATAAGAAATAATACATAAGGCATATGAGTAATGTCTAGAAAACGTATGAATTTCCGATAATCAGATAGAATGAGGTTTCTCTTGTGCCCTGCTCTTTCTTTTATAAATACCGCAAAACAGCATGCTAGAATAATCAGGAAAATGACGGTTATTATGGTCGTCGGTTGAGTGCCTTTTTACGCCCTGCCATCCGAAGCAGGCCCACAATAAAAATAGAACAAGTAGATACGAGCATCTAATATTTGACAACCATGAACAGCACCGAATCTTATCAGGCCATCCATGCCCACCTGCTCGACCAGTTTCCACCGGAGATACTTTTCGCCCTGATCATCGTTCTGATGGTGATGTTCATCGAGATTGGCTTCCGTATAGGACGTCGCCCCCAGGCCGAACCTGCCAAGGCGCAACATTCCCAGGTTCGTGCTGTCATGGGCGCCGCACTTGGGCTGACCGCCTTCATGCTGGCCTTCACCTTTGCCACCGCGCAAAGCCATCACGAAACGCGCGTCCGGGGCATGCTTGAGGAAACCCGGATGGCCAATGATGCATTTTTGCAGGCGGAGTTTATGCCGGAGCCTGACAGGGGTGAGGCGCGACGCCTGTTACATAGTTATATGAGCGATCGTCTGGCCATTCACGAGTTGGCAAGGCAAGGCCGTATAGAGGAAGTACTACCACTGATCGAACGCGCAGAGGACCTGCATCAAGCCCTGTGGAAACTGGCTGCACAGCGCACTGGCCTGGATATGCGGGAGGGCGAAACCCAGCAACTCCGGGCCCCGTTTACACAGTCCGTTATTGGTCTGATGGATGTACATTCCTCACGTCTCGAGGCTGTCATGCTGAACCGCATCTCTTACGTGATCTGGGTTGCCCTGTATCTCACCGGGGCGTTGGCTATGTTGATCATGGGTTATCAGGCAGGCCTGGTTGGAAAACGCAGCCCGTTCGCCACCGTGACCCTGGCATTCATCTTTGCGGTGGTGATGATGCTGATTACCGATCTTGACCGTCCCTTCATGAGCCTGTTCGACATCAACGACAGCGTGGTACAGAAAACAGTTGAGCGGATGGACTCACTGCTGGCGGCAGACAAGGAGTTTTAGCCCGAAGACCGCACCGACAAACCGAGCTTGACATGCGGCGCACGCTTTTGTTTTATTGACATTCACTAAAAGTCGAAGGGCAAAGACATTCATGAAAACACTAATGGCAATCGTGACTTTACCTTTCATTGTCTGGACTACTTCCGTGACGGCCGATTTGGCTGACGCCCGCTGTGATATTTACCCACGCGGATCGGACCATACCAGCAACATGATTTCCTGTAGCTTTAGCCAACGCCAGGGCTACGTCACCATTATCCGTGACGATGGTGTCACTCATGAACTCTCTCCGGTGGGTGATAGGCCCGGAAACTATACGGACAAGAGCGGCCGGGCTGTTTATCGTCAAAGCGGGCTGGGCGACCAGGGTCAGATATTCCGTTTCAAGGACGAAAGCGTCTATATCTACTGGGATGCTTCGGCATTGGAACCGCTGGCCGACGAGGACAACTGGACGGCACCATTCACGACCAATGATTACGACGCAACCACGCGATTGCGTTGCCGCGCGCTGGGTGATCGTGACTTCGGTGAATGCCCTGCAGGTATCCTTCGTATGGAAGATGGGCAAGCTTCAATCGTGGTGCAGAATCAACTCGGCGAACAATTCACGATCAATTTCATGAACGACCACGTCAATGCCAGTAACCGCGAAATCGAGGCCCGGAATGAGGGTGATATCTGGATCGTTACGATAAATGGTAAAGATGTTTACGAGGTCCCGTTGGCCGCCATCGAAGGTGGCTGACCTTGTGGCCGTATTTCCGTCCGGCTAAGGATCTTTCCAACAGGTGTGATTATGAATATCTTTAAACTAGTGCCCGTCTCGCTGATTTTATTCGCGGTTTCTGCGCAAGCAAATCCGGTCGATGGTGAGCTCACTGAATTCCATTCACCAGGCGGACTTGATGAGCAGTGCGTGCAGATCCATCCGATGCCCGGTGCCAGGTACTCTAAAAATGACCGCAAATCCGAGGCCGAATACTGCAAACTCGACCTGTATCAGCTGGCACTTTGTCCCAAGTTGTGGAGCACCAGTCCCGGCACCATCCTCTACGAAATTGATCTGGATGCATACGAAGGTAGTCCCAAGAAATTTGAACAGGAACATTGTGCAAGCGGCCACCATGCACGTGATGCGGCCCGCCACAAGCCGGCGATATTCAAGATCTCGGTCAACGACCGCGATACCAGCGCGACCTATGCGCCGTCCTCGTGGGTTTACTACCATTTCTCAAGGTTCTTTGACGTCGGCATTCACGTGCCAGTAGCAGTTTATCGCAGCATGGACGCCGAGCAGCACAACGCACGCGTCGTGAAGCCGGCTCTCGGGGTAACAGCGGGGCACCGTAATTTAAGGATGCTGGCCGCCGGTTGGCAGTTCCTCAATCGGCTTGAAACGGGTGGTGATACCCCCTTCGGGTCGCAGTCCGCCGCCCTGACCGATGACGGGCGCCAGGTGTTCGGCGTATTGCTGCACAACAAGGGCGACCGCTACGGACCTGAAGTTAACGGTACGCGGGAATCAGGCTGGGGCGTGGGGCAGAACCATGATTTCCAGATGACGGCCCCATACCTGGCCCTGCGCAGCGAACTCCCGGTCCAACAGGCGGCCCGACAGGCTATTCACGAAGCACGCGGTAACCAGCACATGGCGAAAGCTTTGCCAGCCGATGTCGCGGTCGAACAGGTGGTGTTCTGGATGAAGGATGTACTGGAAATTGCCTTGCTTGATACTTTGCTGGGGCAGCAGGACCGCATCGGCAATATCGACTACAACTGGCGTTGGTACTGGATCGAAGAAGGTGAACTCGAGGACAGGGCGGCACATGGCAAGGAGCCTCCCAAAAAAGCACAACAATTCAAGCCGGTACGTTTGCGACAATCTGCCATCAACGACAACGATGCCGGCGTGCGTCGTGGCTACGCGAACTTCGCGCAGAAATCGGCAATGCTGGAGGGTCTTCGGCACTTCCATCCCGGCTTGTACCAGCGCCTCGGTGAACTGGCGAACGACCTTGGCAGCAAGGGCCCCATCTACGGATGGTTGACCGGTGCTGCGGGGCTCAGTCAGAAGGAAGCCGATGCGATTGCCACTCGCGCCGTGCGGGTTTTCGGGTCGCTTAAGGCAGACTGTCAGAGCAGTCAGCTGAAACTCGACCTCGACCCGGCCCGCTTCCTGGGCGCAGACAATGCCTTCGGGAACGTGTCTTGTGACGTTAAAGCCCCATGAAGCCCATCCGCCTGGTTCTTCTCGCACTCTGCCTGCTGGCAGGCCCGGCCGCCGCGCAAACCCTTGTGCTGGTCTCTGATCTGAATGGGCGGTACGGCAGCACAGAGTACAGCCAGCGGGTCGCTGCGGCCGTGGAAGTAATCATAGAGCACCAGCCCGACGCAGTGATCAGTGCGGGTGACATGGTCGCCGGACAGCAAAAGCCGTTGCTGGACGGGCCGCAAATCGATCGCATGTGGAAGGCCTTCAACCGCACTGTTACCGACCCGCTGAAGATAGCCGGAATTCCGCTGGCCGTGACACCGGGCAATCACGACGGTTCCGCCTACCCCGAATTCCACCTCGAAAGGCAACACTTCGCCGAACAGTGGAATAATCGCAAGGCAGGGCTGGACATCCAGCCCGGCAGCGAATGGCCGCGTCGTTACGCCGCGCGTATCGGAGACGTGCTGCTGATCTCCTTTGACGGCACCCGGCCGGGCGCACTGCCTGCGGATGAGTTTGCATTTGTAGAAAAGATGCTGGCGAGTTATAGCAAAAAAGATGGACACACCGTGGTCTTATCGCACCTGCCGATGTGGCCGTTTTCGAAGGGCCGCGAAAAGGAAATTCTTAACGACAGGGAATTACTGGACCTGTTGCACCGTTTTAACGTGGACATCTATGTCAGCGGCCACCATCACCTGTTCTATGCGGGAACCGACGATGCCGGAATGCTGCACGTTGCACTCGGTGCGTTGGGCGGAAACATGCGACCCTTCAGCGGCGATACCAAACGCCAGCGACACAGCTTTGTGCTTCTCGAACTCGATGGGGCAGTACCGCAAATCACCGTATTGACATCTCCCAACTTCGCACAGCCGATCGACCTGGCTACACTGCCTGCCGAGATAAACGGCCCCCTGGGCCGGTTGGAGCGTATACAGCCCGGAGGTCGGAATTGAACCTGGCTGGTGTACGATCAGAAAATCCCGCACCGTGTTGAAAAGTATCTTCAACGGAAAATTCCCGTCACCGCATTTCAGTTGCCAACAAACAGTTCTCACACAATTATTGTAAAACGCTCCGTCTTTAAGAGAGGCAAATCATGACATTCGCAATAGCAAGCAAACAAGAACAGCGGCGATGATACCGATCAAGCATTTGTGATATCGGGGACAGTTTTGTGGCCATTTCAAGCCCTAATTAAAAGGCCGCGCGAACGCGGCCTTTGGGTCTTACTTAGCTGACAATATATGTGAAAATTAAGCCGCAGGTTTCATCAACGTCTTGAATAATGCACTTTGTTTGAACGATCGCCATTCTGTACAGTATTGAAACCTTCACCGGCCCTCTCGATGTAAAACTCAGCATCGCCAATATACAAACGTCCGTCGTTGACATATCCGTGCAGCTTGGTGCCCTGAACATTTGCCTTAACCCGACCCTCTTCAGATATGACCAAATTTACGTCAGCGCCATATTGCATATTGTAGCCCTTGAATTCACCCACCATCCACCTTGGAAGGTAGGAAGAATGACCGCTGTGACCGTAATCTTCATCGTGATAGCGATCCTCATGTTTGTTTTTGGAAGCAGAAATAGCCACTGCTGCAAGCAGTGCTATTGCCGCACCTGCCGCGACTGCATTTTTGCCGTTATGATCCTTGTGCCCATCGGTGTGGTGGCGTGTCTCGACGACGAAGTCAGCCCAGCAATTACCATCTACCCAAATCCCCCTTCGATCATAATCCCAGGTTCTGCCCTGTACACATTTGGACCTGGAGTGCTCCTTCGCTAACCTGACGTAACCATGAGTATCAACCCGACACATTTTGTATTCATGTTTTCTGCTTTTGCAGCTTACATTCTGGTCAGCGGTAACAGGCGTTGATACAAGTGCGGCACCAATTATCGTGACACAGGTCAGTAGTTTGATTTTCAATTGCATATTGCGGTTTCCTGTAAATATATTCATCAAGTGTCATCAGCCAAAAAACACCGGTCAAATAAGTACCAGCATAAGCAACTGACGCATTCATAATTAATATATCACTAAAATACTGGAAAATGTGGTGCCTTGATGCCGGTGATTAGCCCGTGTCGTTATCGGCACGCCTGAAATACAGCGGACTCGTAGAAAACCATGTTCAAGTCTGCCGCACTTCAGGTACTCGTCAAATTCTTTTATATGGTCCAAACAAATACAAAAAGTATTCATTTGTGGCCTTGCACTTCACTATGGTTTTATTCCCAAAGTACAGTGAGCAGTGTGCTTCGCTTGGCGGTAACAAGACTGAAGCTGATGATGCCGGCTTTGCTTACCTGGCATGTCTGGCAAATGATTCGGCAGCATTTGATCGCTATTCCGCAATGACCCGGTCAATGGCATCCAACTCATCAGAGAGCCAGTAGGAAAGAGATCAGTCGCTTGCTCTTGCCATGGCCGAGTGCGGTGATGTTGAGACGCTTTGGAAGTGGGCGATGACGTACGAACGAGCCAATCCCTACTTTGGAATTACCAAATGGCAACTCGCGCTCGACCCACTGTACCAGCACTATTTCGCGAATATTCCCGAATACCAGGAAATGGTTCAATCCCTGCAAAACAATAAGAGCGGATCGCAATAGTCTGGATGACTCCAGGCTGCATCATCCGTACTGATTTACTGCACTTCAATAAACATCAGGTGAAGAAATGCTATCCGGACCACTAAGAAAAATGCGCGTTGAACTGTGTAATGAAAATCACCCTGATGAAGTCAATTATTTTCTACCTGCAGGCCAACACGAACTGTTGCTAAAGCCGTATATAGGAAATTACCTGAAGCTCGAATTCCTGGGTAATATAACTTGCAAAAACTGCGGTAGGAAAGCCAGTAAAAGCTTCTCACAAGGGTTTTGTTTCCCGTGCATGAGGCGCCTGGCGCAATGCGATATGTGTATTCTGAAACCCGAGACCTGCCATTTTCATGAAGGCACCTACCGTGAGCCTGAGCGGGGTGAGCAGAATTGTTTTGTTCCTCACTTTGTTTATCTCTCCAATACATCCGGGTTAAAAGTTGGAATTACCCGTCATACCCAAATCCCCGCGAGGTGGGTTGATCAGGGGGCTGCACAGGCCAGCATCATGTTTAAGGTAAATAGCCGTCGTCAATCAGGCTATGTTGAAACGGCGTTCAAAGGTTTGATAGCGGATAAAACCAATTGGCGAACCATGCTGATGGAGAATCAGCCGGATATGAATTTACTGGCCAAAGCAGCTGAGCTTAAAGCCATGTTTCACGCTGATATAAGTCATTGTGTTGACATTTTCCCGGCCGATGAGATCGTAGATCAAAACATTGAGGTCACGAGTATCAGATATCCCGTCCTGGAGTTCCAGGAAAAAATTAAATCGCATAACTTTGATAAGAATCCAATAGTGGATGGTACGTTGATGGGTATAAAAGGCCAATACCTCATGTTTGATACTGGAGTTATTAATATTCGCAAATTCACTTCATATGAGGTGCGCGTTAGTGCCTGATTCTGAAAGGTAAGATTTAGGTCATGACGTCAACATACAGAGTCTCACACATAGGCGTAAGGGTAGTTAGCAAAAGTCAGGACACCGATTTCTATCGCCACTAAAATATGACGGGAGCCCTTATCAATTTCCAAGGAGTGCTTCTGTGAGGTGTTGGTTTGTGGTTTCGGATGCTTTTGGTTTTTCTAGGTGTATAGTATGTGTATAATAATGCTATGAGCTTAGTTCCCCGGTCTGAAATAAACGACATCAACTCTTCAAAGGGGTTGGAGTGTTGATGATCTTCATGGTGATAAGCCTTTAAATAATGTTGATGCATATGTGAGGCTAAGCCTGTAAACACTAGATGTGCATGCGAAGAACAAATCAACAGATCAAACAGAGATACCCGCTATTCAATTTTTGTATAGGTAGTGCTTGGAGCGAATTTGGGGTGTTTAAGGTGTTCGATCTGCGTTGCCCCGGAAACAACAGAGAAGAAAAATGAGTTTTGCAAAAAAAACCCTGCGCTACTTTATGCCCTTAGGCCTGATTGTTCTCGCCATCGTCGTGGTCATTGGAATGGCCACCATGGCCAGGAGCAAGCGACCTGAACGCCAGGACAGCGGGCAAACGGCCGTTCTGGTTGAAACTATTGAGGCCCAAGCACGTTCGCTTAACTTCATTGTTCAGTCGCAGGGTTCGGTTCGGCCACGGACCCAGACCAAGCTCGTGGCACAGGTATCCGGCATCATAGTATCGGTATCGAATAGTTTTGTGGCCGGCGGCTTTTTTCGCGCCGGAGAAGTGTTGCTGGAGATTGATCCCAGCGATTACCGGACCGCACTGAAGCGTGCTGAGGCAGCATTCGCTTCGCGCAAGGCTAAGCTGGCTGAAGAAAAATCAAGATCCGAGCAGGCGCTTAAAGACTGGCGCAATCTGGGCCGGGCCGGCGATCCACCTGACCTGGTGATGCGAAAGCCGCAATTGGCTGATGCCATGGCCAATGTCCAGGCGGCCGAAGCAGACATTGATAAAGCCCGACGTGACTTACAACGAACCAGAATCTCTGTTCCTTACGATGGCCTGTTGCGCGAAAGAAAAGTGGATATCGGGCAGTACGTAACGCCAGGCACGCAGTTGGGTGTCAGCTTTGCAGTAGATACTGCCGAAATTCGCCTGCCGCTCGCGGCAGACGATCTGGCTTTCCTGAACCTGCCGGCGTCAACAGCCACAGAAGTTGAAGACTACCCCGAGGTTAGCCTGACGGCAGAAATTGGTGGTGTAACACAAACCTGGGAAGCACGGTTGATACGTACCGAGGGAGTGCTGGATGAAAGCAGCAGGGTACTGTACGTGGTGGCCAGCGTGGTAGATCCCTATGGGTTTCTGGGGCAAAGCCCACAGGACGAATTGCGCATGGGTACGTTTGTTCGTGCAGCGATTAGTGGCCGTTACGTGGACAATGTCATTGTTCTGCCGCGATATGTTCTGCGCAATGACAATACCGTGCTGGTGGCCAACTCGGAACGCGAACTCGAAGTGCGCGCAGTCTCGGTGGCGCGTGCAGAGGCCCGCCAGGTCTATATAACCAATGGGGTCAGCAACGGGGAATTGGTCGTTACCACGACGCTGGATGCACCAATACCCGGTACCCGCCTGGTGCTTCGCGGTGAGGCATCCGCCGACATGCCGGCAGAAGCCGATACCGATACCGATGGTGGTGATGATCCATGACCTCGATGAACCTTTACTCGGCCACAATCGAATGGTTCGCACGGAATTCAGTTGCCGCCAATTTGCTCATGATGATCCTGCTGGTCGGCGGTCTTTATACCGCGATCAACATAAAAAAGGAGTCAACGCCAAAGATTGAAACTGATTTCGTCACGGTTTCGATGCCGTTTCTCGGTGCAAGCCCCGAGGATGTGGAAGAGGGCATCCTGATCAAGATCGAGGAAGCGATTCAGGATGTAGAAGGGATCAAGGAAATACAGTCCACTGCCCGGCGTGGCAGCGGCACGGTAAGGGCCGAGATTCTCAGCGAATAT
>JAOUCZ010000319.1 GCA_029859505.1 Lysobacterales bacterium | reverse complement strand
GAGCAAATCTCAATGCATGTTCTGCCTGACATCACAGAGCTTGCCGTAACACCTGCAACGAGAGATGCCACGGCTAACGAACTCTTGCTGCTGGCCCGGTATTACGAACAACAGGTTCGCGCACAACCGGAAGTTGATGTCGATAAACTTATCGAGGCCATCCGTCTTTATCGTGAGGCCACCGAGGCTGATCCGGATTCGGCACTTGCCCACAGCCGTCTCGCTGCTGCCTTGCTATACCTGGGTGACATGGAAGGGGCAGAAGCACCCATATTCAGGGCCTTGTCGCTTGATCCTGAGCTATCCGAGGTACAGGATACGCTGGGACTGTTTTACTGGGCGCGCGGTTTACCCGAGGCCGGCACCGCCTTTGAGCGCGCCGTGGAACTTAACCCCAACAATGCTGATGCACTGTCCAATTACGCCTTTTGGTGGTGGTTTGAGATTAACAACGACGGGGTTGCGCAACTCTATCAGCGCGCCCTGGAACTCGACCCGCTTTCGCTGTCAAGGTACGGTGCACTGGGAGAGTACTTTGGCAAGGAAGGCAGAACTGAAGAGACTTACAAGGTCATCCAGCGCGTTAAGGAGCTGTTTGACGACACAGCGGCATATAGGCTTATCGGCTGGTTGTATGAACTTACAGGTGACACCGACTTGGCAATAGCCTGGAACCTGAAAGCAAGAAATCTGGAGCCTGACAATCCTCTTCATGCACTGCAACTGGCTGAACTCTATGCAGAGATAGGAGACTTCGAAACAGCGTTGAAATTTGAACCTGAACCGGGTGTCGGACTGCTATTCAAAATGCGCCGCTATGAAGAACTGATCGACACTGCCGAATTCTTGATGATTGAAGAACCCGAAGATATGGTATTGCGTTACCTGCTGGCTTTTGCATATAACGCCACTGGGCAATTTGAGTCAGCAATTTATGTTCTCAGCACCACCGGACTACCAGATTCGGTGCTTAAGGGCTGGCGGGTAGGTGCCGATTTTGAAGGTTTTATGACCTTGGTCAACGCCCTCAATGCGGTCGGTGAGACGGCCACGGCAATTGAATTGTCCGAATGGGCGGAAAAAAGGGGTCACACCAACTCTACCGACTGGTGGGTGAATACCTATCGTGCCTGCAGCCTGGTAATTCTTGGCCGTGATGAACAGGCGCTGCAGCATCTTGAAGCCATCCGCGAAAGCCCGCGTCCCGCCTGGGACCCGGTTATCAGGGATTCAACCTGTTTTCAGCGATTCAAAGACAATCCGGTTTACCAGGAAACACTTCGTCAAATGGATCAACGCCGAGCCGATTTACGCAAAAAGCTACCAGCTACCCTGGCACAGTTTCAGTTCGAACCCTGATCACTGGCTACCGCCAAAGTAACGGGTCAAACCCAGGGTAAAAGCGTATTCGATGGTATTTACCTGTTCGGGTTTGACCATGGTGAAAAGGGTACCTGACAGCTGGTATTTTTCATTCAGAATCCAGTCAAAACCAACCCCGGCATTAACAAAATTGTGCTTGATCGTACGATCGTGGTAGTACCAGTGTTCACTATCAAACGACTCAGGCGGGAAATCGTCGGGGAAGCTTAGGCCACCGTTGACATGTTTGATCGATACAAATGCCTTTGGTGCGAATCTCGGTGTAAAAAAATAACTGGCGGATGCATAAATCAACCAGTGACTGACATTCACACCAAGAGACTTTTCGGTAAAAACATAAGCGATGTCACTTTTGAGATACCAGTCAGAAAAGTACGGCGTGTAACTGAGCGAAACCCCAACGGGCAAATGCCAGATATTGCGACCGATGGCTGCGTGAGCGTAGAAGGGATAATTACTGGCCGGTAATCCATAGGAAATAAAAGGTGCCAGCTCTAACGGACCATCCAGGGCAAGATACTGGAGACCAAAAAAAAGATCCTGAAAGCCACCATGATAGGAACCATCATCAGTGACCCTCATATCCGGTGGTGTGTAGTTTACGAAGTCAACAGTGGGATCGTGTGGAAGGGCGCCCTTGTGTCGCTTTTGAATATAAGGCAGGCTCGCAAAAACCTTCCAGCGGTCGTTGAACGCATAATCACCTGAAAGCACGATGGCATGAGAATCGGTGTTGCCAATGTCAATTTTGCCAACGGAACTGTCATATTCACCTGTACGGATGTACTGGTATTCAACCCTCAGGCTCGCATCACCTTTTTTCTGACTTGTTTCCGCCCAGGCATCTGTGCAGACCAACATTATTGATCCAATCAACGCCCCTGCCAGGAGCTTCCGACTTAATACAAGTCCCGCCATAATCTGTTTCATTCTTATAATTATTGGTTTGGGTTTGGGTTTGAGTGCCTACGTCTTGCTTTTGAGCGTCTTGTGAATTGCCTTGAGGTAGTGCTTGATCTCGTCCTTGTCAGCGGCCATTACGCGACTATAGGACTGCTTTGCAAGGCGCTCTTCACCTTCAGACATGGTCACCGGAATGTAAGAAACCTTGGAGGAATCTGCCTGATCTGTTGAGGATTCGATGGTCTCGTGTTCGCTGTAAGGTGCAATCACGACATCGTAGCCACCCTTGACCAACTCGGTTGTGAGTTCCTCTTCATTTTCGACGAGATGGACGCCATGACCGGATTTTGCCAGTTCCTCTGCCAATTGCCTTGCGCCTTCAGATTGACCATAAACAAGCACGCTGCCCGGCAACGGAGCCGTATAAACCCGGTAAGACATCCCCTTGCCGACACGATAGAGACTATCGCCGCATGCAAGCACATTCAGTGAAATTACGGTGCTGATTAGCAAGGTGAAAAGTATAATGCGTCGTCTCATGAAAGATCCCTGTGGCAAACTTGCGAATATGAAGTATTGTTCGTAAGGTGTAGCACAAACTTACCCTTTATGCAACGCGCATGCTTTTATACTATTGATATTTAAGCATAATGATTCAACCCGAATATGGCTAAAAAGACTAACCAGAACAAGTTGATTCACTTCGCTACCGGGCTGGCTGGGGGAGCTTTGCTGTACCACTCGATGCTTTGGCTTAACGATCTGGTCATAACACCACGCCAGGCCATGGAGGAGCGAAATGACCTGGTGACAACGTTACAGGAAGAAAACCGGCAACTCTCTGAAGATTTGTTCCGGACTGCGAGCCCTTTGGCCTCAACACCCTCTGACCACAATTTACCCTATGACGAAAATGCTGATGCCAGCCAGGCGGTTGAACAAGCACGTGAGCGTGCGCGTGAAGAAGAAAGGTTTTTGATGGTGACCTTTGGTGCCAACTGGTGCATGGATTGCCGTAACCTACATCGAGCCCTAAAAAGCAAGGAAGTGCAGAATTACACGCGGGACAGTTATCTTTTTGTCAACGTAGATATCGGCAAATTCAACAAGAACACCGAAGTGGCAACTAAACTGGGAGTAAGTCTCAAAAAGGGCATCCCGGTCGCCATTATCTTTAATACCGACGGTCGGGTCATCGGCACGACCAATGAGGGACAACTGGAACCTGCACGCCGCTATTCGTCCAGGCAAATTCTTAAATTTGTACGGGATGTGGCCGAACGCTCGCGTATTTTGGCACCTGATGCGGTGCGATAGATGTAGGAGTTTGGCTAATGCGAAAATAGGCAATAGTTCTCTCTATCTACCAGTGAGGGCTTGAAACGTCCCCCCCCCACACTTGTAACAAGTTTCTATGTCGATATCACCTAAACGCGCCTACTCTTGTTGAAGACACGCTTCAGGCGCAAACACACCATGAAAACTAGTCAGGCTGACCCTGGGTCTGTGACCTTCCATCGGACTCCTAATGTCACCGTTCAAATCAGACGCCATATGTCCGGTTTTGGCCGTTAGCAGTAGTCCACACTACTGAAATTCCCGAGATATGA
>JAOUCZ010000081.1 GCA_029859505.1 Lysobacterales bacterium | reverse complement strand
GAACGTAAGCACGGTCGTTCGATTGTCAGTTATCCACATGATGATCTCGAAGTCATTCTGAAACCCACTTATGGCGTCATCCTTTATCAAGAACAGGTCATGCAGATCGCCCAGGTACTTGCCGGCTACTCGCTTGGTGATGCGGATATCCTGCGACGCGCAATGGGCAAGAAAAAGGCATCCGAGATGGCCAAGCAACGTCTAGTGTTTGTTGACGGTGCTTCCAAGCGCGGCGTCACCGACGAACTTGCCAATTATATTTTTGACCAGATGGAAACCTTTGCCGGTTACGGCTTCAACAAGTCCCACTCTGCCGCTTATGCACTGATCGCTTACCAGACGGCCTGGCTAAAAGCACATTACCCGGCAGCTTTTATGGCTGCGGTATTGTCTGCGGACATGGATACAACCGATAAAATCGCATTTTTGATCAGGGAATGCCGGACGATGGGTTTAAACATCCTGCCACCGGACATCAATCATTCAACCTATGCTTTTAAAATGAAGGACCAGCACTCCATCAGCTACGGTCTGGGCGCGATCAAGGGTATTGGCAAAGCTGCCATTGAATCCATCGAAGAGGAGCGTGTCGCAAACGGACCATATACCGGTCTGGATGATTTCTGCAAAAGGATGGATCTGAGAAAAGCCAATAAACGCGCCATGGAAACCCTGGTTCGCTCCGGCGCGGTGGATGTTCTTGACCCCGACCATAACAGGGCCAGGCTTTTGCACGACCTGCCGCGTTGCATGCATGCTGCCGAGCAAACACAACGAGACCAGGCTGCCGGCCAGACAGACATGTTTGGCAGCTTGCAGCCAACCAGCATCAGCAATACGGGAGAACCATCTGATGTCAAAGCCTGGCACGAACTGCAAAAACTGGAGGCAGAAAAGGAATCGCTGGGCTTGTACCTGACCGGTCACCCGGTAAAAGTGCACCTCAGGGACATCAAGCACTTTACCACCTGTGTGTTGGGGGACGTGCACACACGGGTGCCAACCGAAAACACGCACCGGCGTGGTGTCAGCATGAGCCTGGCGGTACTGGTGACCGCGCTGAATCGCCGCATGGCACGCGGGCACTTCATTGCTGTTGAAGACCACACTGACCGGATTGATGCATTTTTATCAAACGAAATCTATGCCACCTATGCCGACTTGATGGTAAAAGATTCTATCGTGTTAATTGAGGGCCGGGTGGAAGCCGATAAGTTTTCCGGTGGCTATAAAATCACTGCCGAGCACATCATGTCGCTTGCAGATGCCAAGGCCCGGTTTTCAAAAGCCGTCAATATCGCCGTATCCGGTCCTGACGAAAATCTATGCAAGTTACTGGCGTCCACCTTTAGCCCTTATAAAGGGGGCTCATCCCCTGTTTACCTTCATTACCGCAATCAGCGGGCACGTGTCACGCTTGAGCTCGGACATGAGTGGACGGTTAAACCCTGCGAGGAATTGATCGCGGCGTTGAATGAGTTGGAGGTAGTCAAACAGGCAGGGTTTCGTTACTGATTTCCTGCTTAGGGGGTCTTAACTTTCATTTGAACGATAGCGCCGGTACAAGATTTTGATGCGGCGGACATATTCACGGGTTTCCTTATAAGGCGGAACTCCACCATATTCCAGTACCGCTCCCGGACCGGCGTTGTAAGCGGCCGCAGCCAGTTCGACGTTCTGATCAAATTGCTTCAACAGACGGGAAAGGTAAAGGGTACCGCCTTCGATATTACTGGCCGGATCAAACACATCGACAACCTCTAATTCGGCCTGGGTTGTCGGCATTAACTGCATCAACCCCTGTGCGCCTTTAGGCGAAAGTGCTTCCGGCTGGTAGGCGGACTCCGCATGGATGATTGCGCGAATCAGTGCATCATCAACGGCAAAGACCGCGGCAGCCGATTGTATCGCCTCACTGAAGGCCCGCCGGTTCAGCGGTATTTTTTCCCAGTCTAGCTGGTTGCAAGTGGGGTCGGATGCGTAACAGGGGAATGAAAATGTCTTGACGTTTTTCTGGCCGCTGGGCCGGACATTGGTGTAATGAACAATACCGTCTTTGTCGGTAAATTTGTACATTTCAGCAGAAACAGAAGACACCGCGCATAAACCTGAAAATATCAGCAAACCGGCTAGTTTTCCTGCCCTGCTAAACATGTTTTTCTTCTCGTTCCGTGAGTTCATTTAGACTGATTATGGCATAAACAGGATAAACACCGAAAAAGTCTTGAAAAATGGCTCGCTCAAGCAGGATCTCTACGCTGCGCTAACCACTGCTCAGGCAGTCAGCCAGGGCCACACTGAAAGACCCGGTCAACCTGACCGGGTCAATTTGAGTTTTGCTGTCGATGCTACTGCTAAAAATCGACTGCTATTGCACAACTCTGCAAACCGTTATGGTGTGGCAATACTGAAACTAACCTGAATAGTCTGTCCGTCCCAACCATACCCACTTGCAGACAATCCGCTGACGGTCGCCTGGTAGTAACCAATTGCGGTTCCGCCGACACCCTTTTTATTGGGCTCCGCTGTACCCCAGTTAGCCTCGCCCGTACCCGCATTGTTACTTGCATTGCTGGTAAGGGTCGTGGACTCCGGACCGGTAAGCTGAAGATCGTAACTGGCACCTGAAACAGGTGATCCGGTTTCATCTATGACCTGTGCCTGGAACACAATGGTATCGCCTTGCACGAATTCGGTTGTAAGCACAAATGTTTCAGTAGCATTTTTGCCTTTACCTTCTCTAACCCATTTACCGGTCTGCAACGTCACAACAGCAGCCGTTTCCTGCTGCCCAGGCGCTTGCGGGATGGCACACATGATATTACTGAAAGCCGACTCGCAGCCTTCCTCATGTGAGGTTAGTTTATAGCAATAGGTCTGATCGTTGGTCAGGTTGAGATCGGTGAAGGTGCATTGTCCTGAGGTACAGGTTGAATCCGCAACCCATTGCGCTTTGCCGGCCTGGTCATAATATATGCTATAGCCAGTCACCGAGTCATCGGCCAACGCTGACCAGTTCAGTGTGACCTTCTTGTCGTCAGCAGTGGCTCCGGTTAACACAGGCGCAACTGCGTCACACGATGAGTCCCTCTCGCCCCAGGTAACTGAAGTCATCACGAATGGATCCGCCATGCCGGTATTGAGCCATGCATCCAGCATGATATTACCTTCCTCACCAAGAAACGCATTATTGCCTTCGTTGGCCAGTGACAGAAATTGTATGTACTCCCAGCTGGTGGGCTGGTACATCAAATTGAATTCCGCACTTGTTGCACCGGCTGGTATGTTTAAATCAATCTCGTCGTAGTGTTTGTAAATGCTTCCCTCGAGATTGCCATTCAACAACTCGCCACCATATTGCTCGGCAGGTACAGGCAAGGCATTGCGTTGCTTCGCAGTGTCATAACTCATTCCATAGGGCGGTATACGGTTGTCCTTGGTGACAACATTGTTCAATACGAAGTGGAATGTCTCCTCGTTGCTGACTTCCCCGGTTGCAAGATCACTGAGTTTAACCACCGTTTCACCGGTTTCCCGATCGAAACGCAAGGGCATATCACCGGAGTAGTTAAGACTCATCAATTGCTGTGCCCATTCTTGGGTCATGCCCATATGGGCTTCCCATATCCGTGTGTTGGTACCACTGAGATCCAGGATACTTTTGACAGTGATACCATTTGCGATCACACCATTGAGTGGTCCGTATTCACCGTCTTCACGCAGCAGTACGTCGTTTGTGTCATACCATTTGATATTCAGCCACATACGCCGGCCTTCCGGATACCCGGTGATCAGTTTGTGACCGGTGTGATTGATGACCTTCACCTTGCTGCCGTCCGCTTCGACTTCAAGAGTGGCGGCCAACTGCAGTTGTTCCTGTGCCCGCAACCCGCCATCCTTCATGGCTGCTATCAGGTCAGACGACATACCACCGCCTAAACGCAACTTGCCGAGACCATCAAGGTACTCGATAACTGAAGGCATCCAGTAGTTGCCACCGGTCATATCATGTAATGGCAGGTCGGTGCGTACCGGAACACCGTTCTTGTTGGCTCCTTCTCCGGTGACCGGGCGCATATGGCAGGTCTGACAACTGAAATACCGTGGAGCATCCGGGTTTTGATAATTGGCACTAATCGTTTCGCCCTTGGTGGCCGCAAGGTAAACAGCCTCTAATACTCCACCGCGGGGCAAATCAACAATGTTGGGGAAATCATCGACAAGGGTGTTTGAGATTTGTCCGGACTTGTATTCACTGAACGTGCGCTCAACGACTCCATAAGCATAAGGCGGATTGTTGAAAGCGGCTTTGGCCTCCAGAGGTGAATCAAGCGCACCGCTCGCAACAACCGGACTGGGGACCAACGCCTGTCCGTGGTTATGCGCAATATCACCGGTCACTGGATTGGATACATCATGACAGGTGCCACAGAAATCGCGGTCTCGGTGGAAAGTCGATTGCATAAACTGGTGACGGGCCTCGGCATCATCATAGGGTCCGAGTTTGTCACTGCCGCCCCACATGGAGGACATTCCTGACCCGTAGTATCCACCATTGTCATCGTTAGCTTCGAATGGTGGAGTGATCTGCCCGTGATGTTGGGAGTCATCCGGATTGGTCAGTTTGTGACAGTAATCACATTCGACACCATCGGAGTCACCGGCGGCCAGGCCGGAACCATCGGTAGGTGTTGACCTGCCGGCCAGCCAGCCAGCTGTGCTATGACAACGGATACACATATCGCCGACGCCATCAAAATCCTGTTCCGCGATTGCCACCGTTGCCCAGAAAAGCGGGTCTCGACCCGCGTGGGACATCATACTGCCGCGCCAGTTATGCGCTGGCTCTACGGAGCTATTGTAGCCACCGTGACAGTTATCACACTTGTCAGGTGACTCCAGGTTCCCTATTTCCGATGGCTGCGTGCCCGGCATCTCGACGGCCGGTGGCACTACAGTTGCAGTGAAGGCGTTCTGTGAAATTAACAGGCAAAGAATCATGCACGAAAAAACTGTGATAGCTTTCATGGTTACAACCTCCGGTTGTTATTTGCACGTTTTGATTATCTGCCCAAATTGAACCTCTAAAATTGCCTACGCAATGACATAGATCAAAAATATTGCCATTACTCTGTAATTCATTATTTCTCAGATGCTTAATAGGAATTTTTCTTACTATGCGGTTGTGCTTTTAGAAGCACTTAAGAGTCTGGGTATGGACTTCAATTCGATTACAAAAGTGCAGTAACCGGAGCACAATTAAATCGAACAAAAACCCAGGCCGTGTTTTTCCAGGTAACGCTGGTGGTATTCTTCAGCGGGCCAGAACGGCATCGCTTCCTGCACCTGTGTTACCACTGGTTGTGGCCAGCGACCAGATTGATCCAGAGCTGCGATTGTCTGCAACGCGATTTCTTCCTGTTCGGCCGAGTGGAAGAAAACCACTGAGCGATACTGGCTGCCAATGTCAGGACCCTGACGGTTGAGTGTTGTCGGGTTGTGCATATCAAAAAACATTGCCAGCAGGGTTTCAAAATTGACTTTTTGAGGGTCAAATTTGACCTGAACGACTTCCGCATGCCCGGTGGTACCAGTGCAGACCTGCCTGTAGTTTGGATCAGGCGGTCCACCCATGTAGCCTGATGTGGCATCAAGCACACCCTCAGTCGCGCGATAACGCGCTTCTACGCTCCAGAAACAACCGGCGCCGAAAGTGGCGATTTCAATTTGACTACTCATGATTTAATCCCATCATTACGTCGTTTACCTACCCTCATCATACCTTCCTGAATTGTACTGGCGATCAGTCTGCCGCTACGGTCATAAATCAAGCCTCTCGCCAGCCCCCTGCCCCCGCTACTACTTGGGCTGTCGCAGGAATATAACATCCATTCATCCACACGCGCAGGCCGGTGAAACCACATACCATGGTCGAGACTGGCCATCAGCAGATCATCCTGAATGAATGAAATACCATGCGGCAACGTGGCGGTACCTACCAGGTGAAAGTCAGAGGCGTAAGCCATCAAGGCCCGGTGCATCACATCTGACACATCAATTTTTTCACCCAGCCGAAACCAGACATCCGAACGCGGAGCCTGTGGTTGCGGGTTAAAGACATCTCTTTTCTGTACCGGGCGAAAATCAAACGGACCAGTACGTGTAAACCATCTGCGCAATAGCGGAGGAACGCTCTCAAGACGATCTTCCGGAATATCACTTTCTGATGTCAGATCCTCGGGCATTGGCACATCCGGCATATCGAACTGGTGTGTCAGGCCTTCCTGCTCCAACTGGAATGATGCTGCCAGCGTAAAGATGGGACGACCATGCTGGATGGCTACCACTCGCCGTGATTTAAAGCTACGGCCGTCGCGAGTTCGTTCAACGTTATACACAATGGGTGCTTTAGCATCACCGGCACGCAAAAAATAGGAGTGCAGAGAATGAATTGAACCCTCATCTACAGTGCGACCGGCCGCAATGATTGACTGTGCCAACACCTGGCCGCCAAACACCCGTGAAGTGCCAATATCCCGGCTTGCACCACGGAAAAGATTAACTTCCAGTTGCTCCAGTTCCATTAATTGAAGCAGCTCTTCTATCGTGTTTTTTGTGTATGGCATCTTCCTAACCATTCTGTTTTGAGCGATTAATTTATCAGTGTATCCCACATGGTGAGATTGCGCTGTGTGAAGATTTCAGATTGGGTTACAAGCCTGTAAACACAATGCCCCGGTTGTGACACAATACCAGAGTATCAATTCAAACCAGGCAGAATGAACCGTCATGAATCCTGAACAGACTTTTCTTTGGCATGACTACGAAACTTTCGGCGCCTATCCACTGCTGGACCGGCCCTCACAGTTTGCCGCCATTCGAACCAATGTATCGCTTGAGCCCGTGGGTGAACCTATCAACTGGTATTGCCAACCGGCCCGGGATGTTTTGCCACACCCAATTGCCAGCCTGATTACCGGCATTACGCCACAGGAAGCACTGGAAAAAGGGCTTGTCGAGGCTGAGTTTGCTGCAAAAATTCACACAGAAATGATGGAACCCGGTACCTGCACAGCAGGCTACAACAGCATCCGCTTTGACGACGAATTTAGCCGTAACCTGTTTTACCGAAACTTTTACGACCCCTACGAGCGCGAATACAAAAATAATAACTCGCGCTGGGATCTGATCGACCTGGTGAGGATGTGTTATGCACTTCGTCCCCAGGGAGTGGAATGGCCGGAACATGAACCGGGCAAACCAAGTTTCAAGCTTGAACATTTAAGCGCGATCAACCAAATCGAACACCTGGGTGCGCACGAGGCCTTGTCAGATGTTATGGCAACAATCGGACTCGCACAGTTGATTCGTAAGCGGCAGCCGCGTTTATTTGACTGGGCTCTAAAGATGCGTGACCAGCATTTCGCAATGCAGTTATTGAGCCCGGCAAATCCTGAACCACTATTACACACAACTTCGCGCATACCGGCCACACGGGGTTGCACGACACTGGTACTGCCTCTTTCAATCTACCCGGACAGAAAAAAATCAGTCATCGTTTTTGACCTGATGACCGATCCGGGGCCTTTACTGGAACTGACACCGGAAGAGATTTCTGATCGCCTGTTTACCCCGGCAAGCGACCTGCCTGAAGGTGTCGAGCGCATACCGTTAAAAACCATTCACAGTAACCATGTACCGATGCTCGCACCGGCAGCGGTCCTGAAAAATGCAGATTGCAAGCGTATCGGCCTTGAACCCCAACGTTGTTTTAAAAACGCTGAAAAACTCATCCAGGCACTGCCGCAGATTCGTAACAAAGTTATGGATGTCTTTAAACCCTACCCGCCTGGAGTGGACACAGATCCTGATCACATGATTTATTCAGGGGGATTCTTCTCAAATCAAGACCGCCACCTCATGAACAAAATCCACACCATAGCACCCGACAAACTGGCCCAACTATCCTGGCCATTCAAGGATTCAAGGTTAAAAGAAATGCTTTTTCGTTACAGGGCTCGCAACTATCCGGACACGCTCAGCCAGGATGAAAGCCGTCTGTGGCAAAGCCAGAGAATAGAAAGACTGAACCGGCCCGCAGATAACCGGCAACTCAACCCTGAAACTTTCAGGCTGGAAATTATGGCGGCCAGGCAATCACACGCCGAAGACTCGCAGGCAATGAACATACTGGATCAACTCGAGTCCTGGGGCAATGACATCTGCAGTGCTGATTAAGCTATAGGCAAAAACCCTAAATCAACAACTTATCAAGACTTTCTCGATTCAATTCGAATTATTTATGCACAAGTCTCTGATTGTTAGTATGACACTTATATGACACTTAATTTCAACTCGCCAGCATCGGGCCTATATGCATATGTTGTTGTTTCATATAGGCTTATACAAATATGATCAATTTTTGATCAATTCTGAGCCCGGCCTATGCTGGCTACCGCAGGGCAAGTTTACTAACAGAGTTATCCACAGAATTTGTGGATAACTGATTACGCCACACTGGCCCTCTTATTTTCTGACCGTTCGTAAGCATGTATCGTCCGCTGATGACCTCCGGTTACCTTGTTGAGCCGGCGCCTGGCCGACGGTGAAACAAACTCCACGTGAGTACCATCTGAGAACTGTAACATCCAGATTCTACGGGGATCATTGTCCTTGCCAGCTGTTGCAACAACACCGGTGATCGTCTTGCCTACCAACTGAAAATCTTTATCCATGATGCCTGCTCCTTAGTTGTTGAGTGCCATTAAAGCAAAGACGATTCTCAAATCATGAGAGTCACCAAAAAGACTTTTTCAACAGTAGTGATTTCCTACAGAACAAGCGGCGTTTAACCACTTATTGTTTATTCCCGCGGGCCGTAGTCTGTAAATGTCCCGCAGCGGCGGGTCAACCAAAATCTAGTTTTGGTCTTCACATACAACTAAGGAGTACATATGAAATCGATAACGATAAAGTCACTGGCCACTCTACTGGCAATGGGCTTGTTTTCCGTCTGGGCCTGGGCTGCGCAACCGGTCAATGTAAACACTGCAAATGCCGAGGAAATTGCCGAATCATTAAAAGGTGTCGGTCAGAGCAAAGCAGAAGCCATTGTCAGTTACAGGGGCGAGCATGGAGAGTTCAAACATATTGATGAACTGGTCAACGTCAAGGGCATCGGTATTCGCACGGTAGACATCAACCGCGAATATATCCAGCTGGACAACAGCAAACTCGCCGCCAGCAAGTAAACCACAGAAGGCACTAAGCCGCCCGGGCGACTCTATTACCCGGGCAGCTTCAATCTATTTGCAGGCGACTGCCAAAAGCATGTGCAAGTGTTGACTGATCTGTATATTCAAGTTCGCCACCCAGGGGTACGCCATGGGCGATGCGGGTAACACGTATATTGTGCGTTCTGGCCATTCTTTGCAGATAATACGAGGTCGCTTCACCTTCCACCGTAGGGTTGGTAGCGACGATCATCTCTTCCGGCGCATTGTTCTCAAGACGTTCAGCCAGTTGATCCAGCCCCAGTTCAGCCGGACCGATGCCATCAAGCGGAGACAAACGTCCAAGCAGGACAAAGTAAAGTCCTTTATAAGCGGTTGCCTGCTCTATTGCCAAAACATCAACCGGCGACTCCACAACACATAACAGTGACTGATCACGTCTTGGACTGGCACAAATTGCACAGGTCTCCAACTCGGTGAGATCACGGCACAGTTTACAACGGCCAATTTTCTGCATGGCCTCTTCCAGTACCGTGGATAGACGCAAACCACCTTCGCGGTTACGCTCGAGCAGGTGTAATGCCATTCGCTGGGCAGTTTTGGGCCCTACCCCCGGCAAACAGCGCAGAGAGTCGATTAATTGAGTTAAAAGCGGCTCAGATGTCATGGTTAATACGGGAGGTTGATGAACTACCTAAAAAGGTAATTTAAACCCGGGTGGCAATTTCATTCCCTGGGTCAAACCTGACATGTGCTGCTCCGAAGCCTCTTTGACCCGGTTGACTGAATCATTGATAGCGGCAGCAACGAGGTCTTCCAGCATCTCAAGATCGTCCACCAGACCAGGATCAATGCTGACACGTTTGACAGCATGCTGGCCATTCATGACCACGCTTACCATTCCGCCACCGGACTGACCGGTCACTTCCATCTGCGCCAGTTCTTCCTGCGCCTTTTGCATATCCTGCTGCATTTTCTGAGCTTGCTGCATCAGTCCTGCGATATTTCCTTTCATTCTGCTTTCCTCATAAATCAAAACGGAGCGCACAGCGCCCTGAACTATTGAAGTGGTTGAATAGAATCGGGAACAACCCTTGCCCCAAACTCCTTTTTAATGTCCTGTACAGTTGGATCTTCCTCGATGGTGCGCTCCGCTTCACTCATCCGATCAAGCTCGGCACGATGTGCGGCGGCAGCAACGGACTTCAGCGGCTCAGAAGCCTTGTGAAGATCCAGCCTGACCGGATGGCCAAGACGGTCTGACAACGCTTTCTGCAAGCTTTCAACAACACTCTGGGAGCCGAGGTGAAGCAAGGTATCGGGAACCAGGAACCTCCAGTTGTGCTCATCTGCGGATTCAAGTTGAATATTCCTGGCAAACTCCCGCGCGGCACCGCTTAACTCAAGATTGTTTTGCAAGCTGGACCAGTCATGCGCAGGGTCACTTATCACGGCCGCCTTTTGAGGCCTTTCCTCAAGGCCAGGCTGCTGTCCGAGCTCCAGATCCGCGCTCACCTGGACTTCCGGCTCGGGCATCAACGGCAATTCGGGTTCCAGTTCCGCCCGCTCTGGCAGTCTTGATTCAGACTTCATTTCCCGCCCGGCCTCAGAATCCGGTTTTGGTTTCACTTCCGGCTCCGGTAATGCCGGAGTTTTCGCAGGTTTTGCTTTTTGCAATGCATCAAACGCCGCCCGCGCAGCCTTCGCGGCCTCGTTCCCACCTGCAGACGCCTTTTTGTGTGAAGCCTGCGCCGTCTGCGGTTGGCTGTCAGGGCGACTGCTCACAACAGCCGGTCTTTTGGCAGCGATTGTTACACCGGAAGCTGTGTCTGCCGGTTTAAACGCCAGCATGCGCAACAGGGTCATTTCCAAACCGGTACGCGGATCAGGCGCCAGACCCAGATCCCTGCGTCCGGTGATGGCAATCTGGTAATAAAGTTGTGCATCTTCCGGTGAAACCTGTGTTGAGCGCTCGACCAGCGAGTCCCAGTCGTCCCTCACCGGGTCACGAAAATCCGGCGCCGCCTGGATCAGGGCGATACGATGCATGGCCTCTGCGAGTTCGTCCAGTGCGGTTTCCAGGTTTCGCGATTGTTGAACCAGTTCATTCACAATGGTCATTAAGGCTGATGCATCCGAGCGTGACAGTGCATCAATGATGGCAGCAATATGCGCATGATCAATGCTTCCCAGCATACTCGCCACATCAGCATCCTTCAGCTCTCCACCACCATAGGCGATCGCCTGATCCAACAGGCTCAGGCCATCACGCATACTGCCATCGGCGGCCCGTGCAATACGCATGATCGCGGAATCTTCCGCTGGTATTGATTCCGCCTGTAAAATTTTAACCAGGTGTCCGCTGATCTGATCAGGCAGTAGCCTGGTGAGGCTAAAACGTAAACAGCGGGATAAAATCGTTATCGGAAGCTTTTGCGGGTCGGTCGTTGCCAGCACGAATTTCACGTGCGGCGGTGGTTCTTCGAGTGTTTTGAGCAATGCATTGAAACTGTGGCCCGACAACATGTGGACCTCATCGATGATATAGACCTTGTAACGGCCACGGCTTGGTGTGTACTGCACCGTCTCGAGTAACTCGCGTGTATCATCCACCTTGGTTTTTGAGGCTGCATCAATTTCCAGCATATCCACGAAGCGGCCTTCATCCACATCGATACAACTGCCGCACTCACCACAGGGTGTTGAAGATACGCCTTGTTCGCAATTGAGACACTTGGCCAGAATCCGTGCGATGGTGGTCTTGCCGACACCACGGGTTCCGGTGAGCAAGAACGCATGATGGACGCGATCCTGATCAAGACCATTGACCAGTGCCTGCACCACGTGTTCCTGACCGACAAGGTCACTAAATGTATGCGGCCGCCACTTTCTGGCCAACACCTGATAACTCATAGGGAATCCTCCGAGCCACTCGGCAGTGATCGCCTTGAGCTTAAAATGCCCAGCTTTTTCGTTCCAAAGCTGGCCAATAGCCGGCTATTTCCTGCACTTTGCGCCTCAAATCTGAACATTTTAATTCTCAAATCAATTCACTTCCGAGTAGCACGAAGGATTCAATAAATTCTCCGACCCACTCCGCAATGATCGTCTTTTCATGGATAGACAGTGATAATAACAGAAGGAATGGTGGCAACCCCTGCCCACCGTTCCCCGGCGCCCGAGTCTGCTGTTGCCGCTGCTCCCTTCCGGGCCTGACGGGGTTCACAACATATCGTCGCGGGGAGGCCGACAGGGGCCACCACTGAACCGCAGAATTGAGTTCTCAAACCTGCGGGAACGGAATTGTGCCGTAAGCCATGTCGGGGTTCAATCATTCAATTCCATTTTTCACATAATTTACTAAAATTCATTCGATCCGGGGCAAAATCAGCACACATGGGCCAATCAACTATTGTCTCGCTAGTCGTCAGAGCTGACAATAGCGCATTTACACTTTGGAATACTATGTCAACAGCGTCTCATATTCACCTACAGCGATTGGAAGCAGAAAGCATTCGCATACTGCGCCAGGTCGCCACCGATTTCGAGCGGCCGGTCCTCCTGTATTCTGTTGGCAAAGATTCATCGGTGCTATTGCACCTGGCAATGAAAGCCTTTTACCCGGCGAAACCTCCGTTTCCTTTACTTCATGTGGACACCACCTGGAAATTCAAGGAGATGATTGCCTTCCGGGATGCCACGGCAAAACGTCTCGGTCTGGAATTGATCGTATACACCAACCCGGAAGGTCAGGCGGCTAATACCAATCCGTTCACACACGGAAGTTCCCGCTATACCGACATCATGAAGACCGAGGCCTTAAAACAGGCATTGGATGCAGGCAAATATGATGCTGCCATCGGTGGAGCACGCAGGGACGAGGAAAAGTCCCGTGCCAAAGAACGGGTATTTTCCCACCGCTCAAAAGGTCACATCTGGGATCCGAAGAATCAGCGACCGGAACTCTGGTCACTTTATAACACCCGTATCAACCCGGATGAAAGCCTGCGGGTTTTCCCCTTATCCAACTGGACCGAAACGGATATATGGGCCTATGTCTATATGCAAAACATTCCGATGTCCGAGCTGTATCTCGCGGCTGAACGTCCGGTCGTAGAAAGGGACGGTGCCCTTTTCATGCTGGATGACGATCGATTTCCGCTCAACGAGGGCGAAAAACCGGAGATGCGTTCTATTCGCTTTCGGACACTCGGGTGTTACCCACTGACTGCAGCCATAGAATCCACCGC
>JAOUCZ010000318.1 GCA_029859505.1 Lysobacterales bacterium | reverse complement strand
TCAATCCAAAGGATGAACGGTGCCTGGCGCAATTCGACTGACTCGAGCAACACCCAGTAAAGCGCGATAAAAATGGGTATCTGTACGAGAATGGGCAAACACCCGCCCAAAGGATTGACCTTCTCGGTCTTGTACATTTCCATCATCGCCTGACTCATACGCTGCCGGTCGTCGCCATAACGCTCTTTCAGCTGCTCAATCCGTGGTTGCAGCTTCCGCATACGCGCCATTGAACGATATTGTGCTTCTGTCAGTTTGAAAAACAGTAATTTGATTAACACCGTCAGCAGTACGATGGCCCAACCCCAGTTTCCAACCACCTTGTGAATATTGGAAAGTAACCAGAATAGTGGTTTGGAAAATACAGTGAATATGCCGTAATTAACCGTATGATCCAGGCCTGGTGCTACCTCTTCGATCTCATCCTGCAGCTTTGGTCCTACATACAGACGGCTTTCGAATTCATGACTGGCTCCTGCTTCCACCTCTACAACCGGTGATACGGCCCTTGCTATATAACGTGGAAAACCGTCGGGTGCGTAAACCTGGGTTGAATAGGCGTTTACTTCTGACCGGGGAGGAATCCACGCTGAAAAGAAGTAATGCTGAACCATGGACAGCCAGCCGTCGGCAAAACTGCGTTGATAAGGTTCGCTGGCAATATCATCGAAATCAACTTTTTCAAATTTTTCATCCGGACTGTAAAACCCGACACCAAAAAAACTGTACCTGCCAGGATTGGTAAATCCACCATCATCCCTGTCTGCAATTATGGACCGTTGCAGCTGTTCATAACGGCTGCCGGACCAGGTTTGATAGCTTTGGTTGGAAATTGTGTGACGTACTGTAATGTCATATTTGCCACGTTTGAAAATCAGGGTCTTGGTAACCTGAATTCCATTGTTATCAGTCCAGGTAAGCGGCACTCGTATTTCATCAGCGGTCTGACCAAGGTCATATTGCAAAGCGTCTGACTGATAAGTGCTGGTATGGTTGGGTGCCGATAAACGGCTTAACAAACCTGATTGAGCGATGAACATTTCGGGGCCGCTGACGTTGAATAAATCCACTTTAATTCCGGGTACTTCCAACTCAACCGGATAATCTAACAGCCTGGCCGAAACCACAGTACCACCAACGCGGTCGATTTTTACTTCCAGTACATCAGTGGTTACCGTCACCAGCTCATTGGCGCCCGTCATAACTGCTTGAGAGATCGATTCCTGCTCCGGGCTTGCCAAACCGACATCCGGGGACGGTAAGTCACCGGGGTTAGAAGTGGCGCCCTGCGACTGCGGTGCAGGTAAAGAGGGTGTGTCTAACGATGAGCTGGTAGCTTCAGCGACAGGTTTAGGTTGTGGTTTAACACCATAATCTTTATCCCATTCCACCCACATCAAGTAGGAGAGGACGAGTAACCCCATGAAAAGCATCGGGCGAAGGTTTGCCATTATCTCTGTGTCCTTAATTGATCTGGCTGGCTACCGGTGCTTATGTTCCCGGCTTTGCTGGTCAGTTTTTGCCAGTGATTCGAAAGTGACTCATCCAGCTGTTTGTTGGTTTGGTTTGCTGCTTGAGCGGTCGGAAGAACAACGATATCCAGTGCATTATCTGTTGCTGGGCCTATCATCCTGGCTCGAAAGCTTTCCCGAACAAGCCGCTTGATACGATTCCGACCAACAGCTTTCGCACAGGCCTTTTTGGATACCGCCATACCAAGACGATGCCGCTGAATTCCACTGGCACGCGCCATCACTCGGAAATAGTCATCAGTTGACCTGATCGGCCGTTGAAATACTAATCTGAATTGGGCTGGTTTGAGTAATCGCGATTGCCTGGAAAACTTCATCATTCCTGGCCTGTAAATGTTTTATGCGTGGTATTCCTGACCTGGTCGTATTAAACCGTTTAACCGGTCCGGAATTCCGGACCCGTTCAACTGGTTTTTTTGACGATCAGGGCTACGCCATTCAGGCGCTTAAACGTTTACGACCCTTGGCGCGACGTGCATTAATTACGGCACGACCACCGCGGGTTGCCATACGGGAGCGAAAACCGTGTCGGCGGGCGCGTTTCAGAACACTGGGCTGAAAAGTACGTTTCATTTTTTTAAACCTCTATAAACACTATTTTAAGACTGTTTTCCGTTTTTACAGACAGCCGAGACAAGAGGCGAATTGTATCCCGTATAAGCATAGTATTCAAGCAATTGGAAGAAGACTTTTGATTTATGCTTTAGTCTGTTTCCAGCTATAGCCAAGTTATCCACAGCACGTTAGACTACGCCTTGATCAGCTTGTTTGTTATGGCATATCTACAACGACCTGAATTTACTTAGAACAACAATCAATATAGCTTGTTGAAATATAAAAATTAATTTGACGCATTAAAGTAATTTTTTCTATGCGCCGGATAATATAAACCCTTTTGGCTTGAACGCGGCATGACGCAAAACATCTGGCATCTTTGTCTCCAACATCTTGAGCGGGAACTACCGGCTGAGGATATCAATACTTTTATTCGCCCGCTTGAAGTTGTCACCAGCAAAAACCGGACCCGCCTGGTTGCACCAAATACCTACGTACGGGATCATATAGCGACTCATTATCTTGAGCGAATCAGGGATATATTTGAGCACCTTGATCAGCCAAGAGCGTCGGTCAGTATAGAAGATGGATTACCTGCCGAAACCGCTGAGACCAGTCAACCGGTTCAAGCAGCAGGTGAAAACAAAGTATCAACCGGTCTTAACACCCGTTATCGTTTCGATAATTTTGTTCTGGGTAGATCAAATGAACTGGGTTACGCAGCAGCATCCCAGATCGCACAAAAACCGGGCGATGCCTATAATCCATTACTGTTATACGGTGGCACCGGGCTGGGTAAAACACACCTTTTGCATGCCATCGGCAATGAGATTCGAGAACAGAACGCCTCAGTAAAGGTGCTTTACCTTGATTCCGAGCGTTTTGTCAGCGACATGATCAAAGCCCTTCGTCACGGCGCCATTGATAGTTTCAAAAAGCACTACCGCTCCGCGGGTGCCTTGCTTATTGATGATATCCAGTTTTTTGCCGGAAAGAAAAGTTCTCAAGAAGAGTTTTTCCATACTTTCAATACATTATTGGATAGTAAACAACAGATTGTTTTAACCTGTGATCGTTATCCAAAGGAGGTTGAAGGTCTGGAAGCTCGCCTTCGTTCACGTTTTGGATGGGGTTTGACTGTTGCTATTGAACCACCGGATTTCGAAACACGTGTTGCGATTTTAATGAACAAGGCCCAGGAAAAGGGTGTTCAACTTAAGGAGCCTGTCGCTTTCCTTGTTGCCAATAGGTTACGCTCACACGTACGTGACCTCGAAGGTGCTTTAAACACCTTGATTGCCAACGCAAGGTTTACCGGCAGAGAGATTACGGAGGGATTTGCGCGTGAAGTATTAAGGGATTTATTGACGGTTCACGACCGGTTAATAACAATTGAGAATATTCAAAAAACAGTTTGCGAATATTACAAAATACGTATGGCAGAGTTATTATCAAAACGCAGGCATCGTAGTATTGCGCGTCCAAGACAAATGGCAATGTCACTGTGCAAGGAACTAACACAGCATAGCCTGCCTGAAATTGGCGATTCCTTTGGCGGGCGTGATCATACAACCGTATTGCACGCTTGCCGTAAAATAGCTGAATTGTGTGAAACCGATGGACGCTTAAGAGAAGACAAGGTTAAATTATTACGTCTGTTGACCGCGTGACAGATTGTGGAACAATAGAGGGATAAAACTTGAATAAGTTGTGAATAACTTTGTCATTGAGAAGGAAGAGCGCTTCTCCACAAGTTATACACAGGCTTAACTTAATGATGTACACAAGGTTGTAGGTTTATAATTATTTGATTTTAAAAGATTTTATAGGCTTA
>JAOUCZ010000317.1 GCA_029859505.1 Lysobacterales bacterium | reverse complement strand
AGTAGTCTATAGGTCGGGGCGGGCAAGGTATTGACCTAGGTCAAATTTGTCATGGCTTTAATCACCTAATATTGATTTACGTATAGCCTGATTTGTAACGGCCCTGTAATGCATATTTGCACTGGCCCGGGGGATGTATTGTGACCATAAGCATTCAATTCTTTGGTGCCGCCGGTGAAGTGACCGGTTCCTGTCACCTGGTTACAGTGGGCAAACAACGCCTGCTGCTCGATTGCGGTTTGATCCAGGGTGGGCATAAGGACGAAGCCAGGAATCACGAGCCATTTCCCTTTAACCCCGAAAGCATTGATGCGGTGGTGCTGAGTCACGCCCATATAGATCACTCGGGCCGTTTGCCATTATTGGTCAAGAGGGGTTTTCGTGGTCCTATCTACACGCAGCGGGCTAGCCGGGATTTATGCCGTGTCATGTTAAAGGATGCGGGCTTTCTGGCCGAAAGGGATGCCGAATGGGAAAACCGTAAGAGGGAACGAAAAGGGCTGGACCGGATAAAGCCTCTGTTTACGGTGGAAGATGCAAAGCTTGCCCTGCGTCATTTCAAGGGGCTGGTTTACGGAAAAAAACAGAAAATCCTGCCAGGAGTTACCCTGCGTCTTTCCGATGCCGGTCATATTCTTGGCTCTTCAATTATGGAAATTTGGCTGGTTGAAGGACAAAACACCCGTAAACTGGTTTTTAGCGGTGATCTGGGCAGATACCATATGCCGGTACTGGAAGATCCCGCAGTCATTCGTCAGGCAGGTCATGTGGTGATGGAAAGCACCTATGGAGATCGTTTACACCGTTCCTGGGAAGACTCGCTGCGTGAATTTCATGGTGTGCTGAATCATGCCACCAATGGCCGGGGCAACATTCTGATACCAGCTTTTGCGGTTGGCCGCACCCAGGAAATTCTTTACCTGATGGCAAAAAACTATGAAGAGTGGGGTCTGGATCGCTGGCTCATTTTTCTGGATAGTCCTATGGCCATTGAGGCCACGCAGATCTTCACTCAAAACGTAGATTTATTTGATGCAGAGGCCGCCGAATTGTGGCACGAAAACAGTAAAAAACCACTATTGCCCAATCTGCAAATTTCACGAACCCCTGAACAATCGATGGCCATCAACCAGATACGCAAGGGTGCGATAATCATTGCCGGCAGCGGTATGTGCACCGGTGGCCGGATCAGGCATCATCTCAAGCACAATATCTGGCGTAGAGAGTGCCATCTTGTCATCACCGGCTTCCAGGCAAGAGGCACGACGGGCCGCTCCATTGTTGATGGGGCCCGGCATATACGTTTGTGGGGAGAGGAGGTGCGTGTTGCTGCTTCCGTACATACCATTGGCGGTTTGTCTGCTCATGCCGACCAGGCAACACTGAAAGACTGGTATGGCAATTTTAATGGCCGTCCGCCTGTCACACTGGTGCATGGTGAGGAGCGCGCGATAAAAGCGCTTTCAGACTGTCTGCACCAGGAAATGTCTGCACCTGTACATACGGCGCACCCCGGTGAATTACTGAAGTTGACTTGAGATGCAAAGGGTATTTTTCGGTATTCCGGTTGATCCAGCAACACAGAGGCAAATTAATGACCTGCTGATCCCGATTAAAAGCTCAATTCAGGCAGTGCACTGGGTGCCCGAGCAGAACCGGCACCTGACGCTTGCCTTCCTTGGCAACAGATCAACCGGGGTGGTTGAAAATCTCATTCATTCAATGGACCGGGTCTATCAACCCGAAGAGGTCTTTCAAACCGGGTATGCGAGCTTGAGACGGTTTCCGGGATCATCCGGAAATATTCTGGCGCTGGAGTTCAGGGTTGATGATCGCCTGGCAACACTGTTCCAGGTAACCCAAGAACTTTTGGTGGAAAACGGGTTTGAGTTCAGTCGCACACAGTTCAGGCCGCATATCACCCTGGGTAGGTTGAAAAAAGGCTCACGATTGAAGACAACGCTGAATCAGCAAACAAAGATCAGTCTTCAGGTTGGTAAAGTGACCTTTTATCAAAGTACACTCACCCGGGGCGGCAGCATTTACCTTGCGTTAAAAGAGACGGTGCTTCATCCATGCGGATGATTATTTGTCAATACTGTCCTAAATCGGGGTCTGAAGAGTTGTTTGAATGAATGAAATACTAATTGTCGTTGGCGTTACAGCAAGTGCATTCATTGGCACTAATATGGATAATTTTTTGCTGCTCGTCACAATGTATTCCCGTTATTTCCGACACCCGGGCACGGTGGCCGCAGGCTATTTCACAGGTATGGTTCTGATTGCGGCAATCACTATCGCTATCGGTAAGTTGGGGGATTTCATTCCCGTTAAGTATCTCGGCTTACTCGGTATCATACCCATGATGATGGGCGTTATTGCTTTTTGGAAATTGTTTCGGCGTCCGCAAGCGGATGAACTGGACGGCACGTTTGCCGGCAACTCCGGCCTCGCTATCTTCAGTGCCCTGGTAACCATCCAGTTAAGCAATGGCACAGACACGATCATTACATTTTCAACCTTGTATGCAGACTCTTCGAACCCGACCGATTTCATCGTTGCACCCGCATTTTTTGCCATGGTTGGTGTTTTTGCGTGGGCTGCGTATTATTCGGTAAGGCATCCCGGGATTGGGCGGTTTCTCGCTCGCTACGGAAAATACGTGACTCCGTTTATACTGATCCTGGTTGGTTTTTATATTTTTACCGACACCGCATCTGACCTCGTCCCCGGCTGAATCGGGTTGTATGTCAAAGGAGTAAACTCATGTCGAAAATGTTGTACCTGGTACGCCATGCAAAGTCATCCTGGAGTGATTCATCACTATCAGACAGGGACCGGCCGTTAAATAAACGTGGGCGCCGCTCAGCGCCGGATATGGGAAGGCGCCTGGCGGCTCAGAATCAATTGCCGGATCTGATCATATCCAGTCCGGCCAAACGCGCAAATTCGACCGCCAGGAAGATTGCAAAGGAAGTGGGTTATGATCGATCAAAAATTGTGACAGACGAGAATATGTATTTTTCAGGGACCGGCAGTATGCTGGAAATGCTGGAAAATGTGGATGACCGTTACGACAGCGTGATGATTGTCGGACACAATCCCGCCATGACCACCCTGATGAACATGTTGTCCGGCAGTTCGGTTGACAATATGCCGACTTGCGCGGTTGCCTTGATCGACTTTCCGATAATGTCCTGGTCTGACCTGCATTCGGCTGATGGACAATTGCTCACGTACGATTTCCCAAAGAATCCTACCAATTCAATTTAATAAGAAAAAAGGAATACAAAGATGAATTTTTTAAGGTTGCTACCTGTATTTATAAGCTTTCTGCTCATGAGTGCGCACTTTCTGCGCGCCGGTCAGATGGTAATTGCGGTTGGGTTGTTATGTCTGCTTTTGCTGTTGTTCATCAGGCAGTACTGGGTGCCCTGGGTTTTACAGGTAATATTGTTGATCGGTGCTGCCGAGTGGTTGCTGACCTTGTATTCCGTTGCGCAGATTCGTATCGGTCAGGATATGCCCTGGATGCGCATGGCGATTATCCTGGGAGTGGTAGCCCTGTTTACGGCGCTTTCCTGCCTGGTATTCAGAAGTAAGGCATTACGAGAAAGATATGCGAGTGCAAACGGTGAAACGGTCCAGTAAAAAATTTGCATTCACTCTCTTTTCAGCAAAAACATACTGAAAAGTTCGGGTTTCCCAGGCTTTACTAGAGGAAAAGTAGCCGATTTACGTTAGAATATGCCCTAGGGATTTTTGTATCGTCGATGACAGGAGAATTGAAGATGTTGACTGGTAAAACAATAATCGCGACCGCGGTTGGCCTATTATTACTTTCGTTGATGGTTGGCAATGTCCAGGCCAAGGGAAACATTGAAAGAGGTGCGGACCTGACCTCTGACTGTATCGAATGTCATGGCATGGATGGAAAGGGTAAT
>JAOUCZ010000316.1 GCA_029859505.1 Lysobacterales bacterium | reverse complement strand
AAACACAAGGTTATCCAGCCCCTCACGACCCGCCAGTGAGATAGCACCGAGTGATTCCGGCTCATCTGTCTCACCATCACCCAGGTAACACCAGACCTTACGCTGCGATGTATCAGCAATCCCGCGGTTGTGCAGGTACTTGAGAAAACGTGCCTGGTAGATCGCCATGATCGGGCCAAGACCCATTGAAACCGTGGGCAACTGCCAGAAATCCGGCATCAACCAGGGATGCGGATACGAGCTTAAGCCATCGCCGTCGACTTCCTGACGGAAGCTATCCATCTGTTCGGCACTGAGACGGCCTTCGAGAAAAGCACGTGCGTAAATTCCCGGTGAAGAATGTCCCTGGATATAAACCAGGTCACCACCGGTTTCGTGGTCGGGACCGCGAAAGAAGTGATTGAAACCGACATCGTACAGTGATGCTGCTGAAGCATAGCTGGCAATATGTCCGCCGAGTTCGCCGCCCCGTTTGCCTGCGCGTAATACCATGGCAAGTGCATTCCAGCGAGTCAGTGAACGAATCCGCCGTTCGATTTCATAATCGCCCGGGAGTTTTGCACCTTTATTGGACGGTATCGTATTGACATACGCAGTGGTTGCCGTGTAGGGCAGATGACCACCCGAACGACGGGTAAAATCTACCAGCAACTCTAGAAGATAATGGGCGCGTTCCGGTCCAGCGCGCTCAATGACAGCCTGTAAGGATTCCAACCATTCATTGGATTCTGCCGGATCGGTATCCTGCACCGGTAAAGAAGATTGATCGTTCATTCACTACGCCTCGTGATTCTTGAGATTCTTACATATATGTATTGGAGTATAGACTCTGCAATTAGTGAGCATTCAATGATGGGTTGTTTTCCAGATAACCGTCTTCTCCAACCTGCACCAGTCGCAGTGAGTTGGTACCGCCTTCATTGTCAGTATTCTGACCCATCGTCAGTATTATCCGGTCACCCACCTTGATATGACCTTCTTGTAACAACAAGCGAACACCTTCGGTCAAAGTAACTTCAACATCCGTGGTGGGAATATTATTTGCTACCGGATACACACCACGGTAAAGGGCCATGCGACGGAGACTGTCACGCAATGGCGACAGTGCAAAAATAGGGACGCCTGAACGTACCCGCGATAACCATTGCGCAGTAAAGCCTGATTCCGTCAATGCGAGAATTGCCTGGACAGAAACATTGGTTGCCATGAACATCGCCGCCATCGCGATGGCCTGGTCAATACGCTCAAATTGCACGTTCAAACTGTCACAGCCCATGCGTGTTTCGTCGTGCCTTTCAGCACCCAGGCAAATCCGGTTCATGGCCTCGACCACCGTTTGAGGGTGACGCCCCACAGCAGTTTCCGCCGATAACATCACGGCATCGGTACCATCGAAAACCGAGTTGGCCACATCAAGCACCTCGGCCCGTGTGGGTATGGGACTCTCCACCATGGACTGCATCATTTGCGTTGCAGTAATGACAATGCGATTCTGTTCAAGCGATTTTCTTGTAATGAGTTTTTGCAGGCCTGGCAATTCCGCGTCACCGATCTCAACACCAAGATCACCACGGGCAATCAGAATTGCATCGGAGGCGGCGATAATTTCTTCGAGGTTGGTGATGGCTTCGGTTCGTTCAATTTTGGCCACCACCCGTGCATCGCTGCCCGCTTCCCGCAAACGACGGCGAGCCTCGTTCATATCTTCGGCATTTCTGGGAAATGATACAGCCAGGTAATCGGCCCCCATGGCAGCGGCTCGAGGAATATCTTCGATATCGTGCTGGGCAATGCCCGGTAATGAAAGTCCACCACCCTGAACATTGATACCCTTGCGGTCACCCAGTTCACCACCTGCCTCGACTATGCAGATAATATCTTTCGCTTTAACTTCTTTTACCCGCATGGTCAGCATGCCGTCATCAAGCAGCAAAAGATCGCCAATGGAAACGTCTTCGGCCAGGCCTTTGTAAGTAACACCCACCCGCTGACGGGTTCCGGGAGCCGGCTCAGCCGACGCGTCCAGAGTAAAAATATCACCGGCCTGCAACTCAACCGATCCACCAACAAATCTCTCGATCCGAATCTTTGGTCCACGAAGGTCAGCAAGTATCGCCACCTCCTTATTCAGACTACGGGCTACTTCCCTGACCTGAACCGCCCTCGCGGCCTGGTCTTTATGTGTGCCATGTGAAAGGTTGATCCGTAGAATATCTGCACCGGCTTCGATGACAGCGCCCAGCATCTCCGGAGAATCGGTAGCGGGGCCTAGTGTGGCGATGATCTTGGTGCGGCGAATCTGCATGTTTAACCTTCTAATTATTATAAAAAGAACGCGATTATAGGCTAAATCAGAGATACAGTTTTAATTGTAATGATAATCATTATTAAAAGAGAGCTTTATATGACGCTCTCATCGGGGCTACATCTAATATAACAGCAGGAGAAGCGAATGGCTCAGTTTTGAGGCGGTGGCGTCTGAGTGCTCTCTTTCCTTGTGTTGTCATTGATTTCCTGCAGTTGCAGATTCATTTCTTCGAAATCGGCTTTGTAATTTGTATTTTCCGCATATTCAGTCAAGTATGACTGGGCATCCTGAAAGTACTCGCCTACCAGCGGAAGATCCACGAGCATTGTCAGCACCCAGACAATTATGCCCAGGACTAACGTCATTCCCACCGTTACGCCAAGCCCCTTGGCTACACCTGCCCTGAAATTGACCCAGAAAACTCTCCTCCCTGATTTAAGGTACTCAAGGAACTCCACAACGTCTGCCGCATTAAGTACTTTTACCAGTTCCTTTTCAGGTGAAGACTTTGGCATTGATTTCATTTGGCACCTCTGCTTCTGGTGGATAAGGAAATAATATGGAAGTGCATAGGGTATATCAATTAAGTGTTTCAGGAACACACACTCCGACCTAACTGCACACGCATCGTACCGGTAAGGAAATACTGCTATCATTGAAAAATCCGCAAACAAAAGGTACTTAACTACAACCTTCGAACCAATTTAAAGACTGACATCAGGAGTTTTAAATGATCAAAAACGCAAGCGCTTCAAAAACAACAGGCCGCTTTGGCCGCACACTTGTACTGGCCGTATCCGTATTGTCGATACTTCTTCTTGCCGGTTGTATTTCCAGTTCCAGGGTCTACAACAATGACAAGAACATCGTTTACAGAGGAACGATGTACAACATGGCCAACGTTAAGCAGATCAAATCTGTAATAACTGGCAAAACTGATAGCGGCGAGGAGATCATCCTCACCAACGCCGACCGCAAAGCAGTTCAAGCTTTACTCGATAAGGAATCATCAGTTTTCGTAAGTATGGCGTTTGAATTTGATGACCAGGAAATGGTGTATCGGGCGAGTAATGTCGAGAAGTGGAACCAGTATTCAAAAATGAAGAAAAGTTTTGAAAAAGCCGGCAAGGACATCGGCAATTTGATGGCTAACAAGAAGAAAATACAGCTGAAGTTGAAATAATCGTTTGTAGGAAGCCTCAGGCAGTATGAACACAATATCTGGAAGCAAATCTTTCCGGGAGGACACAATGGGTAAGTTATTCAGAGTTTTTTTGGTTTTGATCACATTCGCATTGATGACGGCTTGCGCGTCAAGCACAACCATTCATTCCGACTATGATCGCAGTGTGGATTTCAGTCAGTACAAGACCTATGGGTATTACAGCCCGATGGGTATCGAAAACCCGAATTACTCCAGTCTGCTGGGACAGATGTTCCGTGACGCCATCGATGTTCAGATGAAGCAGAGGGGTTACGTCAAATCCAGCAACCCCGATGTATTGTTCAATGTATCGGCGCGTTTGGAAGATAAGACCCGGGTAACAACGACCTCGGATCCAATGATGTATGGCGGCGGATATTATGGTTACCGCGGTGGCATGTACGATCCCTGGGGTGGATACGGTTACGGCACCAGGACA
>JAOUCZ010000080.1 GCA_029859505.1 Lysobacterales bacterium | reverse complement strand
GAATCCGAATACGAGCCTTTGGTTTTACCAACCCGGGTTCCAGGACTGTTGGTCAATGGTTCCGCGGGCATTGCGGTTGGTATGGCCACAAATATTCCACCGCACAACCTGAATGAAGTCATTAATGCCACCATCGCCCTGATTGAAGATCCCGAGCTTAATATTGAAGGCATCATGGAACACATGCCGGGACCGGATTTTCCCACTGCCGGTTTGATCAATGGCGCGCAGGGGATACACGAGGCTTACCATACCGGACGCGGCCGCATTTACATGCGTGCAGTGACGCATGTTGAAACCAACGAAAGAAACGGCAAAAACTCACTGATCGTTACCGAACTTCCTTACCAGGTTAATAAAGCACGTTTGTTGGAAAAAATTGCTGAACTGGTTAAAGACAAAAAGCTGGATGGCATTACCGAGTTGCGTGACGAGTCTGATAAGGACGGCATGCGTGTCGTCATCGAGTTGCGTCGAGGTGAAGTACCGGAAGTTATTCTGAATAACCTGTACAAGCAAACCGTGATGCAGAACGTGTTTGGCATCAATATGGTTGCGCTGGTTGATGGTCAGCCCCGCCTATTGAACGTTAAGGAGATATTGCAGGCTTTTATCGGTCACCGCCGGGAAGTGGTAACACGGCGCACCCTTTTCGATCTGCGTAAGGCCAGAAATCGTGCCCATGTACTCGAGGGTTTAACAGTTGCTCTTGCTAACCTTGATGAACTGATCGAAATGATCAAGGCATCACCTTCACCTGCAGAGGCAAAAGAGCGCCTGTTAGCCAAATTGTGGGATCCAGGTCTTGTGCGTGCCATGCTGGGGCAGGGTGGTGCTGAGACTTCACGTCCCGAAAACCTTGATCCCGATTGCGGTTTGCAGGAGAGCGGCTACCAGTTGTCGGCGGTGCAGGCCCAGGAAATTCTCAATATGCGTCTGCACAGGCTGACCGGGCTTGAGCAGGAAAAACTAACAAAGGAATATGAGGAAATCCTTGGCACGGTTAGGGACCTGTTGGAAATTCTTTCCGACCCGGTTCGCCTGATGAGTGTTATTCGTGGGGAACTGGAAGAGATACTGGAAAAATATGGTGATGAACGTCGTACCGTTATTCTTGAAAGAAAGCTTGATCTCAGCCTTGAAGACCTGATCACCGAGGAAGACGTGGTTGTTACCATCTCGCATGCGGGATATGCGAAATCTCAATCGCTGGACCGTTACCAGGCACAGCGCCGCGGAGGCAAGGGTAAATCGGCAACTAAGGTCAAGGAAGAGGACTTTATTGACGAATTATTTGTTGCAAATACGCATGATACGCTTTTGTGTTTCACATCCCGTGGCAAAATTTATTGGCTCAAGGTATACGAACTTCCCCAGGCCAGTCATGTCAGCCGGGGCAAACCCATTGTCAATCTCCTGCCATTAGAGAAGGATGAACGAGTCAATGCCGTGTTGCCGGTTCGTGAATATTCAGAAGACCTGTTTGTGTTTTTTGCTACCCGTAACGGTATTGTCAAGAAGACCCCGTTAACGGCCTACAGCAATCAGCGTGCGAATGGAATCTGGGCGATCAACCTTGATGATGATGATGAATTGGTAAATGTTGAAATCGCACAGGGTGACAGCGAGGTCATGCTTTTCTCCAGTTCAGGCAAGTGCATCAGGTTTGCGGAGAGCAATGTAAGTTCTGTTGGACGGACGGCCAGGGGCGTCATCGGGATTCGCCTGCAGAAAGACCAGGAAGTGGTTTCAATGCTGGTATTGAATGAGGGTGATATCCTCACTGTAACCGAACGTGGCTATGGCAAACGCACAAAACCTGAAGAACACTCATGCCAGGGCAGGGGTGGTCAAGGTGTCATCGGTATACAGACATCTCCGCGCAATGGGAGGCTTATTTCCGCCTTACAGGTAACGGATGACGACGACATCATGTTGATCTCTGATGGCGGAACACTGGTGAGAACACATGCCAATGAGATATCTACGCTTGGTCGCAATACCCAAGGCGTAACATTGATTCGCTTAAGAGATGATGAAAACCTGGTCGGATTGGCCAGAATTCAGGTTGAAGACGAAGAGGAAGGCAGCGAGTCGGGTGAAGCCGAAGAATGAAGGGAAAGGATGAGTTTGCGTCCAGCGAACTCATCCTGTCTGCCTAACGGATAAAGGCGATTATTCCTTGTTGGTCGAAATACCCAGTAGTTGATATGGCGGGCACCAGCGTAGTGCGCCCGTCAGCAATGGCACAATACCAATTGCACCCCACCACGATTGATAATAGAAACCGGCGGCGATAATGGCCGCTCCGGCAACTAGACGAATAGCACGATCTGTTTTGCCAATATTGCATTGCATATTACTCTCCTTTCAGAGTGCAGCTAAAACCGATTCTGCAGAACTTACCCGAAACTCACCGGGAGCCTCGATCATCAAGTGAGTGACGATCCCGTCGTCAGCGACCAGCGCGAAGCGTTGTGAACGTTGGCCCATCCCGAATGCTGTTCCATCCAGTTCAAGTCCAAGTGCCTTGCTGAATTCACCGTTGCCATCCGCGAGCATGTCAATACCGTTTGCATTGGCGCTCTTACCCCAGGCGTGCATCACAAATACGTCATTTACCGCCATGCATCCAATCGCGTCAATACCCTTGTTTGCAAACTCATCAGCGAGTTCAACAAAACCCGGAAGATGATATGCCGAGCAGGTTGGTGTAAATGCACCGGGCACCGAAAACAGTACAACTCTTCTACCTGCAAAGTACTGGGTAGATAACAAGGGTTGCGGACCTTGTTCGTCCATTTCGCTCAGCATTGCTGATGGAATACGGTCACCTATCTGGATAGACATATGCGGGTTCCTTGTTAGTAATTGTCAGGCCGCTATTGCGGCTGAAATGGCGCTTAAAAGCTTTTCCGGGTTTACGGGTTTGGTGACGTAAGCTGTTGCGCCCTGTCGCATACCCCATATCCTGTCTGCTTCTCCATCCTTGGTGCTGACAAATATAACGGGGATTCTGCAAGTTGCCAGATCCTTGGATAACTTCCTGGTCGCCTGAAAACCGCTCATGCCCGGCATCACAACATCCATCAGGATGACATCCGGGCTTTCCTCACGGGCAACCTGAAGAGCTTCATCACCATTTTCTGCGCTGATAACATAGTGACCCCAATTTTCGATCAGGTTGCTCAGATTGAGAATCTGGGCTGGGGAATCGTCGACTATTAATACTTTTGCCATTGATACAAATCCATTTATTTTGATGCCCTCTTTAAGAATTATGCACCAAGTGAAGACAAAAATGCAGCATCCATTGCCGCTACCTAAAAATATTTATGAAAGTTTGACGACCGTTCGGCCCAGCGCGTTACCCTTCATCAGCAGGCCGAATGCTTCTCCCAGATTGTCCAGGCTGACCTCGTTGTTGACGATGGTTTCAAGAAACCTGGGACGCCATTCGTTTGCCAGGCGATCCCAAAGTATTTTCCTGATGTTATATGGAGTGTTAACCGAACTGATACCAATCAGGCTAACCCCACGTAATATCAATGGAAGATTGGTGGCATTTAATCCGATTCCACCTGCCATTCCACAGACCGCAATATTACCCCAGAGGTCAATCACACGGCTGATGCCCGATAGCATGTCACCACCAACACTGTCTATACAGCCTGCCCAGCGGATGGATTCCAGTGGTTTCTGGCCCCAATGAAGATCATGACGGGAAATGCACTGACGTGCGCCCAGCTCTTCCAGGTAATCAAACTGGTCGACTTTACCCGTGATGGCATGTACTTCATATCCGGCGCGTGTGAGAATATCGATCGCAAAGCTGCCCACACCGCCACTTGCCCCGGTTACGACTATGGGACCGGCTTGGGGTGTCTGTCCAAGCGCCTCCATCCGATAGAGAGAGATTGCTGCTGTGAAGCCAGCGGTGCCTATACCCATGGCCTCCCGGGTTGTCAGACCTGAGGGTAGGGGAATCACACTATTGCTATCCAGACGTAGGTACTGGCTGTAGCCACCATCGCGCTTTTCTGAAAGGTCACAGCCCGTGACCAGTACTTTGTCGCCCGGTGAAAACTGCTCACATTCTGATGAAACCACTTCACCAGCGACATCAATTCCGCCAATGAGTGGGTATTTTTTTAGAATTTTTCCTTTGCCGGTTGCAGCCAGGGCATCCTTGTAGTTAATGCTGGACCATTCTCCGCGAATGACAACATCGCCTTCGCTAAGGTCGTCGATACCGATTGATTCAATGCCGGAGCGATAACCCTCGGCATCGTTATGGATTCGAAATGCCTTGAATTTTTGCGGTACATTAGTCATTGAAGTTTTGGCCTCTTTTGGTGGTTAGTTTCCACGGTGAATTGCACGTTTATCAAGGTGCAGCGCCGCTTCATGCACTGCTTCTGAAAGGGTCGGGTGGGCGTGGACAATGCGAGCCAGATCCTCACTGGCGCCATGGAACTCCATGGTGACAACACATTCGGCGATCAATTCCGATGCATTCGGGCCGATAATATGCACACCAAGAATCTCATCTGTGACTTCGTCTGCAAGCATTTTTACCATTCCGGCAGCATCTCCCATCGCAAGACCGCGACCGGTTGCTGCAAACGGGAATGAGCCGCTGCGATACGCCACGCCTTCCTCTTTCAATTGCTGTTCTGTCTTACCTACCCAGGCGATTTCAGGGTCGGTGTAGATAACCCAAGGAATGGTATCAAAATGGATATGTGCCGCTTTGCCTGCAATCAACTCTGCTACAGCAATACCTTCTTCGGATGCCTTATGGGCCAGCATGGGTCCGCGAACACAATCACCCACTGCCCAAACACCGGGCACACTGGTTTGTGACTGCTCATTCACATCGATCTGTCCGCGCTCATTCAACGTAACACCACTGTCATCAGACAAAAGACCATCGGTATAGGGTTTGCGGCCGACTGCAACCAGTAAGCGGTCGAAGCTGATTTCGCTTTGACCCGTCTTGTCTTCAATTTTCACATTGACCACATCGCCATCTATATTGGCTGACTTGACCATTGTGCCGAGACGGATGTCGAGACCCTGCTTTTTGAATAAGCGACCAGCCTGTTTTGCAACATCATGATCTGCTGCAGGCAGGAACTCCGGCAGTGCTTCGAGCAAGGTAACCTTTGAGCCAAGCCTTTGCCAGACCGAACCCAGTTCCAGGCCTATCACTCCCGCACCTATGACACCAAGACGATTTGGCACTTCAGTCAGATTCAGGGCGCCTTCATTATCGATAATACGCTTGTTATCAAATGTCACATTGGGAATGGCGATTGGTACTGAGCCGGCGGCCAGAATAATATTTTGTGCCTCAAGCATGATTTTTTCAGTGGATGCATGCGGTGTAAATTCCACTTGACGGTCAGCCAGTAAGCGGCCACGGCCATGGAACTGTCTAACCTTGTTGGCTTTGAACAACTGGGCTACACCACCGGTTAATTTACTCACCACGTCGTCCTTGCGAGAGATCATTGTATTGATATCTATGCTGGCGTTGGAGACGCTGATTCCGTGACTCGCGTAATCGTGCTGTAAGTGATGGAAGTGCTTGGAACTGTCGAGCAGGGCCTTGGACGGAATACATCCGACGTTCAGGCAGGTTCCACCCAGCGCCGCTTTTCCATTCTTGCCCGTGTTCATGTCAATACATGCCGTACTCAATCCGAGTTGAGCCGCCCTGATGGCTGCTACGTAACCGCCAGGCCCTCCGCCGATTACAATTACATCAAATTTCTCAGTCATTGCTTTTTCCTGTTGGGGAAGAGAACCATTTTGTCGTTCTCATTTCCCGTTGTATTCAATTTTGGTAAGTGACTCTCTGTCCCCTGTCAGAAGGCCGGGCTACAGATCTAATAAAAGTCGCGCTGGATCCTCAAGCGCGTTTTTAACCGCAACCAGAAACAATACCGCGTCCTTGCCGTCAATAATTCGATGATCATAGCTCAAAGCAATATACATCATGGGTCTGACCACTACTTCACCTGCCTCAACCACCGCACGATCCTTGATGGTATGCATACCGAGAATTGCGCTTTGAGGTGGGTTCAACAGTGGTGTCGAAAGCAGAGAGCCAAAGGTGCCGCCGTTGGTAATTGAAAAGGTTCCGCCTTGCAGGTCTTCCAGTGTAATCGAGCCGTCGCGTGCTCTGCTTGCGAAACCCCTGATACCGAGTTCAGCCTCGGCCAGTGACAATTGCTCGGCATCTCTTAATATCGGCACCATCAGGCCACGTTCGGTCGAAACAGCAATCCCGATGTCCTGGTAACCGTGATACACGATTTCATCACCTTCCAGAGATGCGTTGACAATGGGGTATTTACGTAGTGCTGCACAGACCGCCTTAACGAAAAAGGACATCAGTCCCAGCTTAACGCCATGCTCCTTTTCAAAAGACACCTTGTACTTGGCACGAAGATCCATGACGGCTTTCAGGTCTACCTCGTTAAATGAGGTCAAAATGGCTGCAGTATTCTGAGCCTGTTTCATTCGTTCTGCGATGGTCGAACGTAATCGTGTCATCTTGACGCGTTCTTCCGGGCGTGAAGCGGTTGTTCCGGCATTGCGTACGTGATGAATAACGTCGCCCTTGGTGATACGTCCGCCGCGACCAGTACCGGCAAGCTGGCTGATATCGGCATGTTCCTCTTCAGCGACCCTTCGCGCGGCCGGACTCAATTTTGCTGTATCCGCATCAGCCTCCGGTGTGGATTCGACACTATCCGCCTTTGGCGCAGTTTCGGTCGGTTCCGGTACAGCTTCTACAGCACCTTCTTCAATCATGCCGAGGAGTTCGCCACTGGTGACTGTTTCGCCACTATCACGGGTGATTTTAGTAACCACGCCATCGACCGGCGAAGGTACTTCCAGCACCACTTTGTCGGTTTCTAGATCAACCAGATTCTCATCCCTGCGGATGCTGTCACCGGGCTTTTTATGCCATAGGGCGACCGTCGCATCCGCAACGGATTCTGGCAAAACCGGAACTTTAATTTCTGTGCTCATAGTCTTCCTCGTAATGGATTTGAGAAGCGACTGAATGCGACTTTCAAACCCGGTGCTGAATTTTAAATTCTTTGCTTGATCTCTTTCAATTCCGGACTCTAGTATCTCTGTCCGGCGCCGATGGTGATGGCTTCTGTAACCAGCCTTTTTTGTTCTTCCAAATGCACCGAAAAGTACCCCACGGCCGGAGAAGCCGAACTTGGCCGGCCGGCGTAGTAGAGCGCCTGTCCCTCATGCATATCGGAGCGAAGGTTGTGCATTGTCTGATACCACGCACCCTGGTTTCTGGGCTCTTCCTGACACCAGGCAATTTCGCAGTTGGCAGGATAGCTATTAAAAATATAGGATAATTCTGCATGCGGGATCGGGTATAACTGTTCAACTCTCACCACCGCGATATCTTCCTGCGGTGTTTCCGCAAGAGCTTCCATCAGGTCGTAGTAGACTTTGCCGGAGCACATCACCACGCGTTTGATACTGGATTTATCAACGTTGCGTTCATCATCAATGACCAACTGAAAACCACCACTGGCCAGCTCATCTAGAGTTGAAGTAGATGCCTTGTTTCTAAGCAGGCTCTTGGGTGTCATGACGATGAGGGGCTTGCGTGTCGACATAATGATCTGCCGGCGGATCATATGGAACATTTGCGCGGGTGTTGTCGGAACGCAGACCTGGATATTGTCATTGGAGCATAACTGCATGAAACGCTCGAGACGGGCACTTGAATGCTCGGGACCCTGACCTTCATATCCGTGGGGGAGAAACAGCACCAGGCCGCATAAACGGCCCCACTTGGCTTCGCCGGAGCTCAAAAACTGGTCGATTACAACCTGTGCGCCATTGACGAAATCACCAAATTGCGCCTCCCAGATGACCAGCGTTTCAGGTGCGGCAGTGGCGTAACCGTATTCGAACCCGAGAACAGCTTCCTCGGACAATAAAGAGTCAATAATAGTGACATCAAGCTGAGGATCTATTTCTGTCAACGGAGTGTAGGTAGAGCCATCAAGCTGGTTGTGTAAAACAGCATGCCGGTGGAAGAAAGTACCGCGTCCGGAATCCTGACCTACAAGCCGCAGGCCGGTGCCATTTCTGATCAAGCTGGCATAGGCTGCGGTTTCACAGAAACCCCAGTCCAGTCGCAATTTTCCGCGAGCCATTTTCTGCCGGTCGTCATAAATTTTCCTAACCCGTGGATGCAATGTGAAACCTTCCGGCAACTGCGTCATTTTTTCCGCCAGGCTCTTGATCTCGTCGATATTTACACCTGTTTCTATACCACTCCCGTCATATCCACCGTCAAGATCAAAGCTCTGCCATTTGGCGGCATGTTTGTTGGTGCGCGGGTGTGATTCAACATCAGCAACCTGTTCGCCATCATCCAGTTTACGGCGGTACTCATCCATCAGCATTTGCGGAAAATCAGGCTCTATGATTCCACGTTCTACCAGGTCTTCAGCATACTTCTGCCGCGTGGTCTTCATGTCGCGAATGGCTTTATACATCATCGGTTGTGTCGCAGAGGGTTCATCCGCCTCGTTATGACCGTGTCGGCGGTAACAGATCAGGTCTATAACGACGTCACGGTTAAACTCCTGGCGAAAATCACAGGCAATTTTCATGACATGATGCACCGCTTCAGGGTCATCGGCATTTACGTGAAATATGGGTGCATGCACCATCTTGGCGATAGCAGTGCAATACAGTGTCGAACGGGTGTCCAATAAATTGCTGGTGGTAAAACCTATCTGGTTATTGATGACGATATGCATCGTACCGCCAACTGCGAAACCGCGTACCTCCGACATCTGGAACAATTCCATAACCACGCCCTGACCGGAAAAAGCGGCATCGCCGTGGACCAGTATGGGCATGACAGTGTCTAAGGTGGTGTCCCTGCGACGAACCAGGCGTGCACGTGCAGAGCCCGCCACCACCGGGTTGATGATTTCCAGGTGAGATGGGTTAAATGCCAGCGCCATGTGCACTTCGCCGCCCGGGGTCTGAATATCGGATGCAAAACCCAGGTGATACTTAACATCACCAGGGCGGTCGGGATCGTTCTTGGCGTGATTGCCTTCAAACTCGTCAAATAACATCGAGGGGGACTTTCCGAGAATATTGACCAATACGTTCAGTCGTCCCCTGTGTGCCATGCCAATCACGACTTCTTCAACATCGTGGGCGCCTGCATAAAGCATCGTTTCATGCAGCAACGGTATCAGGCTGTCACCACCTTCAAGTGAAAACCTTTTTTGGCCGACGTATTTTGTGTGCAGGTATTTTTCCAGGCCTTCGGCTGCCGTCAACATTTGCAAAATGCGAATCCGGTCATCGGGAGTGACGTTGTAGAAACCCTGGGAACCCTCCAGTTTATTGCGCATCCAGTCACGCTTCGCGGTATCGACCATGTGCATGTATTCGGTACCAATGCTCTGGCAATAAACCCGTTCACACAACTCCAGGATGTCCTTGAGTTTCATACGTGGTGCAGCAACCGCAAGTGAACCTGTATCGAACTCGTGCTCAAGGTCATTGGTATTGAGGTCATGGAATTCGAGTTGCAGATCGTCAACCGGTGCATGGTGCGGCTTACCCATCGGGTCAAGCTTGGCGACCTCGTGTCCACGGATACGGTAGGAGTTGATCAGACGCGATACGCTGGCCTGTTTGTGATCGGTAAATTCGGTTGAGGTTCCCGGATATCCTCTATTGGACAAAGACAGATTACGAAAGCGCTCACCGACCTGGATATGACCGGTTTCAGGTGCTTGTGCGGCGGGCATGCTTTCAAAATACTTACGCCATTGTTCAGGTACTGCATCCGGATCTTCGAGCCAGGTTTCATACCATTTTTCAATAAAAGACGCATTGCCGCCGTAGAGGTGAGAGGTCAGGTATAACTGCTCCAGTTTTGAGCTCACTATTTCTTTGCCTTTCGGGTTCTGCCAGTTGAAGAAATAAAAGTGCTGAAACAATAAAAGTTGCAACACCCAAAAATGTTTTTTTGAAAAATTTCACAGCCTAACCTAACAGTATAACTGACAGAAGATGCGGATGGTAAGTGCATTGTGTCGAAGGTCTGGTTCTTTAAACGGGGTTGTTTTTTATATCGTTAGCGTTACGTTAATTCAGTCTTCACCTGTCAACAGAAAATGGCCGTTGTTGACCAGTCTTGTCAGCAATTCCAGTGATGCCTGATCCAACATGCCAGCCCTGATCCTGGGTTGTTCATATTGACACAGGGATTCAGCCAGTTGGATGCTGCAGTCGTATGACTGACCTGCAGCGTAGAGTCGAGCGCCTTCTGTACTTTCAATCCAGGTCAGGCGTGTCCAGGGGTTTCGGTGCAGCCTGGTCTCACCGCTTAGCGCATTGAGTAATTCTTTGGTCGTTATGGTCGCGGGTGGTGACATTGGATCATGCGCCAGTCTGAAACGACTCATAAAGGCAGCAAGGTAGTTGTCCAGGTTCTGATTAGTATCAATGCATTCCAGCATCAGTTTTCGCAGGTTTTGCAATGCAGTACGGTCAATTTCACCTGCACGGGTCGCGGCTTGAAGGCCAGGGTCTGTGTAGCGGCCACCCTGATGATCGGTGAAGGCTAGCCACTCGCCCCATCCCTGTAACAGATCTGCCACGGAGGGTGCACGGGAACCTATCGACCAGGTCATGCCTGGTTCCAATGCAATACCGTGATGGGCTACATTGGGCGGGAGGTAGAGCATATCGCCCGGTTCCAGTACCCATTCCTGTTCGGGTTCAAATTGATTCAAAACATTTAACGGGCAATTAGTCAGCATAGTGGAGTCAAAGGAATGGGCAATCTGCCAGCGTCGTTTTCCTTCAGCCTGTAACAGGAACACATCATATTGATCGACATGTGGACCCACCGAACCACCGGTGGCTGCGAAACTGATCATCAGGTCATCAAGCCGCCAGCGGGGGATAAAATCAAACTGCTGCATCAGATCCTGTAACGGGGCGTAATGTTTTTCTACGTCCTGTACCAGCAATGTCCAGTTTTCATCTCCCAGTTTGGCGAAATCGGCTTCGCTGAATGGACCATGTTCGAGTGTCCAGTCCGCCGCTTCAGCGGTTCCTTTTACCAGACGTGATTCGACCATTTGCTCACAGGCAAGACCCGCCAGATCATCTCCATCAAGCAGGGGTTCGAAACCTGTAATGGCCTGCCGGATCAGGCAGGGTTGTTTTTGCCAGTAATGCTCGAGAAACTGCTCAGTGCTGAATGAGCCCAGCGGGACGCTCATAAGCCCTTCCGGTCCAGAGAGTGGGCCATCTCAGCTGCATTGCCTGTATATGCTCCGGGCGTCAGTTTCAATAAGCGCTGTTTGGCAGATGCTGGAATTTCCAGTGTCTGGACAAACTCCACCAGTATTTCCGGGTTGATCGCTTTGCCGCGTGTCAGGGCTTTTAGCTGCTCATAAGGGTTCTCAATACCGTACAAGCGCATCACGGTCTGAATAGGTTCTGCCAGTACTTCCCAGCTTCTATCGAGATCGTCAGCGAGTGCCTGCTCATTCAATCGAAGTTTGCCCAGGCCTTTGAGCAGGGAAGCATAGGCGATCATGCCATGACCTGCGGCGGTGCCTATGGTGCGTAATACAGTTGAATCTGTCAGGTCCCGCTGCCAGCGGGAAACCGGTAACTTTTCCGCCAGATGGCTCAGCAGGGCATTGGCAACACCCAGGTTACCTTCGGCATTTTCAAAGTCTATCGGGTTCACCTTGTGTGGCATGGTGGAAGACCCGACTTCGCCGCTGATGGTTCTTTGGCTGAAGTAACCAATAGATATATATGCCCAGATATCCCGGCACAGGTCGATCAGAATGGTATGGTAACGGCTTAATATATGAAAGCTCTCGGCCATCCAGTCATGTGGTTCGATCTGTGTTGTCCATGGGTTCCAGGTCAGGTCCAGTGACTCAACAAACTGTTGGGCAAATAGCGGCCAGTTTAGCTCCGGGCATGCACTTATATGTGCATTGAAATTACCGACCGCGCCGTTAATCTTTCCAAGTATGGGTTGTTGTGAAAGTTGATCAACCTGCCGTTGCAGACGTACTGCCACATTGGCTATTTCTTTACCCAGGGTGGTGGGGGAAGCTGTCTGCCCGTGAGTGCGTGACAGCATGGCGACATCAGCATATTCGCTGGCCATGCCATGCAGGGTGCAATGTATGTCTGCAAATACCGGCATCAAAAGGCGCTCACGCGCATCCAGCATCATCAAGGCATAGGAGAGGTTGTTAATGTCCTCAGAGGTACAGGCGAAGTGCAGAAATTCCGACAGCTTGTTGAGTTCATCCTGCTTTTCAAAGCATTCTTTAAGATAGTACTCAACGGCCTTGACATCATGGTTTGTGGTGGCCTCGATGGCCTTGACCCGTTGTGCCGAGTCCAGGTTAAAGTTTTGAACCAGGTCATTGAGAAAGGTATTGGCTGTTTCGCTTAGGTTTGATACCTGTGGAAAATCAGCGCTGGCGGCCAGTGCCTGGAACCAGCGAATCTCAACAATAACCCGGTAACGGATCAATCCGTATTCACTGAAAACTTCACGTAGGCTGGCGGTGCGATTTGCATATCGTCCATCAACGGATGAAACGGCGGTCAGAGATGAAAGTTGCATGATTTTTTGGCTCTGTTTGAGGCTGCGTTATGATACCACTGACATCCGTGATATGGGCAGGGAAAGCACCTGCTTTTTCAATGAAGAATTGAAGTGTTTCCCGGATTCAGCTGAGATCACCCTAAGCCCCGCCGGGGGTCGAAGCAGTTGCGAGCGACGGATACGTATACTTGCTGCCGGTCGTTGGCCACGGCATTTCAGTACCCTGAGCTGAAGGTCGCCATCATCTGCTGTCAATTTCAATCGTAATGCGGCGGGTGATGAGGTGCTTACAGCTTTACTGTCCTGGAACAAAAAAACGGTTTTTTGCGTACGCTCTGCTGCCAGTTGTAAACGTCGCAACTCACTAAAGGAAGGGCTGTCAGGCCAGGCCAGCAGTACACCGCCGGATATGCCGCGTACGACCTGCTCACAGGCCCATAACGATTCGCCCCTGTTCTGTGTGCGAATTAACAGTAATTTTTCCAGTGCCAGGCCGTGACCATGCAGGGCAGGCGGGTAGGGTATCCAAGGCGGATCGATCATGCTTATCCAGTGGTCCTCCCGGCTAAGCCGTGCCAGCAATGGCAACAACAGGCTCAGTTCCCCGCAACCGGCCGTATCATTGACGAGTTCTGTAATTGCACCCTGTGGCCAGCCACCGCCGGGCAGTGCCTCATCCAGGCTGGCATGGCCGCTGCTGAGTGTTGCTATGCGGTGCGAAACCTGCTTGCCGCGCCATAGCATGGGGTGAGAGCTTAATGTTGATATCCGTGCAGATGTCACTAGTGCCACTGCTCAGCTTTCCAGACGAGGCCGTATAACTCCCACGGCGTGACCCTCGATAACAAGTTCCTGGTGGCGCAGGTCGATCTCGATCGGCTGAAATTCTGGATTCTCCGGTAACAGGCTGACACGGTGACCACTGCGTTTAAAACGCTTGACTGTTACTTCATCATCAAGGCGTGCGACCACAA
>JAOUCZ010000315.1 GCA_029859505.1 Lysobacterales bacterium | reverse complement strand
AGGTTGTCCCGCTTCGGTTCAACAACCCTGAATTTGAGCATAAAGTGTTCAAAATTATCCAGGATACGTTTACCCCAGTCACTACCGGTATATTGCACATGCGCCTCAATCAATGATTTCAACAGGGCCCTGTCTTCACTGCCCTCGTCTGTATTCAATCGGGATACGGTGACCTGGGCGGGGTTACAACGGCGTTCAAAATGTTCATTCATATCAAGTACAAATGCCCGTCCACCGGTCATACCCGCAGCAAAATTGGCGCCTGTACGACCAAGCACAACGACAATGCCCCCGGTCATATATTCACAACCGTGATAACCCACGGCTTCGACCACAGCGGTGGCACCGGAGTTACGTACTGCGAAGCGTTCACCAGCTTGACCTGCCGCATACAGTTCACCTCCGGTTGCTCCATACAAACAGGTATTACCAATAATGGCACTGCGTTTGGCAACAATGCCTGATTCCCGCGTTGGTGCAATGGCGATTCGTCCACCACCCATTCCCTTACCAACATAATCATTGGCATCACCGAACAATCGCAAATGCATACCCTTGGTAGCCCACACACCGAAACTTTGCCCCGCAGAACCGGTAAAAGTCAGATTAAACTGAGCACCTTCCAGACCATCACGGCCGTACCGCCGGGCTATCTCTCCCGCCAGGCCGGCACCAACTGAGCGATCGTAATTGTGGATATCAAAAGACAGGTCTGCGCTTTGTCGTGTCTCGAGTGCCTGGCCAAGACTGGAAACAATGCGCGCATTGAGTTCACCACGGTCATGTGGATGGTTGCGAATGCCCTTGTAGCCACCGCCCTCCAGACCAGCAGCACCCGCGCTGGCCAGAATTGGATTGAGATCAATGCAAGCCTGCTTGTCGGTCAGTGGTTCAATTTTTTCCAGCAGGTCACTACGTCCGATGATGTCTTCGAGTTTTTCAAAACCCAGGTAGGCCAGGTGTTCTCGCACCTCTTGAGCAATGAAACGAAAGTAATTCATCACCAGTTCAGGCAAGCCGTGGAAATGCTCCTGACGTAATTGTTCATCCTGAGTCGCAATTCCGGTGGCGCAATTGTTCAGATGGCAGATACGAAGGTATTTACAACCCAACGCAACCATTGGCCCGGTACCAAACCCAAAACTGTCAGCACCGAGAATTGCACCTTTAATTACATCAAGGCCGGTCTTGAGACCACCATCTACCTGCAAACGAACCCGCTCACGCAAGCCGTTTTCAACCAATGCGTGGTGTGCCTCTGGCAAGCCGGTCTCCCAGGGAGAACCTGCATACTTCACAGAGGTTAACGGACTCGCTCCTGTACCTCCATCATGTCCTGCAATGGTAATACAGTCTGCATAAGCCTTTGCTACACCGGCGGCAATGGTACCCACACCTCGCTCAGCCACCAGTTTCACTGACACCATGGCATCGGGGTTAACCTGCTTAAGATCGAAGATCAGCTGTGCAAGATCTTCAATCGAGTAAATATCATGATGTGGCGGTGGTGAAATCAGTGTGACACCGGGCACCGCATGACGCAGGGCAGCAATGTGAGCAGATACCTTGTGACCCGGAAGTTGCCCGCCTTCGCCAGGTTTGGCACCCTGCGCGACCTTGATCTGCAGGATGTCGGCATTAACCAGGTAATGCGCAGTGACGCCGAAACGACCGGACGCTACCTGTTTGATACGAGAGTTTCGGTTGGTGTTAAAACGTGCAGGATCTTCTCCGCCTTCACCGGAATTTGAGTGACCACCCAGGGTGTTCATTGCAACAGCCAGGGCTTCATGTGCCTCAGGTGACAGGGCACCTATCGACATGGCCGCGGTATCAAAACGCGGAAACAGGTGCTTTGCCGGCTCAACATTTTCAATTGGCGCTGCTTCCTCTGCCGGTCGCAGTTCCAACAGGTCACGTAGTGCTGCCGGTTGACGTTTGTTGACCAGGCGGGCAAACACTGCATAATCCTGCTGGTTGCCACTTTGCACAGCTTTTTGCAAAGAAGTAACAACATCCGGATTGTAAGCATGGTATTCACCATTCCATGTAAATTTAAGCAAACCACCCTGGGTGATGGGCTGACCAAAATTCCAGGCATCCCGGGCCAGCGCCTGCTGATCGGACTGAATTTCTCGAAACCCTGCGCCACCGATGTTTCCTGCTGTTCCGGGACAACAAAGGTCGGTAATTTCCTTACCCAGACCGGTAGCCTCGAATAACTGTGCGCCGCGGTAACTGGCGACACAGGAAATTCCCATTTTTGAAAGTATCTTGAGCAGCCCTTTTCGTACACCGCGCCTGTAATTTTTACGGTGCTGCAGCAGATCACCTTTAAGTGCACCACGCTTATGCAGGTCATTGATAACCTGAAAGGCGAGATACGGATAAATGGCGGTTGCCCCAAGTCCGATTAATACAGCAAAATGATGCGAGTCACGTGCGGTTCCAGTCTCAATAATAATGTTGCAATCACAACGGAGACCATCCTCAATCAAGCGCTGGTGTACAGCACCGGTTGCGAGAGCCGCATGCATTGGCAAGGTGTTCCGGTCAATATCACGGTCGGTCAGAACAACGAAAACCGTACCGCTGGCGACTGACTTTGAAACCTCATCAGAGAGGTTCTTCAATGCTGACTGCAGGCCTTCCTGTGGGTCATAATTAAGACTGAATGACTGTTTACGGTACCAGCGTTGATCGAGCTCAAGCAGTTTACGATACTTGACCACATTCAGAACCGGCCATGGCAGCACAACGCGGTGTGCCTGGGTGCTGGTCTCCTGGAAGATATTGTGTTCCCGGCCAAACAGCGTCTCAAGCGACATCGCGGACTGTTCCCGCAAGGGATCAATCGGTGGGTTGGTCACCTGTGCAAACTGTTGACGAAAGTAATCGTAGACTGGGCGGGACTTTAGCGACAATACGGCAATCGGGGTGTCGTCACCCATAGAGCCAGTCGCTTCCTCGGAATTTTCAGCCATTACCCTGAGCACGTGCTCACGTTCTTCGTTGCTGATACCAAAAAGTTTTTGAAACGCCGGCAGGTCCTGGCTGGCTTCTTTCATATAGACCTGCGCTGCGGTTTCTTCCTGCTCGTCATTACTGGATATGCGAATGATATTTTCGGCTAGCCAATCACCGTAGGGCTGGCGAGATTTTAGGGCGTCGTCAATTTCGCGCGAGCGCCACACATTGCCGAGTTGCGTATCAACGACAAACATCTCACCCGGTCCGACACGGCCTTTCTCAACAACATCAGCTTCCTTGTAGTCCCAGACACCGACTTCTGACGCCAGCGTAATCCAGTTATTTTTTGTTATTACATAACGTGCAGGACGCAAACCGTTTCGATCCAGGTTACAGGTTGCTACCCGGCCATTGGTCATTACGATACCCGCAGGGCCATCCCAGGGCTCAACGTGCATTGAATTGAACTCGTAGAAGGACCGGAGCTTCTCGGACATATCAGGTTCCGCCTGCCAGGCAGGTGGGATCAGGATACGCATGGCACGAAATACATCCATGCCACCGGCAAGAAACAACTCCAGCATATTATCAAGCGACGACGAATCAGATCCGTTCTGGTTGACCAGTGGACGAATTTTTTGCAGGTCAGGTAATAAAGGTGTCTGGAACTTGGGTGTCCTTGCCTCCGACCAACTGCGGTTGCCTTCGATGGTATTGATCTCACCATTGTGCGCCAGGAAGCGGAAGGGCTGGGCAAATCTCCAGTCTGGAAGAGTGTTAGTTGAAAAACGCTGATGAAACAGACAGATAGAGCTTTTAAGTCGTGGGTCTTTCAGATCGGGATAGAATTCCGGCAGATTTTCCGGCATAACCAGACCCTTATATACCGCTGTCAGGTTAGAAAATGCTGCCACGTAAAACATTTTGTCCGGCTGATCCAGTTTCATATTCTCTGCTGCAGCCATACGCCGGGCGACGAAAAGTCGCCGTTCAACATCGTGAGGGCCCCAACCC
>JAOUCZ010000314.1 GCA_029859505.1 Lysobacterales bacterium | reverse complement strand
AGGCTGGCTCCACGTAACATAACGCCCCGGATCAGCCGGTTGAAATGCGTCAACGGCAAGGCTTCGGCGATGATCTGCGCGGGCCGCGGCATACCTGCAAAGGGGAACATGAAGCCGGACAAAAGGATGGAAGGCAATAACACAAAAAAGCTCAGTTGCATTGCCTGGAATTGTGTACTGACCAGCGTTGAAATCACCAAGCCCAGTGCCAGGTTGGCAACGATAAATACCAGTGTGATGATATAGGTATCCAACAGGCTACCGGCCATCGGTACATCAAACAGAAACTTGCCGAGTAATAGCACCAGGCTGACCTGGATCAGCCCGATGAACACATAAGGTGTAATCTTGGCGAACATGAGTTCTGGTGTTCTCACCGGCGTGGTAATCAATAACTCCAGGTTGCCTCGCTCACGCTCACGAACGATGGCCACAGCGGTGAAAAGAATCATGGTCATGGTCAGGATTACACCAATTAGACCAGGCACGGTGTTTACCGGAGAGCGTCGCTCCGGATTATAGTAAGTACGAAGCTCCATTAGCGGAGGCTGGTCGTTGTAGGGCGAGGTTCTGGACTGTTGTGCGACCTGCGCGAGTTGTGCTGCCGCTCCCGCGACCACGGTATCAGAACCATCCACAAGCAGCTGCATCGCTGATCGCTCAGGCTGTTGTAAGCGCCGCTCGAAATCTGCTGGTATGAATATACCGACGCTGATAATCCCCTGGCGCATAAGGTGTTCCAGTTCTTGTGCGCTGTCGACTTGCCTGATCACATTGATAACCTGGGATTGTGACATGTCCATCACCACCTGTCTTGATGCGGAACTGCCTGACATGTCAGCAACGGCCGCATCCAGGTGGCGGACATCCATGTTGATGGCGTAACCGAACATCAACAGCTGAATAACAGGAATGCCAACGATCATACCGAACGTCAAGCGGTCACGGCGTAGCTGCCGTACTTCCTTCCTGACGATAGCCAGAATTCGCTGGATGGATTTCAAGTTGTACCCTTCTTCTTGCGGGTGGCAGCAACAAATACATCTTCAAGTGCCGGCCTGGCAACGGCACATTGATCGACGTGCAAGCCTTGCTGGCGGATTGCATCACTTACCGCGCTCGCGGGCGAGGCCTGGTCAATTGAAACCATGACCCTCAAAACGTTGCCCACCTGTGCGGAACTGTGCACAAAAGCCTGCTGCTCCAACAGTTTTCCAACTTTACGTGGTTGATCCGACTCAACAAGAACGATGCTTGCATCGATGCCCTGCTGCAACGCTTCAGGACTGCCCTCGGCAACCAGTTTACCTTTGTCCAGTATTGCCAGGGCGTGACAGCGTTCCGCTTCGTCCATGTAGTGGGTGGAAACAAGAATGGTGGTCCCTTCACCTACGAGATCAAACAAGGCCTCCCAGAATGCGCGCCGGTTTTCAGGGTCAACGGCACTGGTTGGTTCGTCGAGGAACAGTAAATCCGGTCCGTGCAGAGTAGAAGCAGCCAGTGCGAGCCGTTGCTTTTGGCCGCCGCTGAGGGTCCCGGCCCTTTGTTTTACAAGTCTTTCCAATTCATAGCGCTCAACTGCCAGTCCAATTCTCTGGCCTTTGAGTGTTCTGTCAAGCGTATAAATATCGGCCATGAACTGCAGGTTCTCGGAGACTGTCAGGTCTTCGAAAAGAGAGAATTTCTGTGTCATGTAACCAACTTTCAACCGCAGCGCCTCCGCCTCATCGGGAATGGAGTAACCCAGCACACTGATATCACCAGCGGTCGGTGTGAGCAACCCGCATAACATACGTATCGCGGTGGTTTTGCCCGACCCGTTGGGGCCAAGAAAGCCATAAATTCTGGAACGGGGGACTTCCAGGTTCAATCCATTGACCGCTTTGACTTTGCCGAAATCCTTGCAAAGACCATGTGCCTGTATGGCCAGTTCAGTCATCGCCTGATCCACTCACTGGAAATCAACTTCAAGTGGAACACCTGAGGGCAGGGCAGAGGCATCCGGCACATCGACCTCGGCCAGGAAACTCAGACGCGACCGGTCGTGTTCGGTGAGTGCAAAATAGGGTGTAAAAGTTGCGTCCGCAGACACCCAGCGCACTGTGCCGGTAACGGTCTGCTCATTCCCATCAATACGCACCTGCATTTTTTTGCCTGGTTGTACCGAAGCGCGAAAGGCTTCCGGAACGTATATACGTGCAAAAGTACGCGAACTATCAAGTATCACACCGATGGTTGCGCCGATATGCGGACGTTCGCCCAATTGGTAAAGACGCTTATCCAGCATGCCATTAACCGGTGCATAAATCCTGAGTCGCTCAATATCCAGTTGAATCCGTTCGATCCCTGCTTCTGCTGCAGCAAGTGCGGCGATTGCCTGGTCCAGTTCTTCCACCGTAGTACCGTTGAGCAAGCGGTTCAGTGATTCGGTTGCAGCCTGCTCGGCGGATTTGGTGGTCTCTGAACGTGTGATTGCGAAATCCAGTGTGGATTGATCAGACAAATCACGTTCAAACATGTCTTGTGCACGTACCAGGTTGGTCGCAGCATTCCTGGCCGAAGAACGTGCGGATTCCAGCTGCGCGCGGGCTTCTCTTATCGTTTCGGTGCGCGGTCCCCGTTCAAGCTCGGCCAGGCGTGCCGCAGACTGATCCCTGAGCGCCGTCTGTTGGGCGAGTACCCTTTCCAGTCGCGCAGGATCCTGCTCAAGAATCAGGTCGCCTGTCTCAAGCACTTGACCATCCTGTACATGGATGGCAATGATTGGCTCATTGCTTTCTACAGTTACCTCAACACGGTCGCGCTCGAGCGTACCAACCATGTAGGTATCTTCTGACTGATCGCATGCGCTGAGCATTAATAAGAGGACCGGGGCTAACCAGTGGATGCTCTTCATTGTGAAATTCCCCGTTTAAGTAATTGGATAACCTGGTTATTCAGGAATTTAATACCGTCTTCATCATATTTAATACCCAGCACCGGTTCAGCCAGGGTGCGGGCAATGAATGGAAACATACTGACCGCCAGTATCAACAAGGCTGAAACTGCCGGGTCGGAATCCTCGCGTAAACGGCCGGCCGATTTTTCCCTGCTGAGCAAGGTGGGCAGGGCACCGCCAAGGCGTGGCGCCATGTTGTCGGCAAAGTGCTGCTGCATCTCTCCACCGGGTAGAAAAACCTCGCGAATTAACAGGCGTGGGATATTAGGGTGCTCGGCAGCCATTGAGATCAACAGGCTGGAAATCATCTCCGGTGAGGCTTTGGAACCACTTTTCATTTCCGCAATGGCCAGCACCATTGGTTCCAGGGCGCGATCCAGCACACTCTGCAAGAGAGTTTTTTTATTGCTGAAGTAATAGTGCACCAGGGCAGGGTTCACGCCTGATCCATCTGCAATACGGCGGATGGATGTTGCAGCATAGCCGTTGTCAGAAAAAAGCTCTTCTGCCGTATCGAGGATCTGTTTTTTCAAATCCTTTTGATCGGTATCAAACGGACGACCCCGGGGGCGTTCTGCTACGTGACTGTTCTGTTTCATATTACAAGATTAATTAAACAGTTAATTAATTACAAGTTGTGTATGCCCCATTCGGCACGATTTCGGACTGGCGGAGATGTGGAAGCGATCTGGGAAATTGGTTTGGCATTCCTGGCGGGGCTCTAAGAAACAGCTTTCATTTCAATATGCGAAAATGAATGAGATTACCGAATGGATTCATGCCATGGCTTATCCCCGGATATACACCCACGGTGACCCAGTCCTGCTTTCTCAAAACGTCAGGCTGTGCCTAATTAAAGGAGTTGAGGTTCCCCGTGTAACCGCGCACCGGCTAGATGCCCCCGGCAATGCTATGCCGGGGGTGGGTTGATAGGTAATCAGATGCCGCCTAGCGTTCGAAACTGAGTTTCGCTGCCACCCCTGCATGGTCCGATGGCCAAAGTCCCGTTGGAGTCTTGTCGGCTGGCTCATCACCGAGCACGTACACTTTAATTTTCTCAGGTACCAG
>JAOUCZ010000079.1 GCA_029859505.1 Lysobacterales bacterium | reverse complement strand
CGCTAAGAAATGGATGAAACAAGCCCATGGCATTGGAACCGCCACCGACACAGGCAACCAATGCATCCGGCAGACTATCACAGATTTTCAACATCTGGCGGCGTGCTTCACGACCAACGATGGCATTAAAATCGCGCACCATTTCGGGATACGGATGTGGACCTGCGACTGTGCCGATGATGTAAAACGTGTCATCAATATTGGTGACCCAGTCACGCATGGCCTCATTGAGGGCATCCTTGAGCGTTGCGGAACCGGATGAAACACCACAGACCTCGGCACCCAGCAAACGCATTCTGAAAACATTAATAGCCTGACGCTGTATATCCACATCACCCATGTAAACCCGGCAAGACTGGTTTAACCTCGCCGCAACCGTGGCCGATGCAACACCGTGCTGCCCTGCCCCGGTTTCAGCAATAACGCGCTTCTTACCCATGTAGTGGGCCAGCAAGCCCTGTCCCATGGTGTTGTTGATCTTGTGGGCGCCGGTATGATTCAGGTCTTCCCGTTTCAGGTATATTTTTGCACCACCTGCTGCTTCTGAATAGCGCTTTGCATAATAAACAGGTGACGGACGACCGACATAATCAGCCAGATCCTCATCCATTCTTTGCACAAACTCATCATCCGTCCGCCAACGACCGTAAGCTTCGCGTAACTCATCCAACGCATGTATGAGTGTCTCGGATACAAACCGTCCACCAAACTCACCAAAATAGCCTCGCCCATCCGGCCACACCTGTTGCTCTTCACTCATTTTCTCTTACCATTTGTTAATTCATTCTCGGCGAACCTTACCGCCTCCACGAAGGCATTAATCCTGCTCGCTGCCTTGATTCCAGGCCGCGATTCCACGCCACTTGAAACGTCCACAGCAAACGGTCTCACTGTATGAATAGCCTCGCCGACATTGTCCGGACTCAATCCTCCGGCAAGCCAGACAGGTTTTGCTACCGGCCTTGATAATGACCAGTCAAACAACTTTCCACTACCGCCGCGTTTTCCCTTCGAGTGACTGTCGAGTAATAGTCCTGCTGCACCCGGAAAATCACGTTCAGCCTGCATCAGTGATTCAGTATTTTCCATCGCTACCGCCTTTAGCCACGGTTTATTGAAGACACTGCACTCCTGCTCGGTTTCGTTACCGTGAAACTGCAATATATCGAGCGGCACTTCAGAGATTACCTGCTCCACTTCAGACCTGTTCTGATCAAGGAATAAGCCTACACTTAAAACCCCCTGGGGAACATAGCCATTCAAGCGTTTGGCGGTATCTATTGATATGCGGCGCGGGCTTGCTGTAAACACAAAGCCGACAGCATCAGCACCTGCCTCTACCGCCGCTACCACATCTTCAGCCCTTGTCAGACCACAAATTTTGATGATTACCCTGCTCATGAAAATGGAAATGGTTCCTCGCGCTCGGGTAATTGATATTTTTTATCATACCGAACATTTGTAAAACAAAGCCCATGAGGCTCTGCTGTTACACCGGCAAGTTTACGGTCACGCCCGTGAAAAACGTCACTGAACCACTGGCACGATTTCTCCCCTTTGCCCACAGGAATCAGGCTACCTACGATATTTCGTACCATATGGTAAAGAAAAGCATCGGCGGTGATATCAATTTCTACAATATCTTTCTGCCGGCTAATACAGATATCGGTTATTTCACGAACCGCATGCTGAGCAGAGCAGCCCGAGGAGCGAAAGGCACTGAAATCATGCCTGCCCAACAGTACCTGAGCCGCCTCATGCATCCGCTCTGCATCTAGAGCTGTCCTGCACCAACCATAATAAGAAACGCCAATCGCCGGCCGCACCCAGCGGTTAAAAATTCTGTACTGATAGCTTCGGGAAAACGCACCAAAGCGTGCGTGAAAGGTGTCGTCCACCACACGTATCCACTGGACACTAACCGATTTGGGAAGGTTGGAATTGATCCCCAGAATCCATTGTCGTTCCGAGCGTTCAGATGGACTGTCAAAATGAACCACCTGACCCAATGCGTGCACACCGGTATCGGTGCGACCGGCACAGATAACCGTCACCGGGTGGTTAGCGACCACTTCGATTGCTTTTTCAATACATTGCTGAACTGACGGCGCATGACTCTGTCGTTGCCAACCGAAAAAACCGGCACCATCGTATTCGATTCCGAGTGCATAACGCATGAATTAAACCTGCTTTGGACAGAGACTGCGTATCGCCAGGCTCATGTACTCCGTGAATTGGCGTTATTGTCGGGCATAACTCAGAGTTCTTCCAGCATCTGCCGTGCCTCTTCCTGCTGCGCCTCGTTACCGCTCTTAAGAACCTCGTCAAGCATAGCCTTGGAGGCTTCCTTATCACCGAGAGATAAATAGGCACGTGCCAGGTCAAGCTTAATTTCAGGGTCATCTTCTTCCTGAACGCGATCTTCCTCATCACTATCCGTAACCGGTTCGACTTCCGGTTCGTCAGCCATTTCGGGTACCGGAAGAATGACAGTCGGACCTTCTTCATCTTCCAACTTTGGTTCAGGTTCAGGTTCTGGCTCTGGCTCTGGCTCTGGCTCTGGCTCTGGTTCTGGTTCTGGTTCTGGCTCTGGTTCTGGCTCTGGTTCTGGCTGTGGTTCTGGTTCTGGTTCTGCTATAGGCTGAACAACCGTTTCACCTTCAGTTTCTTCACTGTCCAGTGTACTCAGAATTTCCTTGGCATCATCGGCTATACCTTGTACCTCGATTGACCTTTGTGCACCAGCCAGACCAGTGCTTCTGCGTCGCAGACCCCACACGACCAGTGCAATCAAAACGACCGCAATTCCTGCAATCAGCGGGAATTTGCCGCCATACCATGCTTCTTCTTCACCACCCGGGGTAATTGCCAGTGGTGCTTCAGGTTTATCCGCAGCACGGTCTTCGGCAAGGCTGGACTCCATACTGGCGAGACCCGAATCTTCCACGGTAAGCGTCTGCTCATCACGAACCCTGGCCTCAGCTTCAAGTTCCTCTATCCGTTCATTGAGATATGTATTTTCCTGTCTGGCGTTGACCAGTTCTTCCTCTGTGCGGGATAACTCTTCTTGCAGGGACTCAACCGCTACTTCCCCGGAAGGCGTCTGTTCGGTACCCATTGGGTCAGCGACTTCCTCTTCTGCCGGCGGTACCAGTTCCAGATGCCCCTGATCCTCAATAATCTCCGGCTCGGGAGCTTCCTCGGTAACACTGGCCTGGTAATCCCCGCTGTCTGCGACAGTCGGTGTACTGAAATCAGGCGCCACCGAGCGGATTCCGGTTCGAATCTCCTCTTCCTGCCGCAGAACCTCTAGCATCGCCTCTCGTGATGTCAGCTCAGCCAGTTCGTTATATGCCGGCAAGCGGAGGATGGCTCCACGCTTAAGTGAATTGATGTTGCCCTTGATAAAGGCTTCCGGGTTCTTGCGCTGCAAGGCAAGCATGGCCTGGTTAATGGAGTAGCCACTACCCTTGCTAAAGTCGCGGGCAATACCCCACAACGTTTCGCCGCGGGCCACTGGCCCGTAGACTTCGTCTTCAGAGTACTGTTCAGTTGCCTGTTCTTGAGTAGAATCCTGCTCATACTCCTGCTCTTGCTCCTGTTCCTGAACGGGTTCCTGTTCTTCCAGTTCAGCGGATGCTGGCTCGGATTCGCTTGATTCCGTTGCCTCCTCTGCTTCTATGTCCGATGCGGGCTGTTCTTCGGCAACCGCCGGCGTAATAACTTCTGTTGTGGGTTCAACTGTTTTCTGAATAGCTGTCACAGGCGGGGCACTGGTTTCAACCGGTGGCGCTTTGACCGGCGCTGGTTTAACTACGACTGGCGGGGCCAGTGAATCGATAGTGGGCGGATCCAGAAATAATGTATATTCACGCAGCATTCTGCCACTGGCCCAGACAACTTCCACCAGCACCTGAACCACGGGTTCATTGACCCTCAGTTCACTGCTAATTCTGATATAGGGCCGCTCAGCATCTGCAACCACTTCAAACTCAAGTGGCACAGTGATCGCATTGCGACTCATGCCAAGTAACTGGAAGTCTTCTGCAGATGCAAGACCTGCGGTAATACTTTGCAGTTCCTCGCTTGACTGACTGATGAGTTCAACCCGGACATTCAGTGGCTGGTCCAAATATGACTCTACAACCGCCCCGCCAAGTCCTAATGCCAGCAATGCCGGACTAAAAAAGCTTAGAACGACAAGTACGGCCCAATGGATTCTTTTGTTCATGATTTCCCCGTCACTCCCTGACTGCCAGCTTCATGTTACCTGACACCGACACACAAGAGTGTACTTTTGCTGGCATCATGTTTCCACCGCCATTTTGCCCGAGATTATCATTTTTAGTATTTGAACCGCGTTTAATGCGGCTCCTTTTCGGACATTGTCGCTCACAACCCACATGTTTATTCCACGAGGATGGGTATAATCACGCCGCAACCTGCTGACAAATGTCTCGTCTTTCCCAGCGCCATGCGTTACTGCAGTCGCCTGTGCTTTCGCATCAGTATCATCGATCAAAACCAGTCCCGGAGCCTTGTGCATGGCTTCACGCACGGCATCCATATCGATATCCCTGGCAGTTTCCAGGTGTACCGCCTCAGAGTGACCATAAAACACAGGTACCCGTACCGCCGTCGCATTGACGGCAATGGAATCATCCCGCAAGATTTTCCGCGTTTCCCAATGCAGTTTCATTTCCTCACGGGTGTAATCATTGTCCTGCATGGTATCAATTACCGGAATACAGTTGAACGCAATCGGTTGGGCAAATACAGAGGGCTTTACCTCCTTGAAGCTCAACCGGGCAACCGTCTGGCGTGCCAGTTCTTCCAGGCCTTCACTACCTGCACCCGATACAGACTGGTAAGTCGCAACGTTAATGCGGTCGATTCCGGCAAGTGCATGAACTGGTGCAATGGCGATCAACATCTGGATGGTTGAACAGTTGGGGTTGGCGATGATGCTACCCGGGGAAAGGTTTTCAAGCAGATCACCGTTGACTTCAGGTACAACCAATGGAATATCGTCATCAAGCCGGAAGGCTGAAGTATTGTCGATCACCGTGCAGCCTGATTTTGCGGCCCGGGGTGCGTACACCTGACTAATACCCGCGCCGGCCGAAAACAGTCCGAAATCAGTGCCATTGAAATCATAATCATCCAACACTTCCACCGGTAGCGTTCGATGACCGAACTCCACACTTTTACCCAGCGACTTCTCGCTGGCAAGAGCATGTACATCAGCATCAATGAAACCATATTCGTTAAGGATGGACAGCATGGCCTCACCCACGGCACCGGTTGCTCCGACAACAGCTATTTTTAATTTTTTGGTCATTTGTAGTTATACCCTTTATGTTATCCGTTCTGTGCCCGCTGCCTGAGCACGTGATCCATTAAGACCAGCGCCAGCATGGCCTCTACGATAGGTGTTGCCCTGATGCCCACACAGGGGTCATGACGGCCCTTGGTGATCACTTCCACGGCGTTACCATGAATATCCACACTCCGGCAAGGGATTCGCAGGCTGGACGTCGGCTTGAAGGCTGCGCTGACCAGTATATCCTGACCACTGGATATTCCACCCAGGATACCCCCGGCGTGATTACTCAAAAAACCCTCGGGCGTAATCTCATCACGATGCTCTGTCCCCATGTGCTCTACACAATCAAACCCTGCGCCGATTTCCACGGCCTTTGCCGCATTGATGCTCATCATGGCCGTAGCCAGATCAGCATCCAGTTTTCCGTAAACCGGTTCACCCAGACCAGCCGGTACATTCCGGGCCACGGCTGAAACTCTCGCACCGACAGAATCACCGGATTTTCGCAAACTGTCCATGTAATCTTCAAGTTGCCCTATCACACTGGCATCCGGGCAGAAAAATGGATTGGTTTCTATACAATCCATATCCATGACATTATCGGTACGAATAGGTCCAAGCTGGGCCAGCCAGCCCTGTATCTCAATACCCAATTGCTCATACAGGTATTTTCTGGCAATGGCACCCGCTGCAACACGCATGGTGGTTTCGCGTGCAGAAGAACGACCACCACCTCGATAATCGCGAAATCCGTATTTTTTCCAATAGGTTATATCCGCATGCCCCGGCCGAAATTTCTCCGCGATATCAGTATAATCGCGCGACCGGGCATCGGTATTTTCAATTACCAGAGCGATCGAAGTACCGGTCGTACGTCCCTCGAACACACCCGATAGTATCTGTACCTCGTCTTTTTCCTTACGCTGCGAAGTATGTCTACTCTTACCCGTAGCGCGGCGTGCCAACTCCCGTTGAATGTAGGCGGCATCGATTTCCAGCCCCGGTGGGCAGCCGTCAATGATGCATCCTATGGCGGGTCCATGACTCTCACCAAAAGTTGTCATCCTGAACAGGCGTCCAAACGTGTTATCCGACATATTTCCTTCGCTCCAGAACTTCCCGCACATCAGATTGAGATGCGATCAGTTGATCATACTCCAGCAGGAATATACCGTCTCCACCATCCTGGAAATCCAGCCAGAGAAATGGTACGCGGGGCAATATTTCCTGCAATGTCTCTGCGCTCTCACCGACTTCCACGATAAGAACACCCTTTTGTTTCAAATAAACCGGTGCAGCATCTAATATTTTCAGCACAATATCCAGTCCATCTTCACCACTGACCAGTCCCGCGGAAGGCTCGGCGCGGTATTCCTCGGGTAATTGCTCAAATACTGCGATGGAAACATACGGCGGATTACTGACAATCAGGTCATAGCCGCCTTCGTCAAGTTCTGCAAAAAGATCCGAACGAATCAGCTGAACACGGTCGCTGACCGCATGACGTTCAATATTTTGTGAAGCGATTTCCAGGGCATCAACAGAGATATCAACGGCATCGATAGTGCACTCTGGCATGTAAACGGCCATCGCAGTGGCTATACAGCCACCACCCGTGCACATATCTAAAAGCCTGCCGCCTTCAAACAAATCCACCCACGGAGAGAATTGCTCGTGTATCAACTCCGCCAGTGGAGAGCGTGGAATGAGCACCTGACGACTGACGGTAAAATCCAGACCACAAAAACGCGCTTCACCCGTCAGGTAGGCCAGTGGACAACGTTCATTGATTCTTCGTTCAAGCAAAGTCTCAAGCTCTTCTTCCTGGGCGGCGGTAAGCACCGTATTCCAATGTGTGAAACTGCCGTCCAGTGGGGCCCCAAGAATGTAAAGGAGCATCCAGGCGGCCTCGTCATGGGCATTATCGGTGCCATGTCCGAAGAAAAGCCCCGCACGTTTCATTTCAACGGCGCAAAACTCAAGCCAGCTTTCGGCAGTTTGCATATAAGTCCTGTTGATTCTAATTGTTCATAGCCCAATATATATGTGCTAACGCGGTAGTATCATTACAATTGTCTCTCAAAGCACCATTCCTGACGATACGATACACTGCACCAGACAGCCTGACAGGGATTATAGTTGACTGGCATGAGCTCCGTAAAACTCTCTACACCCAAAGGTTTGCAGAATGAAATCAGTTGTTGAACGCGTACTTGCAGGCTTTCAGTACATCCTGCCCCAGCATTTTCTGTCACGCATCGTTTACGCCTTGATGCGAAGCGAGATAACGTGGGTCAAAAACCTGTTGATCCACCTGATCAGCCATATTGCCGGTATCAATTACAGTGAAGCTCTTTCACCTGACCCCGCAGACTATGCCAGCTTTAACGCCTGGTTCACTCGCGAACTCAAACCCGGCGCGAGGATCTTTGACCCGGACCCGCAAGCATTTCTTTCACCCTGCGATGGAAGGATAAGTGAAACCGGCCCATTACAGGAAAACCGAATCCTACAGGCCAAGGGCAAGGACTATTCACTCAAGGACCTGTTGGCAAACGACCCGGTTTGTGAGCGATTGACCGGTGGGTATTTCTCCACCATTTACCTGTCTCCCAGAGACTATCACCGGATTCACATGCCTATAGGCGGCTGTCTTCAACGTATGATTCATGTACCCGGAAGATTATTCTCTGTCGCACCTTACACGGTTCGGCAGGTTCCGCGCCTATTCGCGCGTAATGAACGGGTCATTTCCATTTTTGAGACCGATTCAGGACCACTGGTTATGGTGCTGGTGGGCGCGATGCTGGTTTCAAGTACAGAAACTGTATGGGCCGGTGAAGTGACACCCACAAAGAACAAGGAAGTATCCGTTACAGACTACCCAGATCGCGATATCACCCTTGCAAAAGGTGAAGAGATGGGGCGTTTCAATATGGGTTCCACGGTGATCTTGTTAATGCCACCTGGTACTTTGAATCCCGTGGATGACCTGGGCGCAGGTGATGCGATTAAGCTTGGGCAGAGACTAGGGGTTATTTAGAAGTCCTGTGCCAACTGATCGTGGGCGTACGGGTAACTCAAGCGGGGACCCGCAGCGCCGCGATCAGATAGCAAAAATTTTCTAGAATCAACTAAAGTACAAAAACACCCAAATTGCCCCGTACCTCGTCCCGGTTACCTGCTCAAAAAGTAGACTTGCCAGCACTTGTTGCGTTTCACCATTTACCAACCACACTGACGCCCCTGGTTCTGCTCATCCAGCCATTCTTGCAATGGCGCAAAATAGTCAAGCATGGCGGTTGCATCCATTTCCCGCTGTCCGGTCAGGGCTTCCAGCTCATCCGGCCAGGGTTTGCTTCGGCCCATTTCCAGCATGGCATTCAGACGCTGACCCGCCTGCTTGTTGCCGTAAATGGAACAACGATGGATGGGGCCTTCATCACCGGCAATTTCACACAGTGAACGGTGAAATTGAAACTGTAAAATTCTCGCCAGGAAATATCTCGTGTACGGGGTGTTTCCGGGCACGTGGTACTTGGCACCTGCATCAAAAGCATCTGCAGGCCGTTCATTAGGTGCCTTAACGCCCTGGTATTTTTCACGTAACTGCCACCATAAATCGTTATACCCATCAGGATCGGTCTCACCAGCGAATACCTGCCAGCGCCATTGATCCACCATCAGACCGAACGGCAGGAAAGCAATACCTTCCAATGCGCGTTTCATCAGTAACGCGAGGTCGCCAGAGGCATCAGGTACGTTTTCCAGCAAGCCGATTTTTTGCAGGTATTCGGGTGTGATGGAGAGTGCGATGGTATCTCCTACAGCTTCATGGAAACCGTCATTTGCACCAGACCTGTAAAAGAAATTTTCCTTATTGTAAGCCCGTTGGTAGTAGTTATGTCCAAGCTCATGATGAATGGTTTTAAAGTCCTCGGCGTTAACCTTGATACACATTTTGATGCGCAAATCATCCTTCTCATCCACATCCCAGGCCGAGGCATGGCAAACCACCTCCCGGTCTTCGGGTTTGACGAACAGGGAACGCTCCCAAAAGGTTGCCGGTAATTCCTCAAAACCCAAGGAGCTAAAAAATGCTTCACCCGCCTCGACCATGGTTATGGCATCAAAACCCCTTTCCCTCAGGATGGAAGTCAGGTCATAGGAGGATGTTTCCTCAAGCGGTGCAAGCAGCGGATAAATATTGCTCCAGTCCTGCGCCCACATATTGCCGAGCAGGTGTGCAGGAATTGGACCATCCTGTGGAACCAGGTCCGTGCCGTACAGTTCCCCAAGCCTGGCCCGTGCATGGCAATGCAGCGCTTCGTAGAGTGGCTTTACTTCACCCCACAGACGATCGAGCTCTGCAGGGAAATCTTCCGGGGGCATGTCATACGCGGAACGCCACATCGTACCGAGATCTGCAAAACCCAGCTCGGCTGCACCTTCATTGGCCAGCTCAACCTGGCGCGCATACAGGTCTTTCATCGGGGGAGAAACCCTCCTCCAGCCATTCCATGCTTCCAGCAAGGTATTGGGATCGCGGGACTCTGCCATAATGTCGCTCAGATGTCCGAGGTCGAGACACCTGCCATCTTCATAGCAATACTCACCCTTACCGTACATTCCTCCCAGTTTCGCTCCAATCTCTGACTGCTCAGCTGTTTTGGCAACGTCACGGGGAGCCGGAATGGTAATCCCGCTTCGTAAAATGTTCAGCTTGCGCCGGGTATCGCTGTCAAGTTCCGGTATCTCGTAATACCTTGCGGCTTCGATTGCCAGTTCTACCTGTTTTGCAGTAAATTTCTTGTTGGCCAGCGCTGCCAGCATTTCGGTGTCCTGGGTAATAAAGTTACTGTACACCCAGGCCATGCGCTCGTTTTCCACAAGTAAACCGGCCAGCTGCTCTTCAGCATCCACAACGAAATCAATGGCATCATTTGCCGTCAGTTTGCCGGGATTGCTTGAGTCTGAGACAGTCGAATCATTCGCTTGCTTACAGGAAACAAGCATCAAGAGAAGCAACAGCGCCGAGGCACGAAGGATGGTTTTGAACATTTTAATATCCTCTTTCATATACAGTCTTGTAACTGAAACCGGTATTGTTTTCCTTGCCACCTCTGCTTGCAGACAGATCAATGCCCTTTCGAAAAACCTGTTTTCTAAGAGACTATCTTGTAACAGGGGCTGTAAGTAGTACCGGGCAATTTCATACGCCGTTGCTCAATAAAAGATGCCAGCAAGCGATCCAGCGCCAGCATGATTTCCTTTTCGCCGTTAATTTCGAACAGGCCTTCTCGACGCACCGACATGATGGTCTCAGGTTTAACATTTCCGGCGACGATGCCGGAGAATGCACGCCTCAGATTCGCAGCCAACAAATGTTTAGGTTGATCGCGATACAAGTGCAAGGCCGCCATATTTTGGTGACTGGGATCGAATGGTTGCTGAAACTCCTCCTGAATTTGCAGCAGCCAGTTAAAGTAATACGCGTCTTTGTGTTTCTTACGATAATTTCTGACCTGTATCAGACCCGTCGTCATAGTCTGGGCGACTTTTTCGGGATCGTTAATGATAATCTGGTATTTGGCCTGTGCCTCTTCACCAAGGGTCAGGCCGATGAATGCGTCTATCTGTTCAAAATACGCGGCAGATTCAGCCGGTCCTGTGAGCACAAATGGAAATGGCATACCTTCATTGGCGGGGTTGAGTAGCACACCCAACAGAAAAAGTATTTCCTCAGCGGTTCCTACACCACCTGGAAAAACCACAAAACCATGTCCAAGGCGCACAAATGCCTCAAGGCGCTTTTCAATATCCGGCATGATAACCAACTGGTTAACAATTGGATTGGGTGATTCTGCGGCAATAATGCCTGGCTCGGAAATTCCGATATAACTACCACCTGACACACGTTGCTTGGCATGGGCAATAGCTGCCCCTTTCATCGGTCCTTTCATTGCCCCCGGACCACAACCGGTACAAATGTTCAATTTACGCAAACCGGTCTCATAACCCACTTTCTTGGTGTAGTCATATTCCAGACGCTTAATTGAATGCCCGCCCCAGAAGACAACCATATCCGGTTCCCGTGCCGGGTTCATCGTTTTTGCATTTCTTAAAATTTCAAAAACAGCGTTTGTTATACCTTCCTGGCTTTTCAGATCGGTTGAAGAGCGACCACTGATTTCTGTATCGAAGTAGACCAGGTCACGAATCACTGCGGACAACAACTCGCGTACGCCCTGGACCATGATGCCGTCAACAAAAGCTGAACCTGGAGCATTACTCAACTCAAGCCGGATACCCCGGTTGACCTGCTGAATTTCTATCTCAAAGTCCCTATGTAGCTTTAACAGCTCTTCGGCATCGTCACTCTCATTGCCGCTATTAAGTACAGCCAGTGCACACCGACGCAACAGGTCGCCCAACTCTCCACGACTGGCATCATGTAAACGCTCTACCTCCATGCGACTTAGCATGGTCAATATTCCAGCAGGATAAATCCGGGCACTAATAGGTTCAGCAGACAAAGCAAACTCCGTTTTCTTACAAGTTTTTCATCACTCCGGCCTGATGCCGGAACAAACACAAAACCGCATACTTATACGCGGGAATAAAAATAAAAAAGAGAGGCCAGCATTAAGCTGGCCTCCCGGTCACTCCCCCAAGTGTAAGTCAGATCAACATCAGTTGAACTCGTAGCGAAGACCGATCTGCATACGCCATACCGAATCATCTACATCATAAAATACAGGGTTGTAGTTCGTTCCACTGGAATTTCCACCACCTGGATTAAAGTTAGAGTAAATGAACTGGGATCCATCATCGCTAAGCGCTGCATCCAGAACCGGTAAACCTTCCTGTACATCACCTTTAGAGTAGTACTTCTGCAGATTACTGCTATCTGAGAACAGGTTCAGGAGGTTTTCAATATCAAAGAAGAACACCAACCGATGGTTATATCTCGGCAAGGGAATTTCCTGTGAAATGCGTAAATCCAGATCTGTATTCCAGGGCTCATCGAAACCATTCTTTGGAGAAATCTCTCCGGCATATTTGCTCAGGCCTTTCCGGTCCATCCAGTCAAAGAAATCCTGGGTCGTTCCCTGCGCATCCAGCACGCTGAAATCTACGAGAGGATCACCCTCACCCGTTGGAACATAGAACAGGATACGTTCTTCGTTATCAGAATCACCAAATACCCCAGTTGAGGTGTTGTTGTCATAGGTATAACTGAACGGATTGCCGGAATAGGTGCGGAAGAAAATACCGATAGATGTGGCATTGTCATCCCAGAAGAAATGCTTGAATGTCGCACCCAGAACGATATTGTGCTTATTGGCCCAGACCGCCGGTCCAATCTTGACATCGTTGATAACGGCAACTGCGACTTCCTCAAAGCTAGAGGTGTCTGTGGAACTGTTTACCGGGTTACCAACCTTGGCATTGGTGTAGGCATAACCAAGACGTAAGTCAAATGAGCTCTTTTGACCGATATCCCAGTGCTTGCTGCCCTGTAAGGATACGGATGTGGTTGATCCATTACGTCCATTGGTCATCAGGATGTCCTGATCGTCTCTACCTGAATTGCAATCGGCAGTAACGTTGGAAAAGCCTTTTCCGGGTCCGATGAATACAGCATCACAACCAGGCAGCAATGGGTCTACAGCAAAGAATTGCGGACGACCATCCGGCAACCAGACCAGGTTACCATCCTCGTCAACCCGTTGGGTGAGTGTCAGATCTAACCAGTTAGCTGCATTCTTGGCTTTGCTGTAAATAATATCAAAGTTGACATCCCATCCATCAAAGAAGCTGGTCGTTGATTCTGTGAAAAGACTGAAACCGATGTTAAAGCGATTCTGTTGAGGTAAATCGAAATCAGGGTCAACCGCAGTAGCGCGACCCAAATTCAAATTTGCCTCGGCAATCTGTTGATTGATAATACATGGTGGAACTCCCTGGAATGAACCGGAGCTCAAGACATCAAGATCCGCTTCAGTACAAGGCGCACGGCTGGATCTGCCATTACCGATAGCTCCACCAAAGTTCTGGAATGAATTCGCAAAATGTACGGTTGGGTCACCACCTGAGAAAATACCAAAACCAGCACGTAACTGCATCTCACCCATCTTGTTCCATGGAAGATCATAGGTCAGGCCAATCCTGGGTTGCAGGATATCCAGACCATCAAATGAGGTGGTGTTTTCGAATCCGTACCTTTGCATCCAAATTGGGTTTTCTACCGGAGAATCGTTGGAGGTATACCAGTCATAACGCAGGCCGGCGGTAAGAACCATCCGGTCTGAAATTGTCCATACGTCCTGTAGGTATATGGTGTTAACGTTGCGTTTGAAACTCGCCGCAGCGTCATTGATATCACCAGTGTAAGAACCAGCACCATTGATACTGCTCGCATGACCCGCTTCAAGATCGTCTATTGAATCAAAAACAAATGTACCGGTTGCATTTACAGCAAACAGGTTAAAGACATCAAGCCGATCCAGTTCGTAACCACC
>JAOUCZ010000078.1 GCA_029859505.1 Lysobacterales bacterium | reverse complement strand
AACCTGACAGTACCACGTCTCGCTGAAAAGATCCGGGCACCCCTCGGGATCTTCTGGACAGGTATTGACGACACGCTGAATTCACTTTTATTTGTCATGATGGGTTTCATTGTGATTTTTGTTCACGACCTGCCGATTGCACCCCTGGGCTTAAGCATTGCCGTGGCGATACTGGTGTGCCTTGTGGTACGCGCCGTCAGTGTCTATATACCACTTGCCTTGCTGACATCGAGCAATGTGTTGAAAGCAGACGCATTCGCCATGACTAAGCTCTTCACCTGGGCCGGGTTACGTGGGGGACTGGCACTTGCGCTGGCCTTATCCCTCCCAGAAAGCCCGGAAAAAGCATTGATTGTCAATATGACATTTGGGGTCGTCGCCTTCTCGATCCTGGTACAGGGTTCAACCATTGGCAAGCTATTCAGCCCGGCGTACCTCAAGAATATTTTGAAAAGCTAAACAGCTTAGATTTTTCGTTTTGTTAAGCTGTTTTTAATGGCTTTTTGGGTTTCTGCAAGGTACCAAACACCCGGTCCCAAAATGCCGATGACACACCATAGCCCTTGGTGGAGTCACGATAGTGGTGATCAATGTGTGATTTCCACACTCTCTTGAGCCATTGGATGTTCGGCGGTTTGAAGTAATGGATACTGTAATGGGTCATATCATAGGCCAGGTAACCCACGGTGAAACCTGCCGAATATGCCCAGGTCCATGTTCCGTACAATAGCCATGTCAGTGATAACAACAAAACTGCAACCGCCAGGCTCAGTGTAATCGGCATAACCAGGCGTTTTTTATCATTAGGGTATTGGTGGTGTACACCATGAAACAGAAAACTGATGCGTTTCTGGACCTCGCCTTTAGGCTTGAAATGAAATACATAGCGGTGAAAAAAATACTCAAACAGAGTCCAGAATGCGAGCCCGGCTATAAATAGAACGATAAAGGTGCCAACCGGTATGCCAATAGCAAAACTTTTCCAGACAAAGAAAATGATAATCGGTAGATAGACCGCGAGCACCGTCACAGGTGAGATCTTGCTCAAGCGTTCCAAAAGGGGATTCTTAAATAATCTTATGTCACCTTTTTGGGGAGCCATATGCTCCGGAATTCGATCTGTTTTGCTTGGTTTCATTCTTTACTCATCTCTTTGGTATCAGCCGATTATATCCGGTCACAGGTTTATTTTTTCAATGGCTTATATTATCACCGATTTCCAGTCCAGCATTCCACGTACATCAAACGTCGCTTATCACGACACAGGTCATGTTGTGCGTATATTTTTCTCCTAAACGACTTATTTTGCTGGACTATTACGACGAAAAGGTGAAATATGCGCGACATGTCAGAATCTCAAATTACAGACCGGACCGAAGCTCCCATACCAGCACCTTCAAACGACGATAAAGCAACAGCCAAACTCGTACCCGGAGAGCTGCCATATCCCAAAGAGACACAGCCACCGAAAATTCTGTGGCAGCATGTGATCGTATTGACGGCAGTACACTTGTTCAGTTTATTGGCCTTTATTCCCTGGTTTTTCACGTGGTCAGGCTTGACCGTCGCCATTCTTGGGCATTTCGTTTTTGGAATGTTGGGTATCACCATCGGTTACCACCGCTTGCTGACGCATCGCGGTTTTACCTGTCCTAAATGGCTTGAATATACATTCGCAACAATGGGAATGTTTAACCTGCAGGATAGCCCTGCGCGTTGGGTTGCCATCCACCGCATACATCACCGGCACAGCGATCAACAAGGCGATACACATTCCCCTCTTGTCAGCTTTTTCTGGGGTCACGTCGGTTGGGTAGTCTACCGTCACAAGGATACCAACCGCACCATACGATACGCCAAGTGGGTACCCGACCTGTTACGTGATCCGTATTACCGCCGTCTGGAACGAAACAGTGGCTGGTTCATGGTCTACTTTATCCACGCCATTGTAATTATCGCTATTGGTGCCGTGGTTGGATATTTCGAAGGCGGTGCCAGTGAAGCGCTGCGTTACGCTGCCAGCTGGGCCGTGTGGGGCATCGCCTTACGAACAGTGTTTGTCCTGCATGGCACCTGGTCAGTGAACTCGCTGACACACCTGTACGGTTATCGTAATTACGAAACCAGGGATCAGAGCACCAACAACTGGTTGGTGGCCCTTATCGCGCATGGCGAAGGCTGGCACAACAATCACCACGCCGACCCGCGCTCAGCCTCACATGGCCACCGTTGGTTTGAATTCGATATGTCATATTGGGTCATCCGGATACTTGAAGGGTTTGGACTGGCCAAAAATGTGGTGCGCCCCAGTCGTGGCAAGGCAAACGGTCGTGGCTAAGCAAACCGCCGTAGTTACGCAGACCCCGGCACAGCCCGTCCACCCGCTCGGGTCGAATGCCCGCGTCCTGCTTGTCAGTGTCTTCGGTCCGTATGCCCAGGATGACGCTTACGGTAGCCGTGAAATCAACCCGATGGAGTTGTATCACAACCAGGTGACACGTGTGCAAGCCGCCTTTTCGATGCGGACCTTCCAACGCTCCTGGGGTCTTATGCTGATCCAGGCCAATTTGAAAGCCTCCTGTACCCTGCTGGACTTCCCCACGCTGACACGTTTTATCGAAGAGCTCAAAACACAGCAATACGATGTCATCGGCATCAGTTCGATCATGACCAACCTGCAAAAGGTCCGCAAGATGGTCCGTGTGATCAACAAACATCAGCCAAATGCAAAGGTTGTAATCGGCGGGCACATCGCAAACATAGCAACACTGGAAAAATGGACAGGTGCGGATTTCATCGCACGTGGTGATGGTATCCAATGGATGCGCAGGTATCTCGGCGAAGACGAGAGCCAGCCGATCCGGCACCCTCAGATCCTCGGCAACATCGGCACCCGCATCATGGGCGTGAACCTCCATAACCACGCCGGTGATCATTGCGCTACCCTGATCCCATCGGTCGGATGCCCGATAGGCTGTAATTTTTGTTCAACCTCAGCCATGTTTGGTGGCAAGGGTAAATCCGTCCAGTTCTACCAGACCGGTCAACAACTGTTCGATCTTATGTGTACCCTGGAGACCAACCTGAAGGTCAAATCCTTCTTCGTGATGGACGAGAATTTCCTATTGGACAAGAAACGGGCACTCAGTTTGCTGGCGTTGATGGAGACGCATAACAAGGCATGGTCTCTATACGTCTTCAGCTCCGCCAATATCTTGAGGAAATACACGACTGAACAGTTGGTATCACTGGGGGTTTCATGGGTCTGGGTGGGGCTGGAAGGTAAGGGTTCAAAATACCCGAAGCTCGCAGGTGCTGATCCCTATCAAATGATCAGGGACCTGCAGTCTCACGGCATACGGGTACTCGGTTCAAGCATCATTGGCCTCGAGGAGCATACTCCCGAGAATATCGATCAGGTCATTGATGATGCCATCGCCCACGGCAGTGACTTCCACCAGTTTATGCTTTACACCCCGATCCCCGGCACCCCACTTTATGCCGAACACGAGGCGAATTCGACCTTGCGTAGCTTTACTGAAGTACCGGTTGCCGATACCCACGGGCAGTTAACTTTTAACTACCAGCATCCACACATTAAGAATGGAGAAGAAGGCAAATATCTGTTGCGAGCCTTTGAACGTGACTTTGAAGTCAACGGCCCAAGCGTTGTGCGAATCGCGCGCACGACATTACTAGGATGGCAACGCTACAAAAACCATCCGGACCAGCGTATTCGGAAGCGTTTTGCACACGAGGCAGCCAATCTACCGAGGCTCTACGCGGGTGTGCTCTGGGCGTCGCGCAAACGTTACACGAATGAATCCCACCGCAAGCAATTGATCGACGGGATCCTGAACGAATTCCATGCTGAGTTTGGCTGGAAATCGCGTTTGGCCGCACCCATTGTCGGTCGTTATCTCTACCATATGTTACGCCGGGAAGAGCAGCGACTGGAAAATGGCTGGACCTACGAACCACCCACTTTTTACGAGACCAACCGGGCCAATGAATCCAGCGGTGCCAAATATGTTGACGGCTTAAAGTGCACTTAAGATAATATGCAAATCCAGTAACTCCCATCAGGATAGACATGCAGCCATTTTTTGAAGATGTTCAGTCACATTACGATCTTTCCGACGATTTTTTCGCACTTTTTCTGGATCCCACCCGCACCTATAGCTGTGCGTATTTTAATGATCCGAACGCCCCCCTTGCAGAAGCTCAAAGAGCCAAGATAGATCTTTCCCTGGGTAAGTGCGAACTGGAACCGGGTATGAAATTACTTGATATCGGATGTGGTTGGGGTGCCACAGCTCTTCGCGCTGCCGAACATTACCAGGCCGATGTTATTGGTCTGACGCTCAGCGAAAATCAGTGTAAACACGCGACACAACTCGCCAGGCAATCTACTCATTCCGCAGACATCGAGTTTCGACTGCAAGGGTGGGAAGAGTTTGACGAACCCGTCGACCGGATTATCAGTATCGGTGCCTTTGAACATTTCAGGTATAGCCGGCACGATGCATTTTTTAAGAAGTGCAGGGAAATCTTACCCGGCAACGGCATCATGATGCTACATAGCATCGTGACACCCTCCCTCGCGGATCTACGCGAATCAGGTATTGAATTCAACCACGAAGACGTAAAGTTTGCCCGGTTTATCCGTGATGAAATTTTTCCGGGTGGACAGCTCTGTCCCCCAGAAAGAATCAAATCATTGGCGTCGCAATACGGTTTCGATGTCTATCACGTTCAGCCATTGCGATTACACTATGCCCGCACGCTTGATCACTGGTCAGAAAGCCTGGCCAAATCAAGGGAACAGGCAATCGCCATCACCTCGCAAACCGTTTATGACCGTTACCAGAAATATCTCACTGGCTGTGCGGATCAGTTCCGAAAAGGAACCATCGACGTGATGCAGTTTTGTATGCGCTGTGACTAAGCCAGGTCTTTTGAGTACATGTGATAGCGCTTGGTGATTTCGCCACCAAACTTTTCGATCATGTTCCTGGTGGGTTTGTTTTGCTCCAGTATCCAGGATAATTCAACCGTTTGACCACCCCTGGAAAGACCGGGCCCAAGAACAGAATCAACCACCATGAAAGCCATTGCCGGCCCAAAAATGGTGTTCTGGTATTTTTTCCGCACACCCATCAACGCGATCCTGCATCTTGTGGGGAAACGCACCTTAAGACGCCACAGAAGCTTGGCCCATCCGAACGGCAGAAGTCGCCCATTGAGGTCGGCAATGGCCATATTGATATCGGGTAACATCGCTATGAATGCAGCCGGCTCTCCATCAAGTTCGGCAATCTGCAGAAAATTATGAGGTACGACAGTTAGCAACTCCTTGCCAACGGCAGCGAATTCCTCGCGGGTGAACGGCACAAAATTCCAGTTGTCCTGCCAGGCGTCGTTAAAGACATCCCGCATGACCTCAAAATCGGCTTCCATTGTTTTTCGGTTGAGTTGTCTGACCTTAATCCGACCGGCGGTTCTGTCGATAAGTTCTTGCTTGGTCGATGGTGTGGTATAGGTATGGATGTTAAGTTCGTAGGCCAGTAGTTCCTGTGAAGGCTGATAGCCGCGTCTTTCGATGGAGGCGCCGTAATAACGAGGGGAATGACTGGTCATGACGCAGGGTGGTGTATCGAAACCCTCGGTCAGAATGCCGATCTCCTGGTTGATACCGAGGTTGAACGGCCCAACGATGTGCTGCATTCCTTTTTCGCGCAACCAGTTTTCAGCGGTTTCAAACAGTGCTGAAAATACCGCATCGTTATCAGGTGCTTCTATCAAACCGAAAAATCCGGTTTTGTTGTTATAACGTTGCTGATGCAAATCATCGATTTGCGCAGAAATACGACCAACAGGCTGGCCGTCCTGGTACGCGATCCAGGCCTTCCATTTTGCATGCTTGAAATAGGGATGTTTGCTCGAGAACGCTTCTTTTCGCTCCATCAGCAAGGGCGGTACCCAGTTAGGATCGTCCTTGTAAATCGTCCAGGGAACACGGATAAACGCTTTCAGCGCTTTTTTCCCGGTCACTTCCCTGATTTCAATTTTATTGCCGGGGTGGCTATTCATCATGTCATACCGTCATATGCGATTTTTGTTGCTGGCTTCACCAGTGAAGAGTGTAATTAAAAAACCCTTAACTTACATACATTAATTCAATCGATACAGGAGACTTTGCCGATAATGTTTATTTTGATCTGATAAGCCTGGTTTGCGCCACCGATGTGCTTTCACGTCGTATCCGGGCCCAGCGAAATGGAGAAATCCATTGGGCGAAGAATCCCTTCGGGAAAGCTTCCAACCCCGCGATGCCTACCTGCTCTGGAGGCTCACGGTCATTTGGCAGGTAGCGCGTACCAAAGACCGTGTCCCAGAATATGTAAGCATTACCGTAGTTTTTGTCGGCTTCGTGGCGATCACACGAGTGGTGCCAACGGTGCAGGTTACCAATGCTGTATATCCAGCTGAGTGGCCCGAGCCGGATCGCGATGTTTGCGTGTTGGTATGCATCGGCCATCACCGCAGCAACAGTCGCCAGTGCCAGCACATCCTTGGGCACACCGAGCAACGCCAGTGGCAGCACCCATACGAAACAGAAGCGGTAGACAATTTCCCCCGGGTGGGCGCGGGTGGCGTTGAGCCAGTAAACCCGTTGGGCGCTGTGGTGGGTCGCATGCAGACGCCACAGCCAATGATAATGATGCATGCTGCGATGCGCCCAGTAGTCAAAGAATTCACGTACAACGGTAGCCAGTAAAACCTGGGCCAGGATTGGCCAGTGTGTGGGCCAGAGTGAACCACCCATCTGTGCTGATAACCAGCCACCAATTATGATCGTGAGAACGCCAAGGAGCGGTGCCATCAGTCCGCCAACAACAATCTCTGTCAGAAAATACAACGAGTCCGTGCGCAGGTCACCATGGGAACGATTCCATTCCCGCCGGTAGGGAAGGATGCGTTCCATCACCGCCACCAGCACGAGATTGGCCAGGGTGATCGGGAATATGGCCATCTCGGCGTCGATACCGGCATTCATTGCCCACAGCAACGCACCGACTCCACCAGCCACACTGAAAGGTACAAGCGATACGGCCAGCACTGCCCGTACGTTGGCTAGAATCGTGGTGATGTTCATGTTTTCGGAGATTGTGGTAGGACCAAGCGTGTATCTTACATGAAGAGAAATGCAGTCAGAAGCACAGTGGCGGGTTTCCAGTCAGAAATTCGGGCCCCGGAATCAGGGCCCGAATTGATTCACCGCTTCCAGAAGTTCTTACATATTGTCGAGAATGGCTTTTTTCCTGGACTTGTATTCTTCAGGTGAAATGTAGCCACCTGCAGCCAGTTTATCCAGCTGAGCAATTTTTTGTTCAGCTGTTTGTGGTCCTGCATCAGCTTGCTGTTGCGCAGCTTCGGCCTGTTGTTGGGCATAGTAGGCCTGTTGCGATGCAGCATCAGCCTGTTGCTGTTGAGCATCGTTACTATCACGTATGCTCCGCCCTATTCTCGCTACGGCAATACCACCGAGAAAGGCACCGGCGCCATCGGCCTGGGCCGGAACAGTTACGGAGAATGCGATGGCACCAAGAGCCACCAGCATCATGATTTTAAAGTTCAATTTGATATTTAACATAGTCGTATTCCTCTACAGTGCCTTGCAGGCGCCGAACATTGTAAAACTGACTTCCTCACCCACGGCGGAAACACTCATCCTGCCGGACTTCTTGCTTATCGCCATGGTCCAGCCATGATCGTTCTCAACACCCTGGATAATGAGTTGATTATCGGTTAATTCGAAGTTTTTGAATGGTGAATCTGCGGTCTTATCACCATCGTAATCCGCATGGATGCTTTTCTTCTTGAAATTCACCGTCAGAAACTCAGGCATATCAAAGGTTCGTGCCTCTCCTTTTGCGCATGTTACACCGTCAACGCAGGCCGTGAGGTCGAAGGCAGCACAAAGCAGGTTTGTTGAGCCATCAAACTTGGATGCGGCATTAGCGGCAGCTGATACACATAGCATCAAGCAAAGCAGTGCGACAGTATTGAGTCTCTTTTGCGTGGTTTTCATGGTCTATTAGTTCCTTATCATTTCCATCGATACGGGGTTTATAAAATGCCAAAAACATATAGCTAAGCCGTATATAGTATAGCCTTGCTTTTCAGATTGAAAGTACGCAATTCTGGTTCGAAATATTCAGGCTAGAGAACTCTTTAAAAAAGGCTGGCATGCGCCGCCTACTATCTTTTTTCATTACTGGATTCTCCAACTGGAAGAGGGGTAGGATTACATTTAGCAAATTCGTAAGCTCTTCTTGTTCACTACAAAGGACTTTGAGACATGAAAATAGTCATTCCTCTCTTGCTAATTCTGGGTTCTGCACTTTACTCCAACCCCTCACTCTCCCAACAGGCTGCCTATTCCGGTGATGAACTGATCGTTGGTTACTATGGGCGCCCCAACGCGAAGTCGCTGGGTGTGCTGGGCCAGTACTCGATTGAAGAGCTAACACCGTTAATCCAGGAAAAAGCCGATGAGTACGACAAGATCAATGGTGATCAAAAAGTAATACCCGCCTACCATCTGATCTATGGCCTGGCAACCGGTGACCCGGGGCGAAAAAAGGATTACCTGCTGCCATTGTCAGAAGCAAAGCTGATGAAATATATCAACGCTGCCAAGGTCAATGGCTTTCTCGTCATTATCGATACCCAGCTGGGTGCTGAAACACCGGTTGAGGCGATAACACCGGTACTCAAATACCTTAAATACAACAGCGTACACCTGGCCGTTGACCCGGAGTTTGAAGTGAAGGGTCTGGATGTTCCTCCCGGCAGGAAGATCGGTCATATTAGCGGCGAGGATGTGAACAAGGTGCAATCTGCGATGATCGACTATATGGATAAAAATGGAATCAGCGGAAAAAAGATACTCATGGTGCACTCGTTTACCGAAGGTATGGTTACAGATAAAGATACGATAAAGCTGAATGATCAGATCGATTTAATCATGAACCTGGATGGCCATGGCTCGCCGGCCCTGAAGATAAAAGTCTACAACAGCCTGTATACGGCCAGGTCTGCTTCAAGAGCCTCGGGCGGGTTTAAGCTTTTCTTCCTGGAAGACAAACCATCCATGATGACCCCGGCACAGTCTTTGGGTCAGGAATCAGTCAACGGTCATAAGCTTGCGGAGATACCCAGGTATATTAACTATCAGTAAATCCAAGCTTTGCAGTTGCACCCTGCCGTTAAACTAAGGCGTTAAGCTCACACTCCTTAACGTCTTGACGTTATAGCGCTTTAGCGTTATTGTCGCTTTTGGAGGAAACATTTATGAGCGACTCATCTAAACGGTCTACTGTCTATTTTGAGACTGAAATCCATCAAGCATTGCGCTTGAAAGCAGCGTTTACACACCGATCAGTATCAGATCTGGTAAATGAGGCAGTGCGGCGCGCCTTGCAGGAAGACCAGGAAGACCTGGAAGCCTTTGACAACAGGATTAGTGAACCAACAATTACCTATGAAGAACTGCTGAATGATCTAAAGGCTCATGGGAAGATTTGAGGTCATTTTCAAGCAGTCAGTTGCAAAGGACCTGCGACAGATTCCAAAGAATGATGTCACAAGAATTCTAAATCGAATTAAGGCGCTGAGCATTGAACCCCGTCCCCCAGGTGTTGAAAAACTTTCCGGCCAGGACAAATACCGGGTCCGACAGGGTGCCTACCGGATTCTTTATGAGGTCCGAAATAATGAGTTGATCGTCGTGGTTGTAAAAATTGGTCACCGGCGAGATGTATACAAAACCGGCTAGTCGGTTAGTTCCTGACAATTGATATCAGTGATCCGGGTATTCAGGTCAAATCAACAAGCTGAATTTCCTGAAAACCAATTCGCCGTCATGCTTTTTAAAGCACTTTAAGTTTATTAAAATGCTTTATAAGGCAATTTATCTTGTTGTCTCCTTAAATCATTGGTATGCTTTTTAAAGCACATTAATCAATTTAACATGCTATATAAAGCACATGGCTAGAAAAAACATATTAACGAGTTCACCACCCTATGCTGTAGAGCAGGCTCTAAAACGCCTTGGCACGAATCTGCGTACAGCGAGGTTGCGACGGAACCTGACGATTGAGAATGTCGCCGAGAAAATCGGTACTGGTCTTCGCGCTGTTATGGATGCAGAAAAGGGCAAAGGATCAACAAGCTCCGCCGTTTACATTGCTCTGCTTTGGGCATATGACCTGCTGGATCAGATGGACGAAGTCGCTGACCCTGCATTTGATGAAGAGGGCCTATCGCTTTCATTGTCGAAAGATCGAGCCCGTGCCCGGGCAAAAGAAGGACTCGATAATGATTTCTAGTGCCAGTGAATGCTTCGTTTATATCACCCTGCCGGGTGAGCCGGAGTTTGTCACTGCCGGAAAATTCGAGTTAACGACAAACCGGCAGGGTATTCCCAACGGCAAATTTGTCTATGGACAGAGTTATCTGAAGCGTGATGATGCTGTCCCGATTGATCCTATCGCACTCAAGCTGAGCAACAAGACCTATGAGACGAACTTACTTAAAGGTGTCTTCGGCGCGCTACGTGATGCCAGTCCTGATTACTGGGGCCGTCGGGTCATAGAAAAACATGTCAGAAAAACAGAACTTGGTGAGATCGACTTTCTGTTGCACTCGCCGGACGACCGCGCAGGCGCACTGGGTTTTGGGCTGAACAGAGACCCCCCTGCCCCCCGCCGCAAGTTCAATCAAACGATAGAACTGGGGCGGCTCCAGGCGCTTGCTGAAATAATCATTGCCGATGAAGAACTTCCCGAAGGCGCAGAAGCCGAACAGGTGCAGAATTTAGTGGATGGCGGCACATCAATGGGGGGTGCCCGTCCAAAGGCCGTAGTCGAGGGCGGCAATGCTCTTTGGGTTGCGAAATTTCATCACCCGGAAGACAAATGGAATGATGCACGCGTTGAACACGCCATGCTCATGCTTGGCCACGAGTGTGGGCTGCAAACCGCAGAAAGCAAGGTGGTCACAATTGGCGAACACGACGTGATACTTGTGAAACGATTTGACAGGGAACACACAAATTCTGGCTACCGCAGAGGCCGGATGCTCAGTGCATTAACGTTACTTCGTGCAGATGAGAATTACCAAAACAGAGATAACTGGTCTTATGTTTTGTTTGTCGAAGAATTACGGCGTGTCTCTTCACAACCACGCACTGATGCACATGAGCTTTTCCGGCGCATGTGTTTTAACGCGTTGATCTCTAACGTTGACGATCACCCGCGCAACCATGCCGTCGTCGCAATGAACACGGACTGGAAGCTTTCACCGGCTTATGATCTGACACCATCCACGCCGGTCAGTATTGAGAGGCGAGACCTGGCACTTGAATGTGGTGATATGGGCCGTTATGCCCATGCTGAAAATCTGCTGTCGCAAAACGCGCGATTTCTCCTTGAACCAGGTGCTGCTAAAAACGAGATGGAAAGAATAGAAGAGATCGTTAGAAGCAAATGGTATGACATCGCTCGTAGAGAGGGCGTGACAGAAAAAGACTGCGAAAAAATAGCCAGCGCTTTTGCCTATCCGGGTTTTCGACTGGATATTCCCGATCAATAGTTATTGATTGCTGTCCCACTTAATTTAGATCTCCATCCTCAAGTTAAGGCCACTCACCGGATTGCTGATTGAAAGGTCCTTGGGACTTTGAATCATTACCAGTGTGGGCGCCAAGGTCGCACAGTACCTTACTTCAGGACTCGCTAGTCACATCCATGTGTCGCTTGTATGGTAAGTGCAGTCTTTTTTCGGGATGATTAAAGACGCCGGGATGGGAGGGACTATGTGGCGCTTCTGACCTGTCGGTACAGACTGTCCGAGAGTTCGTCCCCATCCCATCACCATAAACGCCGATTAGGAATCTAGCTGCACAACCAGCCAAATGTTCTCAAGCTTGCGTCGGTGATTTCCCGACCTGTAATTCTGCTCTGTTCAATGTGAATTCCAACGTACCGGGATTAGAAAGCGGCACCTACTCCGAGGTGCGCCTGACTACTTTGGTGGGCATGAATTGTGTAGAGCCGCCACCACCGGATGCACCGCCACCGGCCAATGAAACAGGTATCACCTCCGGGTTGTGGACGGGACTGGAGACTTGTTTCTTTGTAAATGCGGAAGGCACAAAGATCGTCGAAACTGACGAGTGTGATGTTGGGAATGCTTTTTCAGCGGATATTCCCGGTGTTCAAATTGACATTGACGGCAAGGCAAAACCAGATCTTTGCGACGCCTCAGTCACTTGTGATGGTGCATGGCCCATTACAACCAAAGAGGAAAATGGAGTAACTCTCACACAGGTGATCTGTACTAACGACACTGGCGGAATCGGCGAAATCCAATTTCAAACCGGCAACAGGGCCTTTGTTCGTGCGTATCAAGGCCTGGACTCCTCGAATGGGCTTATGTGTTACGGCCCTAATACCGACGTCGCACCAGTGTCAGCGACAGCACAGTAGGTTGAGTCCGCTTTAAGGGCGTGAACTTGGGGTCAGAGTAAAGTGCCAGAGTCACGACTCTGGCACTTTACTCTGACCCCATCCGTCCATTGAAGTACCGGGCATTCAGTTTTCAGTAACCGAATGCCCGGCTAGTCGTCTAAATAAACGAACTCACACGATCGATAGTCCAGAATGCCGCGATCCCGCCAATTGCATAAGGCGTAGCACGCACGAGTGTCAGGGCAGTATGACCGTGCAAACGAGAAAGACCCACAAGCAGCATTGATACCGTCACAACGAACAAAACCTGACCGGTTTCAACACCGACATTAAACATCAATAATGCAAGTGGCACCGCGTGCTGAGGAACACCTATCTCGTAAAGAGCACCAGCAAAGCCCAGGCCATGTACCAGGCCAAATGTAAATGCAATCATCCACGGATAACGTTCAGAAAGGGTCAACTGGCCCTGGTTTTTTCGGACGACTTCAACCGCCAGCAACATGATACTCAATGAAATGACACCCTCGGTGGGCACCTGTGGAATATGTATCAGGTCCAGTGTCGCCAATGCCAGCGTCAGGCTGTGAGCCAGGGTGAAGGCCGTGACGGTTTTAAGCAACGGCCATATACCGCTCACGATCAGCAGCAGGGTCAACAGGAACAGCAGGTGATCGAAACCTTCAAGGATATGAATGGTTCCCATGCGCCAGTAAGAAACAGCCAGTTCACCGTTAGTAATTTGTTCTGGAATGGTGAAGGAACTGTTATTGGAGCGTAGTATGGCGGAGTGTTCGATACCATCGAGCAGGCTTATACGTACCACCACATCGGTTGGTACTGCAGCGAGCCCCTCAACAGCCAGTACAGCACCATGCAGCGCCTGCCCATCGGTAGAATACGATTTGGTCTCAATCATGGCACCTGGTACACGGCGGCTTGAGCCGGGCCCAAAGGGCTTGAAGAACTCCGGCATAACCGGGGTGATCGCCAGCACCTGCTCACCGAGTGTTGGTACCTTCCAGGTCACTTCTACCCAACCGCCCTCCTGTTCGGTGACTTCCAGTAAAGCAGGTCGGAATTCATCGGCGGATAGCTCAAATGACAAAGCAAAAAGTATTAGTACCAGCAAAGCTGATAGTTTAAATCGCAATTTATGAGCTGCAGTCATTATGACGCAGCGGCCTTAACGGGGCTTTCATTGGTTGCGGTTGAATCAGGAACTTTCAGAATCCGGCCTGCTGGAATCTCGTCAATTACGATTTCATAGCGGGTTTTCAGGTTTTCGAGAAAATCGGCGTTGAATTTTTCACGCTGTTCCAATTGCCAGTTTT
>JAOUCZ010000077.1 GCA_029859505.1 Lysobacterales bacterium | reverse complement strand
GAACCGTAAGGCAGAAACATACCCTTGTGCGGATCCAGAACAATGGAATGTGCCTTATCCAGTCCCTTCAATACCTGCCGGCCTTCAGCACATAACAGGAAAAAACCGCCATATGCGGCATCGACGTGTAGCCACAGACCCTCCCGTTTAGACACATTTGCAATAACATCAATCGGATCAACAGCCCCGGTGTCTGTGGTACCCGCAGAAGCGATGATAAGCCAGGGTCTAAGACCTTCAGCTTTATCCTTGAGGATAAACTCCTGCAGAGCCGGAACGTCCATCCGAAAATGATCATCCATAGGCACAAAACGTCTTTTGCAATCAACCAGGCCTGCAGCGCGTATCGCCTTGTCGACGCAATGATGGGCATCAGATGTAGTGTAAATACAACTGTTTTCAATATCCCTTGCACGAACACCCATGGTTTCCCGAGCAGCAATAATAGCCGTCAGGTTCGCGATACTCCCACCGGAAGTCAGGTCACCACCGGCAGTTGAGGGATAGCCAACCAGGCCGGCCATCCACTGCACCAACTGCCTTTCCATTAGAGTGCCACCCGGAGATGCAAATGACACACCGGAATAGCAATTGGTTACGTCAGCAAGAAAATCGCCCCAGGCAGATGGATAGATCCCGCCACCGGGTATATAACCCATATGACCACCGGAAGCCGGATTGATGCCTTCATGGTTAACCCCTGTTTTCAGTGTTTCCAACAAGTCATGAAGCTCACCTGCATCTTCGGAAAAGACCTGCTCCAGACCTTTACTACGCCCCTCATCCGGCTCATAGGTATTCATCTCCGGCAGACCATTCAAAAAATTTTCGGCATAAGCAATTGCCTGGTCCGCCATCTCGCCCCGGTCGTCTGCAGAAGGCTCAAGCCTGGCCGACTCCCGTTCAAGTTGTCTTATTTTATTTTGCATTTTGAAGCCAGTTATTGGATTGATTTATGAAAATGGACTAGACATCCTTTATTATCACCCATTATTTCAGATTTCGATTTCTCAGGGGCTACAAAATGAACCAGTTGGAGCAAAATTGCGAGACGGGTGACCGGGCCGGAAACCATGAGCAGGACATCAGGACATGAATCAAGAGCTTATTGGTGAACAGTTCAGGGGTGAGATAGAAAACCTGATCGAGCAACTTCAAATAGCACTGGCGGACGCAGTCCTCGGAATGGATGATCGTCCCGCATTGACACTGGGCGCAGATGAAGCACTGAAGGCACTGAAAGAGCCCCTGCCTGACAGTGGTTGTGGAGCCCGTGAAAGCATTGAAAAACTGTTGGAAATGAATGCCAGGGCAGCGGCCAATACAGGCGGCCCAAAGTGTTTTCACTTTATTATCGGTGGAAACACACCCGCAGCAATGGCAGCCGACCTGCTGGCAACTGCATTTGAAACCGTGACCTATACCTGGGTTGTTTCACCCGTGGGCGTACAAATGGAACTGCAGGCTTTGGATTGGCTAAAAGAACTCTTTGGCCTGCCGGTTTCAATGTCCGGCATCATGGTAACCGGGGCGACAATGGCAAACTTCGTTGGCATGGCCTCGGCCCGACAGTGGTGGGGCGAACAGCATGGCTTTGACGTTTCTGAAGATGGCATGTCCTCAAAACCTCAAATGCCTGTCCTGACATCCGGCTTTATACACGCCAGCTCACTTAAAGTATTGGCATTGCTGGGGGTTGGCAGATCCAATGTACAACAATTCAGTCGTGATGATTTTGGCCGCCTGGATATTGATGCCATGGAACAGGCCCTCGACGATCTGGATGGCCAGCCAGCGCTGATCATCATCAATGCGGGTGAGGTCAATGCAGGTGAGTTTGATCCCGTTAAAGACATGATAGAACTGGCCAGAAAGCACAATTGCTGGGTTCATGTAGACGGTGCATTTGGTCTATTTGCCCGTGTTTCACCAAGGATAGCTCACTATGCCGATGGTGTTGATCAAGCGGATTCCATCACCGTAGACGGTCACAAATGGTTGAACGTACCATTCGATTCCGGTTATGCATTTGTCAGGGATCACGGCCTGATGACACGGGCATTTCGCTATTCAGCAGATTATTTGCCGTCACAGGACAATCCACGACCAACACTGGGCGCCATCGGACCGGAAAGTTCCCGGCGAGCCAGAAGCTTTGCGGTCTGGGCAACTTTAAAGGCATATGGCCGACAGGGACACCGAAAGATCGTTGAGCATTGCCTGGATATCGCCCAACATTTCGCAAAACAGACTGAACTGCATGACAGCCTGGAACTGATGGCCGAGGTAAGGCTGAACATTGTCGCATTTCGGTTTAACCCGGGCGGATTCAGCGAACAACAACTGGACGAGTTGAATCAGAAGCTGGGGGAGGCAGTCATCGACGACGGACGCTTTATGGCGGGCACCTCGAAAATCGGGAAAAGAACAATTTTCAGACCGGCATTTTCAAATTGGCGCACACGTGAGCAGGATGTAGAAGAGTTTGCTGCAGTTGTTGTCGAGTTGGGCCAGGGCATGGTATGAAACAAGCAAAACCGGGACTACAGTCACAGGGAAAAACCATCGCAATCGCCGGAAATATCGGCACCGGCAAGTCGTCCCTGGTGGAGTTTTTGACCCGAACCTATGGAATAGAACCCTTTTACGAACCCAATGACGAGAACCCTTACCTGCCCGATTTCTATCAGGACATGAATCGCTGGGCATTCCATTCGCAACTCTATTTTCTCAGCAATAAATTTCGTATGCATCAGCAACTGGAACAGGTTGCAGGTGTCGTTGTCCTGGACAGAACAATCTATGAAGACGCGGAAATTTTTGCCACTGCATTGCATGATATGCGCAACTTCACCGGTCGAGACTGGGACACATATTGGAGTTTCTACCAGATCATCCTCAATGCAATTCGCCCGCCCGACCTGATGATCTATCTTCGTTGCTCAATGAGGACATTGCGTAAACGAATTCGCCTTCGCGGCCGAAGCATGGAACAGGACATACCGCTTTCATACTTGAAAAGGTTGGAAAAGTTATACGATGAGTGGGTGGCCAACTACCAGCAGGGTGAAATCCTTGTGCTGGAAACCGATAAACTCGACTACATAAACGACATGGTGGACTGCCTCGACGTTATGGAACGTGTCGAGGCACTTTTGCCGGCAACACTTAAGCGTCCCGGCTAGGAGCCTGCCGGGTTTGACCGACAGACTCCCAGGCTCAGGTTTCCGCCATTTGCATATGAAACACATTCAGCTTATTGCCATCCAGGTCACGGAAATATGCTGCGTAAAACCCATCCGAACGTGGACCCGGAGGGCCCTCGTCGGAAGCTCCTGCCTCAATCGCCTTTGCGTATAGCGCATCGACCTTGTCGCTCGAGTCCACTGTGAGTGCGATCATGGTGCCATTACCTACCGTTGCTGCCTTGCCATTAAATGGCCGGCATACCGAGAAGGCGGGCTGATCTGGCGCCACAGCCCAAGCAACAAAAGTGTCCTCCTGCATGAACCTTCCAGCACCCAGTTCACCCATTAAAATGTCATAAAAAGCCACTGCTTTCTCCAGATCATTGGTACCTACTGTTACGTATCCAATCACTATTTTCTCCATGATTAAAGTAATTAAAACCTGAAAAAAAAAGAAATAATTTCAGGTTTAACAATTAAAAGACATTCAAGCTTTAAGCTTAAGACTTTCTATATCTTTTTGTTTTACTTAGATATTAATTAAACATTTATGGCTATAGACAATCTGCCAAACTGGCTATAGACAATCTGCCAATCTGGCTATAGACAATCTGCCAATCTGGCTATAGACAATCTGCCAAACTGGCTACAGACAATCTGCCAATCTGGCTATAGACAATCTGCCAAACTGGCTATAGACAATCTGCCAAACTGGCTATAGACAATCTGCCAATCTGGCTATAGACAATCTGCCAATCTGGCTATAGCCAGATTGCACCACAGGAGGGGGGTCAATACCATTAAAGTATTTAAAAATACAGACTGTAAATAGTGCAGGCAAAAAAAAGCGCTACTCCAAACGGATCAGAAATCCCATGGACTAGCGCTTTTCTTAGTTCATAAAAAAACTAAAGTAAATTCTATACGACCCCTACCAGCCCCATGGAGCCTTGTAACCACCCTTGGGAGCGCGATGTCTTACTAATCTTGCTTGAGTTCTGGGTTTAGCAGTCATTTGATCTTTGTGATTCGCAGTCAACTGCACAAATCCTTGCTGCAGTCCAATTCTCATCTTGGACGTCGATTGTTTACGACCAACCACAGTTGTTGTAAAACCGTGCCACCCTGATACTCTACGATATATCCAGACGGCCGTAGCCGAGACCATTAGTGTCGTCAAAAAAATTGCAACGAGTGCTAGCATCTTTATCTCCTTTAAGCCGGCCCGGTCAACGGACCCGCTAGATGTTTCCAGGCTGCCTTTTCAGGCAAGCTTGAAAGCAATTCAGGGAGACTTATGTGGTTACAGAAAACGTCAACCACTATTCCTTGTCAAAAGTTTTCAGGTCTTTCAACCCTACAACCTCACCAATCATTGGTAATGAGTTAAACAGACCCCTTGCCTGCTAACTGTTTAAGTACCTCATTCTTCAAAGGAAGCAATATCGCATGATTTTCCGGAGTCCGGTAAAAACATGTTTCTGAACTAGCTGACTTCCCCTATACACGACCAAGGATCGCGTTATTATTACCCTTGATAAAATTAGTATAGACCATGCATTTGAAAAATGCATCATGACAAACAAAAAAACATACAATTTTGCTGAATGTATATTTTGTATATCAGTTTTTTGAGCTTGTTCGATCAGAACATAACAGAGTAGGCAAAAACCAGGCTGTCATTATCAGCGCCTGTTGGTTTCTGTGTACGAGCTCTTACCCAGGCAACCTTGACACCCTGCTTGGGGGTAATTGGAAAACCAAAACTCAATGCTGTCAACCAGTTGCCGGAAGGGTTGTTCTTCGCATCCCCGTTTACCGTGGCTTCACCACCCCAGCCATAGGCCGTACTAACTGAAGCCCAGAGCCCGGGTCGAAACGTATAAATCAGGTGCGCCTGGCCTGCAAATAGCGGATCGGTTTCCAATTCGGTTTCCTGCCAGAAATGATTATTATCAGAGTAAATAAATGCAGACCCAGTCACTTCACCAGTCCACTTTCCGCGGGTATGGGTAACTCCCAACTGGGGACGGATGACCCAACGGTTAGCACCCAGGTTAATGAGCCGGCCACTATTGTAGTCACCGGTTGGAATAGTCACTGCAAGTGCTGCCCCAACGACCGTATTACTCTTTGCGCTTTTGACAAACTCCTGCGGTGTCTCTGCTGGCCCGCCGTACAGAAGCACTGAAAACCGCGCTCTTGCATCACCGGGACCGCGTCTGCGTACACTTACATACTCACCGTTAAGCAACCCTTCCCATCGCCCTGCTTTGTAGGGAAGCGCAATATCGGCTCGTGCACTTTTGCCCATGAATCCAAATGTACGTATGTAGGCAAAGGCGGACCCATGTAATTCAAAGGTTCCATTTTCAATGAGCAGCAATGGATCAAAGAAAATATCACCATCTGTATAACTGTATGCAAGCCCAACAAAGTTCACACCAGTAGGGATTTGCGCCCAACGACGTGGCTCCGTATCTTGCGCAAGCGCGATATTTACCTGGCAAAACAAAAGCAACACAGTTGCTATTAAGATCGCACTATTTTTACTCAAATCTGGAACCAGCATTATTATTCTTTCGCCATGTGATCGAATACAGAAGATGACCGGCCAATAATATAATCACATGCCCTGCTATACCAGAAGCCATTGTTTGAAATTCATCTTTACCAGTGCTGCGCACCTTTTCCAGGAAAAGAACCAAAGTTATTTTTGAACCAGGCGTCACTCCATATTGGTAAAAGAAGGAAGCACAGGATTGCGTATATGCTCAAAGATCAGTTCGGTTTCAATATGAGAAACCTCCTCGCGTGAAGTGAACGCCGTCATCGCAAGTTCGCGCAGATGGTCAGAGTCACGAGCCCAAACATGAATTAAAAAGTCAATCGGGCCGGCAACGTGGTATAGCCGGACTACCTCCGGCAGACTCAGTGCGTGCTGCCGAAAGGCATCAACATCAGGCTTGAAGTGACGTATTAACCGAACGGCGATCATGGCCTGGATACCAACCCCAAGACTTGCGGGTGCTATCTCCGCGTGAAACCCCTCAATTACACCGGTAGTTTGCAGGACCCGAATTCGGACCAGGCAGGTTGAGGCCGCCAGGCCAACCTTCCGGGCGATTTCCTTGTTTGAAATTCGAGCATTATTTTGTAACAGGGTTAAAATTTCGTAGTCAATTCGATCAAGCGTCCTTTTCAACACTATTCTCCGCATATTATTCGTTGATAGATTACATACAGGAACTTTATTCTATAATGAGGACTTATTCCAGAAGATTACACACGCTCCAGGCTATTGAATTCGGAATGCATGTGTAATAAAACCTGATCCGAACCACATAGAAATCAATGGTAATAACCTCATGACAAACCGTAACCCCGTAGAGACCCTTGCTAACACACGTCACGAGTTTGGTGAGCATGGCGGCGTCAATATGTCGATTGAAGCCAGCACAACTTTCACAGTAATGCATTCCAATACCATGCCGGACATTTTTGGGGGTAAAAAGGGACCCGATCAGGGCGGCTGTTATCTCTATGGCCGACATTTTAATCCAACCGTATATACCCTAAGTAAACAACTGGCTGCACTGGAAGGAACCGAGGCCGCCTATTGCACGGCCAGCGGTATGTCGGCAATCTCTGCAACACTGATGCAATTGTGCGACCAGGGCGATCATATCGTGTCCTCAAACGCAGTTTACGGCGGCACTTACGCATTGATGCATGACCTCTTTCCCCCCAAAACGGGCATAGCCAGCACCTTCGTGGATATCACCGATCTCGATGCAGTGGAGGCCGCAATCACTGATCGAACCCGAGTGATCTACACCGAAAGCATGGCAAACCCGACCCTGCGTATTGCGAACATTCCCCGCTTGAGTGCCATTGCAAAACGACATGGGATAAAGCTGGTCGTAGACAATACCTTTTCCCCGCTGATACTGAGCCCCATCAAACTAGGTGCAGATATCGTGATCCACAGTATGACCAAGTTCATCAGCGGCGCATCGGATTACATTGCAGGCGCCATATGTGCAGACACTGAGTTCATCCAGCAATTGATGGATTTGCACACCGGTATGTTGATGGTCCTGGGTCCAACCATGGACCCGCAGGTCGCCTTCAATATCAATTTGCGTATACCACACCTCCCAATAAGGATGGTGGAACATGCCAAGCGCACACAATTATTTGCTGAGAGATTGCAGGAAATGGGGATGACGGTTAGCTATCCCGGTCTCTCCAGCCATCCGGATCACGAACTGATCAGCGAACTGCATTGTCCGGATTATGGCTACGGTGGTATTTTGACTCTGGACATGGGAACGGTAGAGACCGCCAATGAATTACTGGACATGCTGCAGAATGAATATCACTTCGGCTATGTGGCGGTTAGCCTTGGTTACTTTGATACATTGATGTCCTGTTCCGGCAGCAGCACCTCCAGCGAGATGACCGATAAGGACAAAGCAGCCGCTTGTATTTCACCGGGACTGGTACGCCTGTCAATTGGTTATACCGGTACATCAGAGCAACGCTGGAGCCAACTCTCGGAAGCATTGAAACGCATGGGTGCAGTTCCGGAACAACGTATTGCCTGAGGTGCGCAACCGGGTAAAGCATGCCCCGTCGACCCACCGCGAGTATTTACCAGGGCAAATCTTCACCCTCTGCATGCCAGAAACTTCCGGTATTGCTCATATCCAGGGCATCCATTCGCTGGATAAGTCCGCCTGCAGATTGCTCTACAGGGACACCCCGTCCACCGGTCATATCGGTGGATACCATACCGGGGTGCAACAGGGCTACGGCAACCCCCCTGCCCTCAAGATCCCGTGAAAGACTTTTTCCGGCCATATTGACTGCCGCTTTCGACATTCGATAGCCATAATACCCACCCGAATTATTGTCATCGATTGACCCCATGCGACTGGTGACAATACCAACTTTCGAACCCCCTGGCAGATTTTTCAACAAGGCTGCGGTCACCTGCAACGGACCAAGTGAATTAACCCTGAATTGCTGCTCCATGGCCTTGATATTCAGACTGTCCAGTGTCTCAACGGAAAGGATTCCAGCGTTGTTGATTAACCAATCCAGCTTCTCCCCACCCATAGTTACAGCAAGGGAATTGATTGACTCAGTGTCGCTAACATCGATACCTTCAATCACACGCAGGCTCAGCGACTGCAATTCGTCACCGGCTTTTCGGCAAACAGCAATAACTTCATCACCACGTGAAACCAGTTGGCGGCATAATTCCAAACCAATACCACGGTTAGCACCCGTAACCAGGACTTTACCCATTTGTAGATTCCTTCTATGTATCATCCGCAAGGATCAGCGGACACGTTTGTTTAAAACAGGGATTCAGTTTCCCCGGTACGCGCTGATATACTACATCACCGATACACACCCAGTGAAACAAATATGAAGACCCGCTCCAAAACCAATAACTTTGTTGCAATACTGATCGCGTTACTTCTTTTTGCAATAGGTTTTGCGCTGTTATTTGCTCACCAGCAACTGAAATCGAATGGAGATCCCAGGCATACCCAAACACCTTCAGTCATGACTGAAAAAAGCATGTCGGCCATCGAAGGTGTTATCTTGATGTCGGAACGTTTGAGCTAGCATGAGTAAATCGCGCGCGGTATTGAGCCATTTGATGCCCAGCATTCTGGTCCTTGCAACACTCGCAGGTCTTATTCTGTTCGCCTGGTATCCCTACCCTTTCCGGCACTTTGGAGAAAGTGGCAAATTCGCAGCCTTGCTGATCTTTGCTGCCGTGTGTCTCGCACCGGCCTTGACCTGGTTTGTTTACAAGCCGGGCAAACGCGGCCTGCTGTTTGACTTATGGGTAATTGTCATTATTCAATTGGCAGCGATTGCCTGGGGCACGTTCTCCCTTTACCAAAGCAGGCCATATTTCATGGTGCATACCGTCGACCGGTTCGAGGTGTTTTTAAAGCGTGATGTAGACACCGAACGGATAACGGACCCAAAATTTCTGGATAAGCCACTTACCGGCCCCATCTTGCTACACGCAGACATGCCCTCTGACCCCGTGGCTTTTCAGAAATTTTTGAAGGAAGTCATGTTTGAAGGCAAGCCCGACTTACAATATCGGCCTGAATTCTGGAGTCTGTATACCGAAAAACAAAAGATGGTCCTGGAAAAGTCCGGCCTGCTGGAAGACTTATACAAGGCCCGTCCTGAATCTTTCAACGCAATAAATCAGCTGATCAACAAAAGCGGGCGCGATATTGGTCAGTTGAGGTATGTCCCCGCATTATTTGCAGACGGTCAATTCGCCGTCATTCTCGATGCGAACAGCGGCGAAGTTGTTGACATGCTGATGATCGACCCCTGGTTAAAATAACAACAGTGCTGCAAAAGAAACACAAAATGACAGGTGTTTAGTTCCGCATACCTGTCGAATTTTTCTATTAGCCCGCCTTCTCTTCCGCAATATACCGCCTGACAAGGTCTTCAAGTATATCCAGGGGTACCGAGCCGTTGGTCAGGACAACATTGTGGAATTTACGCATATCAAATTGATCACCCAGTTCAGTCCGCGCCAGGTCGCGTAACTCAAGCAGCTTGGTCATACCTACCTTGTATGCCAGCGCCTGACCAGGCATCACGAAATAGCGCTCAATCTCCGCGATCACATCACTCTTGGCCATACCGGTATTCATGATCATATAGTCAATAGCCTGCTCTCTGCTCCAGCGCTTATAGTGAATTCCCGTATCAACAACCAGGCGTACACCACGGAACAGTTCGGCTTGCAGGCGGCCAATATTGTCATAGGGATCATCCTGGAAGCCAAGTTCCCACGCCAGTTTCTCAGCATAAAGCGCCCAACCTTCCGAGTAGGCGATCGCCGGGATTACCCGGCGAAAAAATGGCAAATCTTTCTGTTGTTGCGCAATGGCCAGTTGAAAATGATGACCCGGAATACCTTCATGGTAAGCAAGTGTACGCATGCCGTATCGGGGAGTTGCCTTAATATCATAGAGATTGGCGTAAAATACACCCACCCTAGAACCATCCATTGCCGGTGGCTGATAATAAGCACCGGGTGATGTCTTCTCTTTAAACTCTGGGATTCGTTGCACCTCCATACCGGCCTCCGGCATGACATCAAAATAAGGCTCAAGCCCTTCGGAAACTTCATCCAGAATGGTCTGGTAATCAGCCAATATCTGGTCACGCCCTTCACCACTGTCGGAGTAGTAAAACCTGGGATCCTCAGCCATCTCCGATATGGCCGGATGGAAACCCTCTGAAACATCCCAGCCTTCGGCTTCGAGAATATCCAGGATCTCGCTTTGAATCCGGTCTACCTCGGACAGGCCGAACTCATGCAAAAACTCGGGTGTGTAATCGGTTGTTGTAAATAACCGAATGGCCAGGAGGTACAGATCATCACCATCGGGCAGTGCCCAAATGCCATTATTTTCGCTGACCTTGTTATCCAGAACCTCAAAGTAATCAATCAAACGCTCATAAGCCGGGTAAACAGTACTTTCAATCTGGTCACGAGCCTCCAGTGCGATTCTCTGCTGGTCGTCTTCCGCTAAACCAGCCTCTTTCATCTTGTCTGTCAGAGACACCATCAGTATCCCCTCTTCGGCCGGTGTCGCCACGAAACTACGCATTTCTTCAAGCACCTTGGTCACCACGAATTGCGGGGGCAATATCCCCAACTCTTCACGGCGGTACAAGCCATCGAGTACCTGGTCAAACTTTCGACCGACCTGGGACAACCTGGAAACATAATCCTCTGCGTCCGAGGTACTGTCGATCTGGTGTGTTGATTCCATAAATGAAGGAAAGCCATTCTGAACACCAAACAACTGGTTTACCGGGTAGTTGTGGAAGCGGAACTTCTCCATCTCAACCAGCATATCCATCATGTTCATCGCAATGCGCTTGGACATGATATCTCCATCAGAAAGATCTTCGTCCTCGTAGCTCAACAGTACTTCACGGCTCTCTTTCATGTGGTCGAACAGACGGTCGCCAGCAGCAATGCTGTCATCATCAAGCTCGGCGTTATGACCCTTGATGCCAAATTGCTCCAGCACATGGATGGAGCTGAGCATTTCCGGGCTTTCCAAGGCAACCTGCAAAAACGCCCGGGCGAAGAAAATATTGATATTGACCGGCTTGAAATACCAGCTGTGTGCTATAAATGCACCACCCAGAACAAGCAGCACGACCAGGGTCAGACCGACCCACTTCATTATTTTCTTAAAAATTCTCATGAAAAACCCCTGACAATGGATTTAAAGCTGTTCCCGGATGCTTCAGGACTTCAAAGAGCCATGAAGAAAGCAACTCTGGAAACTCGGTGGGAGGTTGGATCGAAACATACACCACATGTTTGAAAACCACTTAAAAATTCAGCTGCGACCCGGGTGATTTTACCATCAGTACCGGTCCGGTGTTTCAAGTTTTTATGACTTTTTCAGCCGTGTTCGTTGTCGGGATTTTGCGAAGAAAACCAAACGGGAGCCTAACAGTACTGCCAGCACAAAGGCGTAGACCGCAGGCTCAAGAGTATCCAGTTTCACCTGCCAGTAAAAATGCCAAACCGCAACAATAGCGATGACATAAACCAGGCGGTGGAGCTTCTGCCAACGTCTACCAAGTCGCCGCATCATGCCCTTTGTCGATGTGACTGCCAGCGGAACCAGCATTAACAATCCGGCCATACCCAATGTGATATAGGGTCGCTTGAGAACATCCTCGATGATAGCCGTCATATCCAATCCCTGGTCAAGAACCGCATAGACAATAAAGTGAAGCACGATATAGAAAAAGGCAAAAAGTCCCAACATTCGCCGGTATCCGATCAACCAGTTCCAACCGGTCCAGCGGCGCACTGGTGTGACACACAATGTCAGCAGTAGTAATTTCAAACCCCAACGCCCCAGCTCATGCAGCAATTCTTCAATGGGATTGGCACCCAACCCCAGACCGGCCACATCAAATGCCCGTGCCAGCAAATAGGCCAGGGGAAACAGACAAATCAGGAACACCACCGGCTTGGTCAGACGGTAGAATGACGTCGACCCGGGCTTTATCAATCGGGACATGCCGTACCCCGCCCTTGAAACGAGGTCACCATAGACGTCTGAATGAAATATGCTTCATGTTGTAAAACCTAGAAGTTTTTACGTAGATCAAGGCCGGTATACAAGGAAGCAACCTGATCAGCGTAACCGTTAAACATCAACGTCGGTTTCTTGCTCGCAAAAACTCCGGCACCGATGGGACGCTCCCTGGCCTGACTCCAGCGCGGATGAGAAACCTCCGGATTCACATTGGCATAGAAGCCATATTCTGAAGGGATCGCCTGCTCCCAACTGCTGCGCGGACGTCTGCTTGTAAAACTGATCTCCACAATTGCCTTGATACTCTTAAAACCGTATTTCCAGGGAACCACCAAACGCAGTGGTGCACCATTCTGGTTGGGTAATTCACGACCGTAGAGCCCCACAGCCATCAGCGTCAAAGGATGCATGGCCTCTTCCATCGTCAAACCTTCTTCATATGGCCAATCCAGGCTGCCCCGCCGCTGACCGGGCATACGTTTCGGGTCATGTAATGTTTTGAATCGTACATACTTTGCTTTGGAATTGGGTTCGAACTGCTTGATCATACTAGCCAGTGGGATACCTACCCACGGAACCACCATCGACCAGGCTTCTACACAGCGTAGCCGGTAAATACGTTCCTCCAGAACATGTGGAGAGACCAGATCCTCGTAGTTGTAATTGCCCGGCTTATCACAGGCACCTTTTATGGCAACGCTCCATGGGCGGGGCTTGAAATCGACCGCATTTTGGTAGGGGTCTTCCTTACCAGTGCCAAATTCATAGTAATTGTTATACGTGGTGATATCACGCCAGGAGTTTGGCGGCTCATCCGTGCTAAGTGGACTTTTCCGTACGTCCGTTAGTATGCGACCACTGGGATCTTCTTCGGACGCGGCAGCAAAAACTGAATGACCTGCCATGGCTCCTGCAGTAACAAGACCTGCCCTCTTCAGCAACTCCCTTCTTTTCAAATAGACAGTCTCATCTGTAATTTCTGAAGGCAAGACATCATTTGGACGTTTAATCAGCATTAAATTCCTTACTCCTTTTCAAATTTAGACACAGGTGCCAGCACCCTACACATTCATTGACCGGAGAATATTCAATTTCATTCCAAAAAAATCATCCCAGGCGGAAATCACCGCTATTATATCTGCTGCGCCATTATATGAACCCCGACCATGCAAACAGATGTATTAGCCCGGAAAACAAACCATCCACACCGGACCATCATCGCGATTGCTTTCCCGGCGATCCTGGCGAACTCATCCGCCCCCCTGGTTGGACTGGTTGATACCTGGGCCATTGGCCACCTGGCGGATCCAGCTTACCTGGCCGCGATCGGTCTTGGCAGCGTCATCTTCAATTTTATCTTCTGGGCCTTCGGGTTTTTGCGTATGGGAACCACCGGTATCATTGCCCAGGCCAATGGCAGAGAGGATACCCGCCAACTGATGTCAGGCATATGGCGCAGTATGTCCCTTGCCTTGGGTTTGGGCACCATTATTTTACTTTTACAGGACCTTATCCTATTTCTATCAATTAAGGCCCTGGCACCGCCTGAAACCGTCATCCAACTGACAAGCGAGTACTTTCATATTCGTATTTGGGCAG
>JAOUCZ010000313.1 GCA_029859505.1 Lysobacterales bacterium | reverse complement strand
GAAACCGGTAAGCAGCATATTCCTGCATGACAGAACACCCGTTTCCGATAAAACCTTGATAAGGCGTCTCAGAACACCACTTGTAATCGACTTGAGACCGCAAAGGTGTTGTCGATCATGGGCCTGACCGATTTAATCCATTGGAGGTTAAATGAGAGCCTGACAGATGGAAATATCGACACGTTGTAGTAGCCTTCGATGCCCTGGCCGTCATCGAGCTTTTCAATCAAGCCCTTTTTGCTCAGTTTGTTGTAGAAGTAACCCAATCCAAACGTGTCGTCGGGGCGGCCGTCAACGAGCCCACGGGCGCCCAGGCCAAAGGCCAGGCTGGTTTTCCACGGATTGGTTTCATCATCGGCAAACGTCATGCGGCCGAAAATACCCCAACCCTGCAGGTCCTGTTCCCGATTGGTCAGGTTAAGTGGTCCCTCGTGATCTTCCTTGGTAGAAATATACTGCCAGAAAGTACCTCCTGCTACCCAGGAGTGATCCTTTGTGGTTCCTTCCCCTTCACCGGGAGGCGGTACGGGAAGACCGGCGCCAAATTGGGTGAAATCCTTGTCGAACAGGTATATAAAATTTCCGCCCACGCCACCTGGCAGACCTCCCAACTGATACTGGTAACCTACAGAAGTGATGGAAACGCCACCCTTGTCATCCAGGTCCTTGAAGCAGTTGCTGGACACACATTCCGTGGCGCTGGTCAGTAAACTTACTATGTTCAATTTCTCGCTTGCCAGGATAACCACGCCGACACCGAGCGTGGAGGCGGGAACGATCAGGTTTGCCGTCCCGTAATTGAGGCTCCAGTTGTTGAACTGGGTGCGCCCGCGTCCGGTTGCAAACTCGTTAGCGTCACCATCGCCAAACAGATCCAGTTTACCGGCGATAATGCCGACTTTCGTGGACAACATCTGGAGATAGGACAACTGGGTTATGGCCAGCCCGTACCCGTCATCAAAATCAGCGTAGTTGGTGGGAGTCAGGGCTGCCGTATTCATCGGCACCGCCTGCCCCGTATTCAGCATTCCACTGCTTCCCCACCGGGTCTCGGCTCGAAAGTCGATCAGTGCACCCGGCAGAATGTCCGCGCGCATAAGGTCCCATTTCAGGTTGTAGGTCAAGTTGCCTCCAAACTCAACATCGTCGTTGGCGCCACCAGCGGCCATCCAGTCGGCCCAGGTCACCGTGTCAATATCCCACTGAAAGCCATTGTTACTGGCCAGTTCTGTGCGTTTCCCGTCCCAGTCGCCGGTCAGGTAATCGCGGACCCCAACATCGCCCACATACCCCGGAATCGGCAGAATTCCAGGCGGCATGGCCGCTTCACCGCCGCCATCCGCTGTTTCCTCTGCCTGGTCTGCACCGTCGCTATCAGAGCCTTGTTGTTCGGCATATACCGAAAACGCCAGGAAGAACCCGAAGACTAAAACTGCTAAAATAGACTTTTTCATAACCATCATTCCCTGTTCATGATTGACCAACTCTGCCAGTGCATTGTCGGGTAGTGCAATAATAACAAGTTAGCCTCCCATTATCACACCAAAAAATTGCATCAATACCGTCAATATCCGAGCCTGAATAAACAAAAATTATCGGACATATCTTGAAAAGTTGGAATAGGGAAAACTCCCTAAATGTCAGGTAGGTTTATCAGAAAATTTATTCTTGCTGAGCCCGTATTCGTCTGCCCTTCACTTTTTGGAGCAGGCTTTCCGCAACCAGTGCCGCCACCAGGAAGAAAGCAAAAATACCCAGTGATACAGGTGAGTGATCTACCGTGTACACAAACCAGACCGCGATGGCAAACAGGCAGCCCAGGACACTGAGAAAGATCAGTGTGCGCTTCATTAAACTCCCTTCAATGACCTTGAATGCACCGAGGTTGACCAGGAAGTAAACCATCAGAGAGGTCGCACTGCCCAGTGAGGCGACCATCGTGAGTTCCATGGAATTGATCATGATCAGGGCCATCGCTGCGGAAAAGGTCAGCCCGCGTGTACTCGCGTGTACTTTCTTACCCAAACGCGAAGGTAGCTGACCCTTTTCGGCAAGGGCGAAGGTGATGTTGGTTGTGCCGTAAAGCCCACCGTTGATGCAGGTCATGGTAGCCACCGTGGCGCTAACCAGCAGTAACGTAAAGCCAACCGGGCCAAATGTCGAACGGGCGGCCTCGATCAGCAGCAACGGTCCACTCGATACCAGTTGCTCGTGGCTGACCGCAGCTGTCGTTGTAATCGCCAGGGCAAGGTACAAAAGGGTGACGATGATAATCGTCGCGTACATGGCGCGTGGCAGGTCCTTTGTCGGATTACGCATATCCTCTACCGAGTTGCCAATAACAGCGAAACCGGTGAATGCGAAAAACGTCAGCGCCAGGCTGCCAAGGATGGGGGTCGTTGCAGGCCAGGTTTCAACGGACAACCGCGAACCCTCTGCAAAAGTACTTAACCCAACTGCAACACCGGCAAGCAGAACCAGGTTGAATATAACAATAATTCGCTGAATGCTGCTAACCAGGCGTGAGCCAAACAGCTGCAGCGCCGCCAGGCCGACAACCAGGCCCGAACTGAATATATGCTGGTACAAACCGACATTGTTTTCAATGCCAACGAGCTTTGTCGCGTATTTGCCGAATGCCAGGGCGATCATCGCCATACCGATCAACTGGGCTATGTAGAAAAGTATTGAACTGGCGCCAGAAAACACACCCACACCGTAGGCCTGCACCAGGTACTCAACGATGCCGCCACGCGATGGAAAACGTACACCCATCTGCACGAATGAGTAGCCACTGAGCAGTGCAATGATCCCGGCGATCATAAAGGAGATCCAGACTGCGGACCCCGCCAAAGCCGCTGCCTCACCCAGCAAGGCAAAAATACCGGCTCCGACCATCGATCCTATACCCAGCGCAATAGCCTTGCGGACAGTTACTACTTTTTTGGCAGTCATGACGGTTGCTCCCTCGGCTTTATTCTATTTATTCAATTTTGACGGCATCGACATACTCGGGCAACAGCCGCTCCAGGTACTTGTCGATCTGGAATGCCTTGGGTTCATAATGGTAGGGACGGCGTGGGTAGAGCCTGTCATTCACCCAACTCTTCGACCAGCCGTCCGTTGTCAGGATGCATTGCTCGACGAAATCGAGATCAGGGTCGGTAACAAGCTCCTGGAGCTGCAGGCACCCGGTTATGAAGATATCGACATAGGACTGTACGATCGGGTGTCCTGCGTCGGGCAGCTTCAGTGTTTCGGGTTTATTGACGTAAATCCAGACCTCGGCGGATGTCGGGCTCGCTGATCCATCGAGCATTGTAACTGTTTCGGGTTTGACCGCTGCCCTGCAGTAATCTATCTCCCTCGCGTCGGAGGCCAGTTTGCCATCCGTACCCGGGTAATCGCGGTACAAAGCCGCTACCATCGTCGCCGATTCCAACGGCTGGGACCCAAGATAGGTGGTTGGATAAACACCGTGCGTATTCCAGGAGCGCTGAAAGCCCGTGAGCGATACCGGCCGGCTCTCACCCGCATTGGGTTCCGTGCTGCGCTTGGATGACTCATTCATCAAGCTGCCGTAACCAATGATGTACTGCGGCTTCCCAGGGTCGATAGGGGGGTGACAGTCGTCAGCTTGTAACGTGGGGGCGGAGAAAAGTACACAAAGCATTAAAGCTCCGTATAAGCAGTAGACTTTTGATCGGATCATGTTCTGACCTGGTAGTTTATATCATCACCCCAACCAGCGATTAAAACTGCTGATTGGGGTGACAATGTCTGAATTACGAAGGGTCTTAATGACCGGTCATGCTACAGCCCATCCGGCCAGCGCAGTGGTTTCGTGGTGAACGGTGCGATCGGCGCGGGGCGCCTTGTCAGGCCGTTCTGCCTCAAACGCCACAAGAACTGGTCGAAGCGGTCACCGCCGAAGAAGGGCTCATCCTGGCCGTCGATAATCATCGTCGGGACGCCGCCGTGGCCGGTGCGGGCCAGGCCCTCGGCGTGGTCAATCCAGCACTGGTCGACTTCTTCGGGGTTTTCCCGGATGTAGGCGATCGCCTCGTCGTAAT
>JAOUCZ010000312.1 GCA_029859505.1 Lysobacterales bacterium | reverse complement strand
CAATCTTGATCATGGCGAGCGTGACTGCAGCCATTATCATCATGTTAAAAAACAGACCAAGATAGATCGCACGAAAACCACGAAGAAAGCCAGCAGCCTTGCCGCTGTAACGAATTTCATAAAACTCAAGGTCTGTCATGACCCTGGAGCTGCGCCATAGCCGGGCGTACACAAAAGCCGTCAACATACCGGTCAACAGAAAAGCCCACCAGACCCAGTTGCCTGACACACCATTGGTACGAACGATGTTAGTGACCAGGTTGGGTGTATCGGTTGAAAATGTGGTGGCGACCATCGAGGTGCCGAGTAACCACCAGGGCAGGTTACGTCCGGAGAGGAAGAATGATTCGGTGTTGCCGCCAGCACGACGACTGACCAGCATCCCGATGGTAAGAGACAAGAGTATGAAGCTGCCGATAATGGCCCAGTCAATCCAGTTCAGCTGCATTGCATTCCCCACTGTCAGTGTTATTGTTCGCTGATGGCGCATTGTAACAGTAAGCCCCCGGTTAGCCTGGTCATCCTGGCGGCTGGTCTGGGCAGGCGTTTCGGAGGTGACAAACAACTGGTATCAGTTGCCGGAACCGGTAAACCGTTGATGTATTTCAGCGTGATGGATGCTTACCGCCTGGGTGTGCGTCAGCTGGTATTGGTCATCAATCACCTTATTGAACAGGCCATTTTGAAACAGTTCGTGCCGTTGTTGCCCCATGACCTCAAAGTCTCATTGGTGCAACAACAGGTGGATGATTTACCGGAGGGATGCGAGGCTTATTCAAGGCAGAAACCATGGGGAACCGGGCACGCCTTATGGAGTGCACGGGATGCGGTACCGGCCGGCTGCATTGTGATCAATGCGGATGACTACTACGGTCCGGATGCCATGACTCAGTTACTGTTGCATTTAAAGCATAACGACGGTTGGGCGCTGGTGAGTTATCCGTTGAAGAGTACCTTGTCGGACTCCGGGGAGGTTAATCGTGGTTTGTGCCAAGTCACTAATGGCTCGCTGGTGACGATTAGGGAATGTCTGTCGATAAAACTTGAAAACGGTGGCATTTGTGGCGAAATTGATGGCAAATCCGTCAATTTGGAACCGAAAGCGCCCGTTTCAATGAACATCTGGGCTTTCGGATCAGACATATTTGACTGTCTCAACCATGGTCTCATTGAGTTTTTTTCCGTAGCTCGCGATCAGAGCCAGGTTGAGTTCTATTTGCCTGCCCAGGTCATGGTTTCCATCAAGGAGGGTAGAAGCCAGGTGCGTGTTTACTCCACCAAAGACAAATGGCAGGGCATCACCTACCCGGAGGATTTGGAGCGGCTGGGCAAGATTTTTCGGCCAGGCGGGGACGGCCTCGATGAATGATGAGATTGGCGCCGGTATTGTAGAGGCAATTCGTGAACCCTACCGTTTAAGCATCAATGCAACTGCCGCTCCACTGGGTAATGGCCATATAAACCAGACAGTGCTGGTCCATGATAATGAACAGTCGCTGGTGGCCCAGAGGATAAACACGTTTGTTTTCCATGATCCGGGGGCACTGGTTCACAATGCCCGCGTAATCAGGTCTCATCTGCAGCGGAAGGGCAACGCTCCGAAAGTCGTTCGGCACCTGGCCGGTGACGATGGCAGTTACCTGCATGGACCGGGCGGTGATGTTCGTGTGTTGGAGTACATTCCCGGCTCCCTTAGTATTGAAGTGCTTGAATCCAACGAACAGGCTTTTGAGGCTGCATTCACCTATGCCGGTTTTTCTCGCGGGCTGTCTGATTTGGATCCTGGGAAGCTGATTATCGTCATTCCGGATTTCCACAACCCTTCCATGCGGTACCACCTATTTCTCGAAGCGCTGCAGGATGCCAGGGTGACTCAGATTGAAGCCTGTCGCGATGACATCAAGTTTGTAGAAAGTACCGGGTCATTGATTGTTGAGTGGCAGTCGCTGATGGATGGTCTGCCGGTTCGGATATGCCACAACGACTGTAAAATCAACAATGTATTAATCAATCCGGATGATGGCAAAGCGCTTGCGGTAATTGACCTTGATACCAGCATGCCCGGTTACCTGATGACGGATTTCGGTGATCTTGTTCGAACATGCTGCAATCCGGAGGCCGAAGACTCCACGCTCCTTGAGCGGGTGAACGCACGGCCTGAAGTGTTTACAGCATTGGCACGCGGGTATCTGAAGGGTCTGGAAGGTGTCATTCTTCAAGAGGAAATTGATTCGCTTGTGCCCGGTGCCTTGATGGTGTGCTTCATTCAAGGTGTCCGGTTTCTCACAGATTTTCTGGGAGATAACCAATATTATAGTGTGGATTATCCATCGCATAATCTTGATCGTGCGCGTAATCAGTTCCAGCTTTTCCGTAGTCTCCAGACCCGGGAATCTGAACTGAGGTCCATATCTACCTCGAACGCACTAATGGGGCGGGACTAAAGCGGCTGGAAAAGTGCTCCGGCGCTTTACTATGAACGCGAGTTTTTCCATACTGCGGAAATGATTCAGATCCCCTACGTCGAGCCTGTATTTCGGCCTCCATCAGAGGCTTACAGCCTTATTCTGCAGGTCACCATCGGATGCAGTTGGAACAACTGTACATTTTGTGAAATGTACACTCAGCCGCAAAAACGTTTTCGCTTCAAACCAATAGAAAAAATTGAGCAGGAGTTAGCAGCAATAGTAGCTCAAGGTCTACCGGTCCGACGTATTTTCCTGGCCGATGGCGATGCCATGACGCTTTCTTTCCGGCGCTTGAAACTGATCATGCAAGCCATCAACCGTTACCTGCCCGGTATACAGCGCGTCTCTTCCTACTGCCTGCCACGCAACCTGAAAAACAAGACCGTCGCCGAACTGGCCGAGCTGAATGAAATGGGTCTGAGTCTTTTCTATGTTGGCTGCGAATCCGGTGATGACCTGGTGCTCGAACGGGTCAACAAGGGTGAGACGTTTGATAGCTCCCTGGCGGCCCTGCAAAAGATCAAAGCCGCCGGTGCCAAAAGCTCGGTCATGATTCTCAATGGTATGGGCGGCAGGAAATATAGTGAGCAACACGCGGTCAACTCCGCCCGCCTGATGAGCGCAGCACAACCCGAGTTTCTATCAACGCTGGTTGTTAGCTTTCCTGCCGGTGTGGCGCGGTATCAACAGGGCTTCGGTGGCGAGTTTGAAGCACTGGACCAGGCTGGTCTGTTCCAGGAAATGTACTGGTTGCTGGATAACCTGGAGCTCGATAAAACAGTCTTCCGAAGCGACCATGCGTCCAATTACCTGGTCCTCAAAGGCAGCCTGGGCAGAGACAAACCACGCTTGCTTAAAACCGTTAGGGCTGCCCTTGAACAGCCCGGTTCAGTGAGACTTCGCCAGGAATGGATGCGCGGATTATAGTTGGTCTCCTCCGCTACGGTAGTGCTATTCATTAGGCATGCCACAGATGTGTCCAGAGCCGGGGTGGGTACCCGGTACCGGGGCCGTACGAGACAGGAAGTCGAGTCCGAGCGCCACATGGATGTGACTAGCGAGTCCCGGTACCGGGTACCCACCCCACTCCCCACCCCACTGACTGACCAATTGGGAAAGTAATGATTCCGGATTGCAACTAATCCATCTATACGGTTCTCGTCGCTACCGCTGGTGGTACCGATGATGCCCTTCTGGCTGGTCCGAAAACAGCAGCCTGGCCAACCCCAAGTAACATCAGCATTGCCACCGGCACCAGGTACCAGGCAATCCTTGTCAGGCTGAAGGCTTCAATCATAAGGATATTGAGGCCAATGGTAAGAGCAGCACCAAACAGAACACCCACCAGGCTGATGATGAAGTTTTCTGTCATAAAGTAGCGCAGGATCGCAACCTTGCTTGCACCCAGTGCACGCCGGGTACCGATCTGCTTGGTTCTTCGGTTGACGCTGAAACTGGCCAGTCCAACGATACCCAGCGAGGTGACCGCAATCAGCAGAATGATAGTGAAGGTCAGAATCTTGATCATGGAGGCGTCACCACGGTAACTCCTTTCCCTGATTTCATCCATGCTGCGCATCGAGCGAACAATTCGATTCTTGTTTCG
>JAOUCZ010000311.1 GCA_029859505.1 Lysobacterales bacterium | reverse complement strand
AGAAGGTCACGCATGTCAAGGAAGTAAAATTCCGGCCGGGAACCGAAACAGCCGATTACCAGGTCAAGATGCGAAATGTACGCCGTTTTTTGGATGCGGGCGATAAGGTCAAGGTCACATTGCGGTTTCGCGGTCGTGAAATGGCCCACCAGGAACTCGGAGCAGAAATGCTCAAGAGAGTCCGGGATGACCTGGCCGAAGAAGCCGTTGTTGAGCAAATGCCTAAAATGGAAGGCCGTCAGATGACGATGATGATCAACGCCAAGAAGACTTGATCAAATAAATTTATAACGTGACTGCCATATTGCAGTCACATTTTGAAGTAGCGTAGCCGAGCAAATGGTAAAGAGCTGGAAAAACTTCCCCGGCCGCTTGAGTAACGCATATAACAGGCCAATAAAGGCCACCAGGAGTAAACCATGCCCAAGATGAAAACCAATCGGGGTGCAGCCAAACGTTTTAAGAAAACCGCTTCAGGTAATTTTAAACGTGGGTTCGCATTCAAAAGTCATATTCTGACCAAGATGAGCACCAAGCGTAAGCGCAATTTGCGCGGCACGGATGCAATTGATTCAGCCGACAAGAAAGCGGTAAAACGCTTATTGCCGTACGCATAACAGGAGGCTCGTAAAATGGCTAGAGTAAAACGTGGTGTTGTCGCTCATGCGCGGCACAAAAAAGTATTAAAGCAAGCTAAAGGCTACTACGGTGCCCGCCGTAAGGTGTACCGGGTTGCCAAACAGGCTGTTATCAAGGCTGGTCAATATGCATACCGCGATCGGCGTACGCGTAAGCGTGCGTTCCGCAGTCTGTGGATTGTCCGTATCAACGCTGCCGCACGGCAATTTGATATGTCATACAGTCGTTTCATGGATGGCCTTAACAAGGCTGGAATTGAAGTCGATCGCAAGGTCCTTGCTGATCTTGCGGTTCATGACATTGATGCATTCGGCGCTCTTGTAGAGAAAGCCAAAGCAAGCCTCGTCTAAAATAACAAAAAATGGGCAGCCTCTCCGGCTGCCCTTTTTTGTTGAGAGTATTCGCAGGAAGGGCAGGGGCCCTTCCGATTGGGATTGAATCGGTGGAATCGGTTAAACAAATTCTTGAGCAGGCGCTGGCAGTAATCAACAAGAGTGATGAACTGTCTGTACTGGATGATTTACGTGTACGTTACCTCGGCAAAAAGGGTGAAATAACCGCCCTGTTAAAGTCACTGGGCGGCATGGAGCATGAAGAGCGCAAAGCGTTTGGTCAGGCAGTCAACCAGGCAAAAATTCAACTGATCGAAGCGGTGTCAGCGCGCAAGCAGGCGCTGGAAGACCTGGCCTTGAATCAAAGACTTGCCAGTGAAAAGATAGATGTGACCCTGCCGGGTCGCGGCCGGCAACGTGGTGGTTTACATCCCGTCACCCATACCCTGCAAAGGATGAACGATATTTTTAGCCGGCTTGGTTACGATGTGGCCACCGGTCCTGAAGTCGAAGATGACTTTTACAATTTTGAATCACTAAACTTTCCACCCCATCATCCGGCACGTGCGATGCACGATACCTTTTATTTTGGTGATGGTCGTTTGTTGCGAACTCACACCTCACCGGTGCAGATTCGCGAGATGAAGAAAAAGGGTGCGCCGATTCGTATCATTGCGCCTGGAAAAGTTTTCAGAAGCGACTCAGATCAAACTCATACACCCATGTTCCACCAGGTAGAAGGATTGCTGGTCGGTGAAGCTGTAACCATGGCTGATCTGAAGGGTGTGTTGCAGACTTTCGTCAATTTATTTTTCGAAGCTTCATTGGAAATGCGCTTCCGGCCATCCTATTTTCCGTTCACTGAGCCGTCGGCTGAAGTGGACATTGCCTGGGACAAGGGCGATGGCAAAGAGCCTGGCTGGTTGGAAATTCTGGGTTGCGGCATGGTGCATCCGAATGTTCTCAAGGCCTGTGATGTAGATAGCGAAAAATATGTCGGTTATGCCTTTGGCATGGGGGTCGAACGATTGGCCATGTTGCGCTACGGCGTAACGGATTTGCGCCAGTTTTTTGAAAATGATGTGCGCTTTTTGCGCCAGTTTCACTAGGCCCGCCGGAAAGGGATAAGAAGATGTTATTTAGCGTTAACTGGCTGAAAAAATGGGTGGATGTAGACCTGCCCGCTGAAGAACTGGCCCGAAAACTTACTGCTTCCGGTCTGGAAGTTGATACCGTCGAAGCGGTTGCTGCACCATTCTCCGGTATCGTGGTAGCTGAGATCACGCATTGTGGTCCGCATCCCGATGCTGACAAACTCAAGGTTTGTTCGATAGACTTTGGTGGCCTGGAACCGGTCCAGGTTGTCTGTGGCGCACCCAACGCACGTGAGGGAATCAGAATCCCGCTGGCCACAGTTGGCGCGGTGATAGGTGATGACTTCAAAATTCGCAAAGCGAAGCTGCGTGGTATGGAATCATTTGGCATGGCCTGTTCCGCACGTGAACTGGGTTTGTCGGAGGATCACTCCGGACTGATGGAACTGCCGGAAAATGCCCCTTTGGGTATGGATCTCCGTGAGTTTCTCGAACTCGACGACCACGCCATCGAGGTCGAGTTGACACCCAACCGGGCAGATTGCCTGAGTATTCGAGGAATGGCACAGGATGTTGCGGCCAGTTGCGATGTTGCATTGACTGCGCCGGAAATTGAGCCAGTCGCAGCTGTGATTTCCGATACCATCGAGGTCACGCTTGAAGCGGATGAGGATTGCCCCCGTTATGTTGGGCGGATAATCAGGGGTATTGACCCGACAGCACCAACCCCACTTTGGATGGTTGAAGCTTTAAGACGCAGTGGTATTCGCAGTATCAGCGCCTCGGTCGATGCGACCAATTTTGTTTTGATGGAACTCGGCCAGCCGATGCATGCGTTCGATCTTGATCGTCTGCAGGGCAACATTAACGTCCGTCGCGGCCGTGAAGGGGAGAAGCTTGTATTGCTCGATGGCAAGCAGGTAGATGTTGATGAGAGCCTGTTGGCAATCTGTGACGAAGCAGGTCCTGTCGCACTGGCAGGCATCATGGGTGGACTGGAAACGGGTGTGACCGAGACCACCAAAAACATTTTGCTTGAGAGCGCCTATTTCAAACCGTCTACCATTTCCGGCAAGGCGCGTGATATGGGGCTGCATACGGACGCCTCACACCGCTTTGAGCGCGGTGTAGACCCTCGTGGTCAGGTTAGGGCCATTGAGCGCATTACGGCGCTTCTGCTGGAGATAGCAGGTGGTGAAGCCGGTCCTTTGATTCATGCAAAATCAGAAGCCACTCTACCTGCACAAAACCAGGTTACATTGCGGCATGCCCGTTTGAATCGCGTACTGGGTATTGAGTTGGACGAGGCAACCGTCGGAACCATCCTCAAAAATTTACGCATGGCGCCTGAATTTGAAGCTGGAGCCTGGAAGGTTACAGCGCCGTCAGATCGTTTCGATATAGAAATCGAAGAAGACCTGATCGAGGAAGTTGCAAGAATATATGGCTATGACAATATCCCGGCTGCATTGCCGGCAGGTGAATTAAATCCCGGCATCATCAGTGAAGGCCTGGTATCACTTCAGAGCGTACAGCAGGCACTGTGTGCTGCGGGTTACACAGAGGCGATCAATTACAGCTTCACCAGTCGTGACCTTCTCGGCCGTTTCTGCATGGATAAGCATGTTTTACCGCTGGCCAATGCCTTAAACGCTGATCTGGAAGTGATGCGTACAGCATTGTTGCCGGGTTTGATGGAAGCTCTTTCACGAAATCTGCGCCGCCAGCAGGACAGGGTGCGGTTGTTTGAAACCGGAACGGTTTTTGAACAGAACGGGACTCTAACCGAATCACTGCATATCGCTGCCGTGGCTTGTGGCAATGTTTCTCCCGAGCAATGGGGCCGGAAAAGCAGGGCCATTGACTTCTTCGATCTCAAAGGTGATCTGGAGATGTTGTTGGAATTACGTGGTGAGAAAGGCGAAGTAGAGTTCCGCAATACAGATCTCGCCTGGTTACACCCCGGGCAGGCAGCAATGGTGTCTATCGATGGTATTGATATAGGTTGGGCTGGCGG
>JAOUCZ010000076.1 GCA_029859505.1 Lysobacterales bacterium | reverse complement strand
GCCATCATGCTGAATGCAGCAGCAGAGTCACGCGATTTTTATTTGCCGGAGATTGCCCAGGCTGGCGGGTGGAACCTGGCGTTTCACAGCTCGGAATCAACGCCACCGGCGAAAGGTCCGGGGGTATGGAGCCTGGATTCACGCTCCATGGTCTGTGCGCTTTACACCAGGGACGCTCATTGAGTTGGATAAGCCGCGTTCAGATAAAGTACTGACTGAAGTTTTGAACGCCCGGAAGGCGCAACGTGAAATGAAAAAGAAGACCGGCGATGATCCTGTCCACGACAATCGATATCCACAGTGTGTTCAAGTCCGTACTGTACCCTGCGGGTATCAATATTCAATGGGTTACAATGCTTGAAATGACAAGATCAGTATTCATAGACCGTCGCTTTCATGGTCCGCCGAATTCGGGTAATGGCGGCTATTCGTGCGCAATGATTGGTAAGCTGATTGATGGTCCGGCGGCTGTGCGGTTACGCATTCCACCGCCGCTTGATGCCGCAATGGAGCTTCGTCAAAGTGATGGTCTCGTTGAGTTATTCTGCGGCGACGAACTTGTAGCGTCGGGTCATGCAACCAACGTGGATATTGACATTCCTACGCCTCCCGACTTTAGCGGCGCGCAAGCAGCATCCGCTCGTTATCGGGGCTTTGTCTCACATTTTTATCCAGGCTGTTTCGTCTGTGGCCCTGAGCGTGAGCACGGTGACGGGCTGAGAGTTTTTGCAGGCCCGCTTGAGGAAGGTACCGGCCCGGAGGGTATGGTCGCGGCTGCCTGGATTCCCGATGCCACACTCGTTGATTCATCGGGCTTTGTGGCGCCGGAATTTATATGGGCTGCACTCGATTGCCCGGGTGCCTATGCTTTTCCGGAACCGGTAAATGGCGCACTCCTGCTGGGTGAACTTGCTGTCTCCATCAGCGGTTCAGTCAAGGCCGGTGAGAAATGTGTCCTGACCGGTTGGGAGATTAACCGGCAGGGACGCAAGCATTACACCGGTACGGCACTGTTTGGTGAATCGGGTTCATGTCGGGCGGTTGCTTATGCGACCTGGTTTGAAGTACCACTGCAAACAAACTGATAGAGCCCGCTGGCCCATAATTGCATCCGCCCATTTAAGGCATTAGCTTTGATGAACAAAAATACCATGGAAGAACAGAGAGGCTCGTTAATTGATGGAAACAGTTAAAACCATACATATTGCTTTTGTCGTACTGTCATTTGCTGGCTTTTTTATTCGCGGCATCTGGATGTTGCGGGACTCAACACTGTTACAACAACGCTGGGTAAAGATTGCACCACAGGTAGTAGATACGGTGTTACTTGTGAGTGCTATCGTGCTTGCGGTTCAGTTGCGTTTTTCACCGATGGAACAACCCTGGCTAATGGCGAAAATCATCGCCCTGGTGATTTACATCGCGGTTGGTCTGGTGGCAATGCGGTTCGGACGCAGTAAAGGAATACGCCTTTCTGCATGGCTGCTTGGTTTGTTTATCTTTATGTATATCGTATCGGTTGCCATGAGCAAGTCGGCCCTTGGGTGGTTTGCATTAATTTAGCGTTTATACTAAATATTGATAGAACAAATCCTGGAGAAAAGCGTGTCTGAAGAACTGAAAAGCAAGGCTCCCAAATGGTTCATGATAGTTGCGGCGGTACTGCTGGTATGGAATTTGTTGGGTGTGATGGCTTATATAATGCAAGTCATGATGACCGCGGAAACACTGGCTGCGTTACCCCAAGAGCAGCGCGAACTTTATGAAAACACCCCGGCCTGGGCAACGGCGGCTTTTGCGGTGGCGGTCAATTTCGGCGCACTGGGCTGCGTGTTGTTGCTGTTAAAAAGAAGCCTGGCCGGATTGTTTCTGCAATTGTCCCTGGCCGGTGTACTGGTGCAGATGTTCCACTCTTTCTTTATGAGTAAATCTTTTGAAGTCTTTGGTCCCGGCGGGTTGGTGATGCCGGTGATGGTTATCGTTATCGCTATTTATCTCGTGGTCCTGGCTGCCAGGGCCAAGGCAAACGGCTGGACAAGCTAAAAGACTTTTGATTTATCCTGAACAGGGTAGCTTGTGATTCGTCGGGGATAGATGTTGAAGAGCGCTTTGTCAGAAGCGAGCTTTGGTCAGCAATATCTAAACTATAAATCTACAGTGAGGCGATGGCTTTGAAACCAGGTGATGAATCAAAAACAAGAACAGCTTACCGCATAGAGACGGACCGCCTGGTACTCAGGTGCTGGTCGCCCGGGGATGCCCCGGTTTTGAGGGCGGCACTGGATGCCTGTGATGCGCACTTGCGCCCTATGATTCCTTTTATGAAGGATGAACCCAGATCTTTACAACAAACAGCCCTTTGGCTAAGAGAAATCCGCGCTGCGTTCGATTTGGGGCAGATGTTTCGTTACGCAGTGTTTGATGCCGCAGAGCAGAAGCTGCTTGGCGAGAATATGCTGCTCGCGCGCGTAGGCCCGGGTGGTCTGGAAATCGGTTACTGGACACACAAGGACGTCATAGGCCAGGGTATTGCCAATGAGGCCACCTGTGCCATGATCCGGGTGGCCTTCGAGATTGAAAAGGTAAAACGGGTTGAGATCATGTGCGCCCCGGAAAACAAGGCCAGTGCGTCGATACCGGCCCGCCTGGGTTTCACACACGACGCCACTCTTAGGAAGCGAGCACTTGATTCAGAAGGTGTGTATCAGGATTTAATGGTATGGAGCCTTTTTGCTGACGATTATCTTGCAAGTCCTGCCACTAAGATCGGTTTCCAGGCATTTGATTGCATGGGTCAGATCATCACCTGATTTGGAGAAAGTGGGTGTATAAGGGGAGTTTTCTGCCAAAGGTGATGGAAAACCAACGGTAATGCGCTATATCATACGCGATCAGGCAGGAATGACTGATTATTGGGAAGGCGAGTGAACTTTCCAGCAGTCGGGGTGACTCTTTTACTGTCAGGCAATATTTCAACAGATTAAGAACAGGTGAAGTGATGAACAAAATTATTTTTACAGGGCTTGCATTGATGGTCTCAATGACCGCCATGGCTCAACAGGAAATGGCGGATGATGGCTCCCGAGTGGTATTGCCACTTCAGGCTCAAGCATGCACCCTGCCATCAGCGCCACCACCCATAGCGGAAGCTCCTGTTAAGGCAGATCTTTTAGCGGCTCAGAAGAACGTTAAGGGGTTCCAGGCAGAAATGGCAGAGTACCGCGCTTGTATCGATAAGGATGCCGATAGTGCAGAACTGACCTGGGGAAACCAGCAGGCGATTTTGAGAGCACATGATTATTCGGTGGAAATGGAAGAGCGTGTTGCTGCCATGTTCAATGAGGCCCTGCGGGCGTATAAGGCCAGTATAGCGACCGAATGATGAACCTTGGTTCCCCGTCTTTACAGTCGGGGGAATTAAAGCTGCGGGCTTAGTCAGCCAGCAGGTATTGTTGCAGGAATAAAAACGTGGCCTGTTCAAACAGGTCACGGTTCTCTTTTTTACCATACCCGTGGCCCTCATTGAGGGCGTTCATGTACCAGACAACCTGATCCTGCTCACGCAGGGCGGCCACCATCTGGTCTGACTCCGACCGGGGCACGATCGGATCATTACTGCCCTGCTGGACAAAGAGTGGAATCTTAATCCGGTCAACGTTATTCAAGGGGCTGATCTTTTCCAGAAACGCCCGCATTTCCGGGTCGCGTTCATCACCGTACTCAACGCGTCGCAATTCGCGCCGGTAGTCCTGGGTGTTTTCAAGAAAGGTTACGAAGTTACTGATCCCGACACGGTCAACGGCGGCACGCAGACGGTCGCTGTAATGGACGGCTGAAGCAAGCGCGATATAACCACCATAACTGGCCCCCATTATTGCCACCCGGTTCTTGTCTAACTGCGGTTGTTCTTCAATCCAGTCCAAAAGTGCACCGATATCCCTCACCGCGGCCTCGCGTTTATAGCCATCATCCAGCGTAATATAGTAAGAACCATAGCCGAGTGAGCCGCGTATGTTTGGTGCAATGACGGCCACGCCCAACTGGTCTATCCACGACTGAAAGCCGCTGTTAAAACGAGGCCGGAATTGATTTTCCGGACCGCCGTGGACGTGAATAACGACCGGGAACGGGCCATTGCCTGGTGGTAAGTAAACAAATGCAGGGATAGGAATAATTTCCCCCTCATCTTCGATGGGCGAAGAGAACGTAACCGCAACAGGTTCTGAAAATTTATCCGTATCGAGCCCACCGGTTTCACTATAAGTCCACCGGGTCAGTTTTCTGGCTGACAAAGGTTTACGGCCGAGTTCGAGTACAAAGGCCTCATTCGGGTTGCGTGCGGAATTCAGGGTCATTCCCAGTTTTTGGTTGTTGGGGCTGAACCTCAACCCACCTATCAAGCCCATTGGGATTTTATCGACACGGTTGTATTTCATTTTTTCAGGGTCAAAAAGATAAAGACGACTGATACCACCCTCGTTGGCGATAAATGCACCGCGTCTACGGTCGGGGCTCAGTACAAACTGTGTAATATCCCAATTGAAAGAGTTGGAAATGTAATTGATTAGCGGTATTTCATCCAGGCTCGCTTTTGCCAGTTCAGCCCTCCCGTTGTGAAAGTTGCTAACAAAAAGGACACTCGAATCGTATTCGTCAAACCCGGTGGCGATATTGCTGGACGGGTCATTGGCATCTCCGGCTATCAAACGTAACTCCCCGTCAGGCAGGTCTTTTACGTAGATCCGGGAATCCGCCACGCTGACAAATTGCTGAATCAATAGTTTCTTTCCGTTACGGCTGAAATCAATGGGCTTCCATAGTGTGCCGTCATCCGTTGCAAGTAGCAGGCTGGCCGGTTCGGACGAGTCTACATCCTGAATCCAGATATCATTGGAACGGCCATTTCTGCGGGTTGAGCGATAAGCCAGTTTCCGGCCTTGCCGGTCCCATGCTATCCGGTTATTCAATGCCTTCCCGTCTGACAACAAACGCATCCGGCCATTGTCTGGATTGAAAAGGTAGACCTGGTCGAATTCATTACCGCCCTCATCAAGGGTAATGCCCAGCAGGTTGCCCTTGGGTTGCGGATTCACTTCGCCCACCGGTTCATCACCAAAAGTTACCTGGTAGCGGGCACCACGCGGCATATCAACCCGGTGCAGTTGAGTCACCGGGCCCAAACTGGTTTTTATGAAAATCCTTTTACTGTCTTTCGAAAAACTGGAGAACCTGGCGGATCGGATGTTCTGGTACTGGCTAAGTGTTGATGGCAGAGATTCTGGTATTGGTGGAATATCCTCCATGATCAGTTGACCGTCATTGGCTGTCCGGCGTTGCACTTCTGCAGCTGAACCTGTGCTGACCAGTAGCAGTAAAACCAGGGCTGTTAACAGTGTACGCATTGGATAATCCTTGAATTATTATTACAAACGGTTAAAAAAGACCGGGAATGGACTTTGAATAAACATAATTCGCCCTTTCCTTTGCATAGAGCCTGCATGGTGTTACCGGTATAATCTTTTATCAATCCGGCTACTGAAAACTATGCATAAACCCCTACACATTATAATTCTTGCCGCCGGTGCTGGAACCCGCATGAAGTCACGGGTGCCGAAAGTACTACAAACAGTCGGCGGTCAAGCGATGATTATTCATGTATTGGACACCGCATTGCAACTTCGGCCGGCAGAAATTCACGTGGTTTTCAATCCGCAGGTGCCCGAGGTGCAGGAAGCGTGTAGTGCCATTGATATCACCTGGGCAGCACAGGCTGAGCAATTAGGAACAGGTCACGCGGTACTGCAGGCGATGCCGGGGATTCCGGAAGGTGCTGACGTATTGGTGCTTTACGGCGACATACCGTTACTGGAAGCAGATGTATTGAGACAATTGATCGAGTTGCCCTCAGCCGGTCTTAAAGTGCTGACGATGGAAATCGATGAGCCAACGGGTTACGGTCGTATCGTTCGTGATGCAGATGACAATGTCACCGGTATTGTTGAAGAACGTGATGCAACGACTGAGCAAAAAGCGATCAAAGAAGTTAACTCGGGAATCATCATGGCGTCGCGATCGGTTCTGATGTCCTGCCTGGATAACCTGGCCAGCGATAATTCCCAAAACGAGTATTACCTGACAGATGTATTTTTCATAGCCTATGAAAAAGGCATTCAAACACGTGCTGTTGTTGCTCCGGTTGCAACAGATCTTGAGGGGGCGAATGACCGGATTCAACTGGCGGAACTGGAGCGGCGGTATCGAATGAAAAAGTCCACACAACTGATGCAAGCGGGAGTTCAACTGGCTGATCCTCAGCGTATCGATATACGTGGAAAGGTAGAGGCGGGCAGCGATGTATTTATCGATGTGAATGTTGTTTTGGAGGGTGACATCAGCCTGGGTGATGGTGTTAAGATCGGTCCGGGTTGTGTGCTTAAGAACGTCCAATTGGCAGCAGGAACACGGGTGCACGCTTACAGTGTGCTTGAGGGTATGCGTAGTCTGGGTGTCTGTGATATCGGGCCATTTGCACGTGTGCGTCCCGGAACAGAATTGATGGAAGGTAGCAAGGTAGGCAATTTTGTCGAAGTGAAAAATACCTCTCTCGGCAAGAACAGCAAGGCCAGCCATCTGAGCTACCTGGGTGATAGTAGTATCGGTGACCGGGTTAATATCGGCGCCGGTACCATTACCTGTAATTACGATGGGGTCAACAAGCATCGTACCGTAATTGAAGATGATGTTTTTATTGGCTCCGACACACAGCTGGTTGCGCCGGTAACGGTTGGCGCAGGCGCGGACATTGGTGCCGGCAGTACAGTTACCAAGGACGCACCCGCCGGTCAATTGACAATAAGCAGGGCGAAGCAGGTATCGATTCGCAGCTGGAAACGACCGGTAAAAAAATAGGGAATCCTCAGTATGTGTGGAATAGTTGCAGGCTCAGCGGGGCGTGACATCAGGGATGTTCTGATTGCCGGTCTGCATACGCTTGAATATCGTGGTTACGATTCAGCGGGTATTGCCCTGCAGCAGGATGGTCACCTGAAAAGACATCGTTCAGCGGGTAAGGTCAGGGATCTGGAAGTCCTGCTGGAATCCGATCCAATTAATGGGGTCTGTGGTATTTCCCATACACGCTGGGCGACCCACGGTGTTCCGAACACAACGAATGCGCATCCGCACACCTCGGGCGATCAACTGGCCCTTGTCCACAACGGCATTATTGAAAACCACGAGGAACTGCGTCGCGAATTGCAGCAGTGTGGTTGTCACTTCAGTTCAGATACCGACACCGAAGTGATGGTTCATTTGATTGCACAACTGATGGATTCAGGTTTGGATTTGTTTGCAGCCCTTCGAAGGGCTGTGGGTCGTTTACGGGGTGCATTTGCAATTGCAGTGGTCAGTGCTGCTGAGCCCGGGGTTATAGTGGGCGCGAGAAAAGGCAGCCCGCTGGTATTGGGTGTTGGGCGTGGGGAGAATTTTCTCGCGTCTGATATTTATCCATTACTGGGTGAGACAGAATCATTTGTTTTCCTGGAGGAAGGCGATGCAGTCAGCCTGAATGCCAATGGATATCAAATCGTTGATGTGAACGATCAGTTAGTCGAACGACCGGTGAAGGAAGTTGAGACAAAAGCTGACTCGGTGCAACGGGGCATATATCCCCATTACATGTTGAAGGAGATTTTCGAGCAACCACAAGCCGTGGCTGAAACCCTTGAAGGCCGGCTCGGGGCTACCACTGTACTACCTAATATTTTCGGCGTCGGAGCGATGGAACTGCTACGCCAGGTCAAGCAGGTTCATATTGTTGCCTGTGGCACGGCCTATCATGCGGGGTTGGTTGCCAGTTACCAGGTAGAGCAGTTGGCGGGCATACCATGCCGTGCCGAGATTGCCAGCGAGTATCGTTACCGTAAGCCGGTCGTACCACCAAACACACTCTTTATCGCGGTATCACAATCTGGAGAAACAGCCGATACGCTCGCTGCATTGAAGCACGCCAAAGAGGCTGGTTATGTCACCACGCTGGCAATTTGCAATGTTGCCGAGAGTTCGGTTGTACGCGAAGCCGGCCTGGTGCTGATGACCCGTGCCGGTCCTGAGATCGGTGTGGCTTCTACCAAGGCATTTACGACGCAGCTGGTTGCCTTGCAGTTGCTGGTGCTGGAGTTGGCACGTCTGAATGGTGTTGATAAAGACGAATATGCCGAGTACGTGGCAGATTTACATCGCTTACCGGAACTGCTTAATGAGGCCTTGAGTCTCGATAGTGAATTCGAGGCATTGGCGGGTGCTTTCGTGGATAAAAATGATGCCTTGTTCCTGGGGCGGGGCAGTCATTACCCGATCGCGATGGAAGGTGCACTGAAGCTCAAGGAAATTTCCTATATCCATGCAGAGTCTTATGCAGCAGGTGAATTAAAACACGGGCCGTTGGCATTGGTGGATGCTGAAATGCCGGTATTTGCCGTGGCACCTAACAATACATTGCTGGGCAAGCTGATCAGCAATATTGAGGAAGTCAGTGCGAGGGGCGGGGAGTTATACGTCATTGCCGATACCAAAGTGGTTTCAGACTTCCATCAACGGCATGGCCGGGTGATCGGACTGGATACCGGTGGGTCATTACTGTCTCCTGTGATCATGACCATTCCACTGCAATTACTGGCGTATCACGTGGCCGTGCAGCGTGGAACAGATGTTGATCAACCGCGTAACCTGGCAAAGTCGGTCACAGTAGAGTAGTTTGTTTCGGTTTCCCGGGAAGCTGTAGTAAGCCGGTTGTGTCTTCTTGCGGTGGCATCTGCAAGTGATAGCCTTGCTCAGAGAGATTTTGCATAACCTGGGTGACATCCTCATAAGCCAGTTTTCTCTCTGGCGTAAGCTCAAGATCCATGACTAATTCGGGTTCGCCAAAGACCTTTTTCAAGGTGTCCGGTAAGTCCTCAAAGTCCTGTCCTGCCAGTAAATAGATGTAGGTAAAGTCCTTCAGACTTGAGCGAAGCACAGAGCATTTCATGGGAAGTTTCCTTCGTTGATTTCTGCAGCGCAGTATAGCCGTTACCGGGAGTTCACTACATCACTGTTGTATATTAGCTTTTGAGTAAGGTATAACATTATCTTGTGAGCAATATTAATAAGAACAGAATTGACCCATGCGATCACGGCGTAACCCGGGCGGGACGGTTGTGCACTTAACCGTTGGAGTTACCGGCCATCGCGATCTGCTTGCGGATGAAATTCCTGCATTGAAGGAAAAGGTGCGGGACTTTTTTATACAGCTGAAAAGTGACTTTCCCGATCTTGAATTACAGTTAATTTCACCACTGGCGGAAGGTAGTGACCGACTGGTGGCTGATGTGGCGCTGGAACTGGGTGTTGATCTGATCGTACCTTTGCCGATGCCGCAAGCTGAGTATGAGGAGGATTTTTCATCACCTGCCGCCGTTGAGGCTTTCAGGGATTCGCTAAAAAATGCCCGTGTCATTCATCTGCGCATACTGGGGAAACGTCCCGGTGATAGTTTGAGCCTTGAAGACAGAAAGCGTCAATATGCGCAGATGGGTATTTTTATTTCAAATCACAGCCAGGTTTTACTGGCGCTTTGGGATGGAAAATCTTCACCTGAGGTCGGTGGAACTGCAAGTGTTGTCAACTATCACCTGACGGCTGTTATGCCGGGCCTCTCAGTTGCTGATGATTCACCCAACCTGCTGGCTGACAACGAAAACGACCTGGTGTGTCACATCGTTTGTTCCAGAGACCGCCCCGATGGTCAACCGAAGAAAGGTCTTACTTCATTGCAGACCATTTGGGAAACGGCACAGTTTGGACTTGAATCAGGCGAACACTTACCACTTGAATACAAGATCATGTGGAGCCGACTGCAGGATTACGGTCGTGACAGGGCTAAATATGCGTCTGAAATTAAAGGAGATGGGGCAGATCTTCTTGAGAATGCACTAGATCTTGAACTCCCAATAGGTACCTATGAGATTGCCAGGCAGTACCGGATAGCCGACTGGCTGGCGATTCATTTTCAGAAAAGAATCTCCCTCGGCCTCATAGCTATACACAGTATTGCTGTGCTGATTGGGCTGATTTTTATCATGTACTCTGAAATCGAAGGCTTCGATTTTCTGGTTAATTTCTTTTTGTTTGCATTTTTTGTCGGTTTTATTATTTATAAAATTGGAGAAAAAAGGCAATGGCATCGAAAACACCTTGACTACCGCGCCCTCGCAGAAGGTTTGCGGGTTCAGTTCTACTGGTGCCTGGCTGGCGTGATCGATGTGCAGTCGGCCGAGTTCGCCTATGATAATTTTTTACAAAAACAGGATGTCGACCTGGGGTGGATTCGTCATGTCATGCGTAATGTCAGTCTTGCACGTAGCCGTGATAACGTGCCCCAGGCAGCCTGGGTAGACTGGGTGATTGAACAATGGGTCGGCGATGAAGAACGACAGTCAGGTCAATTATCCTACTATCGGAGCAAGGAGCTGGAAAAAGCCCGTAGGTTCAGACGAACTACTTTCCTTGGCAGAATCACTCTGCAGATGGGTGTGCTGATCGCAGTTGTGCTTGCCCTCGTCGGCACGGATATGTCTGATACTCATCGACAGTATTTGCTGGTTCTCATGGGTGTATTACCATTGTTTGCCGGTGTCCGGGATGCTTATTCGCACAAGAAGGCAGAAAAAGAACTGATTAAGCAGTACCGGTTCATGCGTGGGATTCTGGCCAATGCGAGACGTTTATTGGACGGTTCAGATGATATTGATTTTCGTCGCGCCGTGCTCAGGGCGCTGGGAAATGCGGCGCTTGAAGAAGGCGCTGAGTGGATATTGATGCATCGCGAGAGGCCGCTAGAGCATAGTGGGTTGTCGGGGTAGGGTGCGTAACTTGTCACTCCTCGGCATCTTAAAAAGGGGCAGGTAGGGCAAGAGCAAGGGTGCGGCTTGCCTCTTGTCACTGTAGTGGTTCATTGCTGTTAATTAGTTTGACGCTGTCCACTCATTCACTGAACATCAGTTGAGCACGTGTATTGAGAAATTCTGCCTGCTCAAGTTCGGGGTCCGCGAGTGTGTTGGCTGAGATCTGGGCCAATGATTTAAAACCGCCGTCGATGATACCGTTATTGATGATTTCCACTACTGCTTCCTGGAGCAGAACAAGCGCCTCAGGGTACTGACCTAAAGCCAATAGGGCCATCGCCCGTTCACCAACACCTACGTGCTTGGTCAAAGATTCGGAATCAATGATCCCAACCACCCGCCGGGCATCAGCTTTGTTACCTGCCAGGGAATAGGCATAGGCAAGCTCGGCTAGCAAACCGGGGCTGGCATTGGGCAGTTCGATCAGTGCTTCGGCGGTTTGGAGTTCACTGAGCGCGTGCGCCAGGTTCCCACGGGCAATCTCGTTATTGGCAACCCGCAAATGGTAAATACCATTGTCCGGTTCCAGCGACACTGCTGTGCTGTGAGAGGCATATGCTGCATCCCATTTACCGGCAAAGGTCAGGCGTTGACCCAGTTCGGCATGGGCGGCAGCATTAACAGGATCAATCGCGACCGCCCTTTCAGCCAGTTCGATCGCATATTCGTGATTTCGAGCAACCGAGTTGTACCAGGCGAAACCGCGCAATAAATCGACATCATTTGGCGTAATACGCAGGCCCATCTCGTAGGCCTGTCGGGCCTCGGCACCCTTCCAGCGATACTGATTGATCCTGGCAAGCGCCACGTAGGCTTTGCCCTGGCGGTCATCCAGCTCCAGGGCCCGTTCAGCATCTGACCTGGCGATTTGCTCAATTTGCAGTTTGCGGGCACGCCAATTGTCCCGTGATTCAGCTGTATTGTTTAAAGAAGTGGCATGCACCAGGGCACGGAGCGCAATGGCTACCGTGAATTCCGGGTCCTGCGCAATCGCCTCATCAAGCAATGCCAGCGCACGGTCTTTATCCCGAGGGCCACCCCAGTTGAGACTCAGGGCATGAAGATAATTCGAAAGTGCCTGCGGCGACTTGCTCGTTTGTGATTCTATGTACTGCCTGTCCTCAGGAAGAAACTGGAGCTTGAATTGAGCTGCGATACGTTCTGCGATATCTGCCTGGATTGAAAAAATGTCCGTAAGTTCACGTTGATATACCTCGGCCCAGAGGTGTTCATCCGTCCCCCCATCAATCAACTGCGCCTGGATGCGAACATCGTTTCCGGAAAACCTGGCACTACCTGCCATAACAGTACCAACACCAAGCTCACCTGCAATCTGGGGAATTCCGACATCTTTGCTGGCATACTGCAACACGGTTTTACGCGAGGTCACTTTGAGATCCTGGATGCGGGTCAGCTGATGCAGGACTTCCTCATGTAGTCCGGCGGCAAAATAGGCGTTATCGGGGTCAGGACTCAGGTTTTCGAATGGCAGAATCGCGACTGAATTTTCAGCCGGAACCGAAATGGAATTACCTACCTGTTCAGCGGCAGTAATCGTTGTCGTGGCTGACTCATCCGGACCGCTTGTGACTGGCTCATTTGGACCATTTTCGTGAAGCCAGTACCGGTAGAGAAACCATCCGGTCAGAAGCAGTAACGCGGCAAGCAGGATGTAGTCTATCTTGACTCCAAATTGTCTTTCCGCCCCCTTGCTGTCCCGGACCACGCCATCAGCTGTAATGTCAAATACCCACGCGAACATCATTACGACAGGAAAGCTAACAATAACAATTAGCACAACCACACGGCCAATCAAGTCAGGTAAATCCAACAGGCTGGCGAGTACATCGGTCAGTTGCAGCAATACCCATGCACCAATGACATATCCAACTGCGACCCTGATTACCTTGCGTCGTCTGAGTTCACTCCATACTGACATTTTGATGCCTATTGGTATTCATACAGCGCATTGTAGCCGAAGCTGCCTGGGAAAAGAAAAGGGGCCAGATACCTGTTTAAGTTGTATCCGGCCCTTTTTTTCTGCTTTTTTTCTGCTTTTTTTCTGGAGAGAATCAGTCGCTATTATCTTTTTGATCTGCCGGATAAACAAACTCACGCCCGAGGGCCTCGCTCGCTTCTTCGTATACTCCACGCAGGGCTCCATCAACTTCGTTCCAGCGTCCACCAATTATGAAGTCAGAATAGTTCAGAGCGTCAAGGGGGACGCCAGATTCCTTACTGAATTTCTGCCTGTCAGGGTCCCCGCCAGGGGGCATGGCCGCACCAGCAAGGGGTGGTGCCCATGTGGCTTCTTCTACAACTGCCATCCGTACACGGATTTCGTCCTTGGTGATATTCCAGACCATGAAGTCCTCGGCAAGGCTCAGCGGGCCATCATAGGTGGTTCGAATACGGTCGTTCACCTGCGCCGTGGTGTCAAAATCCTTGAAGAAGTGATAGGCAACCGCCATACGTGGCTTGGTAGCTGACATCACCTTTCCGAAGGCCTCTGGAGCGGTATGAATTTGAGTTCCAACCAACAATGCCTGCTCCGGAGTGAAGCGCATCTTGGTGATAAGGTCGGGGACAGCCACGAAACACTCATGGATGGAAATATCCGCATCCTTCGCATATTCATCAAACCACTTATTGGGATACGTATCCGAGCCGAAGACGAATTTCAGGTCATTCCACTCAAGACTGAAACTGACGGGGCCGTCGAGTGAATGGATGGCTGGAAACGAGCGAATTGTGACGCCGTTATCATTGTAGATAACAGCATTTTCGGCCTTGTAGTCGAACTCGTTCACCTCGATTGAATAACCGCGAAAGTCGACAATTCCCACACGACCGGAGAGGTCCCAGGTATACATTTCCTTCATCTTCTCGATGGCATACGCGGTTCCGAGTTCGGGGGCCGGGCCATTCGGACCCCAGACACGAAGTGGCTTCTGCCTCCCCATAAGTGCACCCCCGATAAACATTTCAGCCAGTGAGCCGAAATGATCTGAATGCAGGTGTCCGATGAAAATCTTGTCGAGGTAATCATACGGAATTTGCAGGGAGGAAATGCGCTCTGCCGATCCGGAACCTATGTCAAAGATAAACTTGTCACCGTTCCCCAATTCAACCAGAAA
>JAOUCZ010000075.1 GCA_029859505.1 Lysobacterales bacterium | reverse complement strand
ACAGACTGCGGTAGGTGATAATTACGGCCTCGGAACCATCGGGCGATATATCAAAACCGGTGGGTTGTGAGATAAAGTCAGTTCTTCCGTGCCAGTGCATGCGGTCTCGTGAGGTTGGAGGACGCAACTTTGCGATCGTACCAAGAAACTTGAGTTCTGCATGCGCCTGGTTTAACGCGGTTTCAAGATCCAGCGCATATAAACGGGATGGCTTGTCACGTTTGGTGAGAAACAGAATCTGTTGACCGACCGGATCATAGGCCATTGCTTCGCAATCACGCGGCCCATCGGGGTACTTCAGTGTCAATGCGTGTTTCAGGTCCTGCCGGCCATCATAACGGTCGTGCTTTCCGGTTTCTGGCTCTTCAATAAAATACAGTTTGATGGACTTTCGTTTTGCCTTGTTGTCACCGATATCACCGACCACGATCCAATGGTCCCCCTCAACGGGTACAGAGGTGATATCTTCCCAGTCCTTGTTTTTGGCGGGCACAATGGTGACAGAACCAAGATCTGAGCCGGTTTCATCAATACCGTATAACACGGGATCGCCTTCATCGTTATGTACAAAAAAATCGCCCGGGCGTGAAAAACTGGCCTTGATGCCGCTGGCTTCCATGATCTCATCTGAGTCAAGCCAGCCTGTTCGTACCATGGTGACCGGTGGAATGTCAGTTTCGACAGGTTCATTACCGGTTTGCTGATCACAGGCCGGGAGTACGAAGGTTGCCAGGACAAGCAGGCTTAAAACTCTATTGATGTGCATGCCTAATTGTAAGGTGAAACGCTTTTGTGGTGAAGTTCAGAATCCATCATTGTCGCGACCGGATTGGGAAAAGTGAGTCCTTGTGACAGGCGGAGCACTGCGAAAATATAACAAACGTTCCATTGTGCTGATAATATGGTAGCAGTTGGTGAACTTGAGGTCTGATATCTTGATGGACTTCCCACAGGTGCCCAATATGCACGCCCTGGTCATGTTGGTGATGACCGGTGTCGCCCTGTTTCTGTTTTCACGTGAAAAGATTCACCTTGAATCATCGAGTCTTGCGATCCTCGTGATGGTGGTGGTTGGTTTCCAGTTATTCCCGTTTGAGGGTTTGCGCGGGACCGTCGAGCCGATGACTTTTTTCTACGGTTTCGGACACGAAGCGCTCATTGCGGTCTGTGCGCTGATGATTGCGGGTGAAGCGCTGGTTCGGACCGGTGCACTTGAACCGGTTGCCAGGCGACTTGCCAGGCTTTGGAAGCGGAGCCCTAAAATTGCTTTGCTGCTGACATTGATTGTCGGTGCATTTCTCAGTGCGTTCATGAACAACACACCCATTGTGGTACTGATGTTGCCGATGCTTATCGGGGCCGCTGTGCGTAGTAACAGATCATCGTCCGGTGTGTTGCTGCCGATGGGTCTGGCGACCCTGATCGGCGGTATGGGCACCACCATTGGCACGTCTACCAACCTGCTGGTGGTGTCCGTAGCGGCGGATATGGGCATGGAGCGTTTTGCAATGTTCGATTTCATGCTGCCGGTCGCCATGGCTGCCAGTGTCGCAATTTTATATCTGTGGTTAGTGGCGCCCCATTTGATCCCGCAACGCACCCCTCCAATGGATGATTTCTCTAACCGGGAGTTCGAGGCGCACCTGCTAATTCCGCATGATAATCCCCTGGTGGGAAAGACACTGGCTAATCTTATTCACAAGGCCGGTGACGGTATCCATGTGAAGCGAATCTTCAGGGACGAGCACCTGTTTATTTCGCCATTGCCTGATGTCGTGATCAGGGGTGGTGACAAAATCCAGGTTTCCGCCACCGTAGAGATGTTAAAGGAATACCAGGCTTTGCTGGGCGCCATGCTAACGGCGGGACCTGATCCGTCTCACGTATCGCTGGAGGGTGATTTTCAGCTTGCTGAGGTGGTGGTGACGGGTGGCTCACAATTGCGTGGTTTAAGGGTGGCTGACGCGCGCCTGGAAGATCGCTATGGACTGGATTTGCTCGCTGTCCATTGTGGTGGTGATGTTGTAAGCGCAAGTACGGCTGAGCTAAACCGGCGTCAGCTCCAGGCCAGTGATGTTCTGCTGGTACAGGGTAGGTCCGAGAATATTCGTACTTTGAAATTAGGTGGTGAACTGTTGGTGCTTGATAACACGACTGATCTGCCGCACACGGAAAGGGCGCCTCTTGCATTATTTATCATGGTGATGATCGTGGCGCTCGCAGCTTTTGGAGTCATGCCGATCGCAATGAGCGCCATGTTGGGCTGCCTGGTGTTGATCGGTACTGGGTGTATCAGGTGGCAGCAGGCCAGTCATGCCCTGAGTGCACAGGTGATAATGATCATCGTTGCCTCTCTGGCGCTCGGCTCTGCTTTAATGAAAACCGGTGGTGCCGAGTATCTGGCACAGGTATTTCTGTATCTGAGCTCCGGTCTTTCACCGGCCTGGATACTGGCTTTCCTGATGCTGCTGATGGCCATACTGACCAACATCGTGTCCAATAATGCAGCGGCCGTCATCGGCACACCGATTGCAATCAGCATCGCCCAGGAACTCGGTCTGCCGCTGGAACCGTTTGTACTTGCCGTTTTGTTCGGTGCAAATCTGAGCTTCGTCACACCCATGGCTTATAAAACCAACCTGCTGGTCATGAACGCAGGTGGTTATAAATTCAACGATTTTGTCCGGGTGGGAACCCCGTTGACCTTGTTGATGTGGGTGGTGTTATCCGCAGTACTGACCTTTGCATATCAATTATGAGAGCAAAGGACTAACCCATATCTTTACAAGTCGCGTGGCCGCCGGGAAACTTACTTTGATGTGTACTTGAATTTTTGACCGCCAATGGAGGCTTCAAGCATTAAACCACCATCCGCCAGGGTGAACACTGCTACGCCACTGTCATACCTGGCATCAGCAGATGCGCCCAAGGTGACCGCGACGGCAGATGCCTGTGCACCCATTTCGTAGTTACCACGGGTGAAATGGCTAAATGCTGTTTCATCTTTGAACATGATGTACTGCGCATAGACCTGGCCACCGATTTGTGCGCCAACCGTTACCTGTGACAAGGAGGTTGTGCCCATGGTGGTATCACCGCGTATGACCAAACCCTTGCCGTGGGCACCGCCGACTATAAGGCCACCCTTTCCGACTTTTGGGAATACCGCGTAAGCGTAGGCTGACTCAAACCACTTAGTCAGCGTGGGATCGCTTTCATTGGCCTTGATAATTGCCTGCGCCACTGACAGTTCCAAAGAGTCTTCAACGTTGGGTTTCCACACTTGTGCATAAATACTTGTCGAGAGAAGGCTCAGGGTGATAAAAATCGCGAATAGGTTTTTCATAGTGATACCAGTTGGTGTGTCAGTCGTGAATATATCCGATGTAAGTGTCAGTTACAAAGATTGATTTTAGCCGGGTTGCGCCATGCTTGTTCACATAAAAAAAGCCCGCAAAAGGGCGGGCTCTTTAAATATGGCTCCCCGGGAAGGACTCGAACCATCGACCTAGTGATTAACAGTCACCCGCTCTAACCAACTGAGCTACCGGGGAATTGCTTAAGGCGCGGTATTTTCCGTGCTTTGGGGGGGCGAGTCAAGGACAATTTTCGCTTGGTTCGCTGCCATTTGTCTGGAATCGGATTCTACCGCTATTCGATAACGTGATGGTGCCCGCCAGGGCAGCACCCCGCTTGTCACAAAAAAGGATGGTGGTGTTGCTTCCCGGTGCGCTGCCATTCGGGTAAAAGCGCAAATTGCTACGGGATGCGGCACTGCTGATGTTCAGCATGGTCACTGCATCTGCTTGCTTTAACAGAGGCTCGCCTTCCTGCTTTTGACGGTCGGCATTGAGATCGGTAAAGACGATCCAGCCATCTTGCCACGTTGATTGTCCGGAGCAATCACCCCTGTTCGTCGAGGGGCAGATGATGGTTTGAATGTTATGACTGATAGCAATTCCGCGGGCCAGTTTCAGGTCAGTTTGCAGCAGGTCCATTGCAGATTTCATACGAAGATTCCAACTGTAATTCTTGATCGCAGGGACACCCATAGCTAAAAGAATTGCGATGATGGCCATGGTGACCAATAGCTCAAGTGCGGTAAACCCCCGGTATTTCCGTAAACCCATGGGTTGAGACTATCGAAAAGCCAGTATGGCCGGAAATGGCAAAATTCAGTTTGCACACGTAGGCGCAGGCTTAAAACCTTGTGGGGATGCACTCCATGTCAGCAAACCAGGAGTGGCTGTGAATAAAAATGCTTAAATTTCAGTCTCAATGGCGTGTTTAATACGCTGAACACAAGCCTGCAGATTGTCCATGCTGGTAGCAAATGACAATCGCAGATGTCCCGGTGCGCCAAATGCCGTGCCGGGAACCATGGAGACACCTGCATGTTCGAGCATCCAGGCGGCCAATTCGACATCATCGCGGATATCGGGCATGCGTTCGATAATAGCTTTGAATGAGGGGAAGGAATAAAAAGCGCCGTCACAGTCCTCGCACTCAATCCCGTTAATCGCATTGAGTGCTTCGAGCAGATACTCATATCTGAGTTTATATTGAACCTGCATTTCGGTGATGCAGTCCTGAGAGCCTTCAAGTGCAGCAGTCGCTGCGGCCTGGGAAATAGAGCAGGCGCCGGAGGTGCTTTGACTCTGGACCTTGAGCATTGCGGTTATCATTTCCTGTGGGCCCGCTGCATAACCGATGCGCCACCCCGTCATTGCATACGCTTTGGAAACACCATTGATGATGACAGTTCGTGGGCTCAGTTCAGGGCAGACATTTAATAATGTTCGAAATGGTTTTTCACCCCAGTAAATATGCTCATAAATATCGTCGCAGACGATCATGATCTTGGGGTACTCTAGCAGTACATCTGCCAGTTCGCGGTACTCGGCTTCGCTGTAAACCTTGCCGGTGGGGTTGGAAGGCGAATTGATGATCAACAAGCGGGTTTGATCCGTTATGGATGACTCCAGTTGTTTGGCTGTAATTTTGAAGCCGTTCTCTGCGCTTGCATTCAAGATGACAGGTTGGCCCTCAGCTAATTTGATCATGTCCGGGTAGGATACCCAGTAGGGTGCCGGCAGTATGACTTCATCATCCGGGTTGAGTAAAGAGATCAACAAATTGGACAGGCTCTGCTTGGCCCCGTTGGATACGATGATCTGTGATGCTTCAAACTCGAGTTGGTTTTCTGCTTGAAGTTTCCGGACGATTGCATTTTTCAGCTCTTTGGTGCCATCAACCGGTGGGTATTTTGTTTTGCCCTGGTGGATAGCGTCAATGGCCGCATTTTTTATGTGATCGGGTGTGTCAAAATCCGGTTCACCACAGTCAAGTGAAATAACATCCCGACCTTGCGCCCGGAGTTCAGCGGCCTTCATGCTGACCATAATAGTCGCGGATGGTTTGATCTGTGTGACGCGATTGGAAATTTTAAATGACACGATCAAAGTCCCCCGACATGACTCAAAATAAAGTAGCGTTTACATTACTCAGAATAAAAAAGCGTTCACGTTACGCTCTATCTCGATCAAGATGCATGATGCGGATACATCTATAAGCACTTGATTTGTGGTTATGATAACAATATTTTTTACAAAAAGGACGAGAAAACTCGCCCTTTTTGTATGTGGCCAGAAATGCTTTTGTGCTATTTGGCCAAGGGTATTTCTGCTGCCAGTTGCAGGTCGATAGCGGCATCCAGTTTGTTTTCAATCTGGATGATGCGCATGACTTTCTGCGCGGGCAGGAACTTATTGATCGTTTGAGAGAATTTCTGTTTTACCACAACATTCTGCATCTCAATTGAAAAATGATCGGTCAATATTTCACTGGCCTTCTGATCTGTCATAGTGTCAAAGTTTGCAGCAAAATCCTTGATAAGTGCCAATGTCCGGTCACCATTGGCTCTCATTGCCGCACGGTATTCATTCCACGCCGGCCAGAAATTGGCGCTTTCTTCGGATGTAAAGTTCATATTACCCATCAGGATGATCTTACGATCCGTGTTGGCTGACTGGCGTACCAGTTCAATCTGCTCGTCGAGAGCGGTCTGCGCGGAGGCAGCAGTTGAGATTGAAAGGAGTAAAAATAGGGAAAATAGAAATTTCATGGTTTCTCCAGGGAGCTAATTAATTAATTGGGGCGCTATAATAGCAAGTTTGGCCGCTTGCGAAGAAACAAACTTGCAAAACAAATCCTTTAAGCTTTTCAGTGAATATAAACCCACCGGTGACCAGCCGCAGGCTATTCGTGCCCTGACATCCGGCTTGCGCGGCGGTATGAAAAACATGACGCTGCTGGGTGTCACTGGTTCGGGTAAAACATTTACCATGGCCAATGTCATCCAGGAGTTACAACGTCCAGCCCTGGTAATGGCACCAAACAAAACACTGGCCGCACAACTTTATGGTGATTTTCGAGGTTACTTTCCGGAAAACGCGGTTGAGTATTTTGTTTCCTATTACGATTATTATCAGCCAGAGGCCTATGTGCCTTCCTCCGATACCTATATCGAGAAGGATGCCTCTATCAACGAACACATCGAACAGATGCGGCTGTCCGCCACCAAGGCCTTGCTGCAACGACGGGACACGATCATCGTATCCACGGTTTCCTCTATCTATGGCCTGGGGGACCCGACCCAGTACCTGAGCATGGTGTTGCATTTGTCCGTTGGTGAGATCATCAACCAACGCGATATCCTGCGGCGCCTGGCAGAGATGCAGTACAGCCGCAATGATCTGGAGCTACGCCGGGGCACGTATCGCGTACGTGGTGAATTGATTGATATATTTCCCGGTGATGAGGAAATAAGCGCGATACGCGTAGAACTGTTCGATGAAGAGATAGAATCCATTTCCCAGTTTGATCCGCTGACAGGTGAAGTGATGAATAAGTTGCAGCGGGTGACGGTATTCCCGAAATCCCATTATGTGACGCCACGGCAAACGGTGATCGACGCGGTTGCAGCGATCAGTGAAGAACTGAAGGAGCGTCTGGCACACCAGCGGGACAACCAGCAACTGGTTGAAGCTCAGCGCCTGGAGCAACGTACAGTCTATGATATGGAAATGATGCTGGAGTTAGGTTACTGCAATGGTGTTGAAAACTATTCGCGGCATTTGACCGGGCGGGGCCAGGGTGAATCACCACCGACTTTATATGACTACATGCCGGATGATTCATTACTGCTCCTTGATGAAAGCCACGTGATGGTTCCACAATTGGGCGGTATGTACAAAGGTGACCGGTCACGTAAGGAAAATCTCGTAACTTACGGTTTCAGGTTGCCTTCAGCTCTCGATAACCGGCCACTGAGATTCGATGAGTGGGAGCAACGTGCCCCTCAGACCGTGTTTATTTCGGCCACACCCCGTCCCTATGAGTTGGAGCGTTCGGAAGAGATCGTTGAGTTGGTGGTCCGTCCTACGGGTCTGATAGATCCGGAGGTTGAAATACGACCCGTGGGGGGGCAGGTCGATGATGTGCTCTCCGAAATCACACGACGTACCGCCGTTGGTGAACGCGTATTGATTACCACCTTAACCAAGCGTATGGCTGAAAACCTGACCGAATACTTGGCAGATCACGGTGTAAAGGTGAGATATCTGCACTCTGATGTCGAGACGGTTGAGCGCGTGGAAATTATTCGTGATCTGCGTCTGGGTGAATTTGATGTGCTGGTGGGTATAAACCTGCTCCGTGAGGGGCTGGATATGCCAGAGGTTTCCCTCGTGGCCATTCTGGATGCCGATCGTGAGGGTTTTTTGCGCTCGGAATCATCACTAATTCAAACCATCGGCAGGGCTGCCCGTAACGTCAAGGGTAAGGCCATTCTCTACGCCGACAAAATAACGGGCTCAATGCAACGGGCTATCGCGGAAACGGACCGGCGCCGTGAACTTCAGAGGGCATATAACAAAAAGCATGGAATTACCCCGAAAAGCATTATTAAAGCAGTCAGCGATGTCATGGAGGATGCACGATCATTGACGCCTGCCGAACGTAACCAGCAACGAAAAGTCGCCGAGACCGCAGCACAATATCAGCATATGCGGCCTGCTGAGCTAGGTAAAACCATTGCCCAAATGGAAAAACAGATGATCAACCATGCGCAAATGCTTGAGTTTGAGGAGGCGGCGGAGATGCGCGATCAAATCAAACAACTAAAGGAGCAGGTTTTAAAAACGTAGGTTGGGTAACTCGTAACGCGCCCTACAACTCGATATCCAGCCATACCAGGTGGTGGTCGGAGACGTCTGACAAATCATGCCCCGGCTGGTCTGAAGCTGGCCAGAACACACCGCAAGCGGTCACGGTCAGGGTTTTGGACGGCAGCACGTAATCGATGCGCATATTGCCGGTATATTCGTCATTGAAATCTCCGGTGTCCGCTGCCGGGTTGCCGCTATGCTCGAGGTTTTTCCCACCTTGTTCGCGGCTTGCCTCCTCAGCGCCTTCACTCAGTGGCACACAACTGGCGTTGATCTTCGGGTGACCGAGTAATTGCATAATGGCCTTGCCGCTGGAATCGCCATCGTCCGGGTCAGCGTTCAAATCACCCGCGATGACAAATTTCGATCCGTCCGGCAGACCACCTTCAACACCGGCATCATCATAAATATAGCCTGATTGCCGTGAATCAATGTAATCAGCCCAGAGCCTTATCTCATCATAATTACGGGCACCGTTTCGGTCTTCCGGACCGTCAAAAACCGGCGGGGTCGGATGACTGACGAGAAAGTGTATCGTCTGCCCGTCTATATCCAGTTTAATGTCCCAATGGCTTTTTGAACTGAGGCGGAGTTCTTTACTGATCTCCTCCGGATACCAACTGGAACCATCCGTATTCAGTGGCAGTAAGGCCCCCGGCATATCAATCCATTTGAACATGCGGAAACTGCGCTCCAGGCTCAGCTGAAAACGGGACAGAATCATCATTCCGTATTGTCCGGGAAACTTACCAAATCCCCAGGCGTCCCCGGGTTCTCCAGGGATACCATTACCATTCAAATCCAGACCGCTATTCAAACCGGTGTTGACGGCACCATTCAAGGCATGAGGGAAGCTGATGGGATCGTTACCGAATTGCGGGATTTCAAGATAGTTCTTTATGAATAGAACAGCAGAATCTAGTTCAAAGTAGTCGAATTCGTTGAGTAGCAGTACATCAGGTCTGACTTTTTGAATGACAGCGGCGACCTTTCTGAGTGCTTCATCATCTCCCGACATAAGGCGCTGGTAAAGTTCGCCCTCAGATTGAAGCCCCATGGCGATATTGAATGTAGCAAAGCGTATATTCTGATTACCGTCATCAATGGCCTGGGCAGGGAGTGACAGTATGAGATTGAAGAGCAACAAAAAGAGAAATTGAGCCGTGCGCATAGGATTTACTTGCTCTAAAAGCGGGTATGATAATACAAACCGGTGATGGTAATTAGGGAACAGGGTTCATGGCATATATCAAGGTGGTTCCACCACAGCAGGCAGACGGCAGGCTAAAGAAGGTATATCAACGTGTCAGGGCGCCGGACGGGCAGGTGGATAATGTCTTACAGGTGCATAGCCTGCGACCGCATACACTCGAAGGCCACATGGCGATTTACAAGGCGGTATTGCATCACAGCAGTAACCGTTTGCCGGAGTGGTACCTTGAGGCTATAGGTGTGCTGGTCAGCCGGCTCAATGGTTGCAGCTATTGTGCATCTCATCATGCTGAGGGAATGAAGCGCTTGCTGAAAGCGGAAGCCAGGGAATGCGACCCGTATATCCTGGCATTGCAGGGGAGCGACCCGGCAGGTCCTTTTACACCCCGGGAACAAACGGGACTGACCTACGCGCGCAAGCTGACTCAAACACCCGGTAAGATTGGAAAGAATGATATCGAAGCGATGCGTAATGCAGGTTTCGACGATGGTGAAATCCTGGAAATAAATCAGGTAAGTGCCTACTTTTCCTATGCCAATCGGACGGTTTCAGGATTGGGGGTCAATACCGATGGTGAGGTGCTGGGTCAGTCACCCGAAACCGGCGATGATGATACTGGCTGGTCGCATTCCGGTGGTGGCACCGCGCCACTCAAATCATAATTGTCCGGCCCCAGCGCCTGTTGAATTTGCCTTAAAGCATCATCGATGGATTGCCAGAGAAGATCAGCCTGCTCAGGATTGAACTCACGAACATTTTGGTCTTCCCCGGTATAGCGCCATGCGTGTACGGGGACATTCAATGCAGAAAAAGTTTCCTTAACCGCATCCAGGTTTTTTTGCTTGTCATCGACCATGACAATTACAGCAGGCATACGTATACCGGTTTTCTGTAAAAGGACAGACAACATTTGACCCTTGTGTTGTCCGGCGGTCATAAATACACCATCTTCATAGAGTGAAGCGCGTCCTTCCTCAACCGGGATGAATTGCTCGTCATAACCACCGGCGGGACCGATGGCCGTGTAGTTGAAATTAAAGTTGTTACGGCGTAATTCACGAAATGTCTGTAGTTGAAAATCCGGTCCCCGTGAAGTCAGGGCAATCACCGAAACACCCAGGTCCTGTATCGCTTTTACCTGCTGAGCCCCGTTTTCCTGTGTCGGCCTCATCGCGCTGGAGAAATATAGTGCACCCTGTACAGCAAAACGGTCACCGACATACTGCGGGCTGCATGGACTTTCCTTGCTCAGCTCTTTTTGCCACTCATACCACTGATCCGAGCCCAGTCCCTGCTCCATTGCCAGGAGTGTATTGTCGATATCAAATACCACCAATATGTTCTCTTTGTCTGTTTTTTCAGCGAGCTTCAAGGTATCGGTGGTGATATCAGCCAGATCGGCAGTTTCATGGTCCTGAGCTTGGATTAGCCCTTCCGGGCGAACCGAATGCGGATTGGTTGTGCAGGCGGTCAGAACAAGCAACACAAGCAGGCTGAGAAAGTTGGTGGTCGTTGGTGAATTTCGCATGGCGGGTATGTTACGTCATTCCGGCCTTAGACTGCCATGCAAAAGATTGCATCCGGCAACCTGGCCGGTTCATGACATCAAGCACCCTGATTTTTATCCCCGAAGCGGTTCTGCAACATACATCAAATCGAATAAAAGTAGTAAAATTGCAAAATATTCAGAATCACAAAAAACTGGAATTCATTTAAATGAAAATCTCAATCATTGGTAGTGGTTACGTAGGGTTGGTCAGTGGAGCAGGGTTGGCAGAAGCCGGTCATAACGTTATCTGCATGGATCTCGATGAAAACCGTATCGCAGATCTGCGACAGGGGAAATCACCTATATACGAGCCCGGTCTTGACGAAATGCTGGTCGGTAATGTCGAACGTGATCACCTGGCATTTACCACATCCCTTGAGGAAGCCGTCGAACATGCACAGGCCCTGTTGATCGCTGTTGGTACGCCACCATCAGAGGACGGGTCTGCAGATCTTGGTCATGTGCTGGCTGTGGCCAGTGGTATCGGAAAAACCCTGTCTAAGCATCTGCTGGTCATCGTGAAATCAACTGTTCCTGTCGGCACCTGTGACCGAGTGCGCGCAGCTATTCAGGAACAGCTTGACGCACGGGGTGAAAAAACAGACTTCAGTGTTGCATCCAACCCTGAGTTTTTAGCCGAGGGTGGAGCCATCAAGGACTTCATGCAGCCCAACCGGATCGTGTGTGGTATTGAAAATAAGCAAAGTAAATCGTTATTAAGAGAGATGTACGCCCCCTTCAACCGCAACCATGAAAAGATGTTGTTCATGGATGTACATTCGTCCGAACTGACCAAGTACAGCGCCAATGCCATGTTGGCGACCAAGATTAGCCTGATGAATGAGCTGGCCAATATTGCAGAGAGGGTAGGGGCGGATATTGAGCACGTGCGCCAGGGTATCGGTTCGGACCCGCGCATTGGTTATTCCTTTATTTATGCGGGCCCGGGATATGGTGGTTCATGTTTTCCAAAAGATGTGAGGGCTCTGAGCCACACTGCAAAAGAATACGGGTTTGAAGCGAAAATACTGGATGCCGTGGAATCGGTAAATTTGAACCAGAAAACCCACCTGTTTGAAATGCTGAACAAGGAATTCAACGGTGAGTTGGCTGGCAAGTGTATCGCCATCTGGGGCTTGTCATTTAAGCCCAATACCGATGATATGCGCGAGGCACCCAGTCGTGTGCTGATTGACGCTTTGCTGCAAGCCGGTGCAAGCATACGTGCACATGACCCCGAAGCCATGGAAGTAGCCTTGCAGATTTACGCTGATAACGAGAACTTTTCGGTGCATGACGATCAGTACGACGCAGCAACAGGTGCGGATGCACTGGTGCTGGTCACCGAATGGAAACTCTACTGGATACCCGACTATGGAAAACTGGCAGCAGGTATGCGCCAAAAAGTATTGGTCGATGGCAGGAATATCTGGCCTCAGGATAAAGCGCTGAAGCATGGTTTCACCTGCCATGCGATCGGACGGCCTTCGGTGGGATAGTGGTGTAATAAGGAATTCCGTTTTTCTTGATTTTCAGCAAATCCCTCAAAAATTACGATATTTAATAGTAACCGCCCACGAAAAAATCGAACCCGCATGGATATGTTCACAATGCGGAGAAGTATTTTTTGCAGAAAATGAAGTGAATCATATTCAAAACGCGCTTGAGAAAATTGATCATGAAACCCAGGCTCTAAGGACGAATATCGCCTGAGAAAAAGCCGGTCCATTTGGGCAGATAAATACTTGCATGTATTTCTCAAGTGCAGTCCATTCGTAAGCAAGCCACTATTCAGTGAGATTGACATGTCATGACATGTCTTGATATGCTCGTTTAATGGCTAAAGTCAAGATAAGCTCCAAAGTTGAGCAACGCGAGTGGGAGGCCCTGCAGGCGATCGCATATGAATCCAATCAGAGCATCGCGGGTTTGTTGTCAGAGGCGGTCGCTGACTATGTGCGCAAGCGTAGGCTACGCCCTGAAGTTCTTTCGCATCTTGAAGATTCGATGAGCGAAAACGAGGAGTTGGGGCATCGTCTTGCCAAATGATGTCGTGCAGTTTCTGTCTCTTGACGAAGCCATCGCTATTCATGAACGCCTAATAGAGAAATTCGGTGGCAGTCCAGGTTTAAGGGACAAGGGTCTACTGGAAAGTGCGTTGTATCGTCCGCAAACCGGCTACTACGCAGACCTGGCACAGATGGCTGCTGCACTATTTGAATCCTTGATCAGCAATCACGCATTCGTGGATGGCAATAAGAGAGTAGCGTTTTTTCCTTGTGATGTCTTTTTGCGTCTTAACGGTTGGAAACTGAAAATGACTGCGGATGTCGGACACGATTTTATTGTTGGCTCACTCGAAAAAGGTTGTTGTGATTACGACCATTTATTGCCTTGGATTCGACAGCATCTCGAAAAGCTCTGATCTAAGTAAGCGCCGATACCCTCATCTTCCCTCGCGAGTTGCAAAGGCTGGCTTGCAACAGCATTTTTCTACATATGAATAATACTTAACTTGCTGATACGTATAAAAATATATGGTTTTATGCCCTAATGTACTGTATAATTATACAGTACTAAATGCAATGAGCAAAACTATGACAAATGCTTTAAGAAACCCACCAGCCGAACACCTCCCACGTGCCGGTTACTACCCCGACCATGAACGTGTCATTGAGCTTGAACGTATGGCCGATGGCATTACCGAACTGGTCGCGCATCTGGATGCCGGCACTTTCCAGTTGCTGGAGTTGATCTGCGAGTTTGACAAAAACGATGGCTGGGAAGGCCCCGGTATTCGTTCCTGCGCTCACTGGCTCAACTGGAAATGCGGTATGAGTATGGGTCCGGCCCGCGAGCGGGTACGTGTGGCTCGCGCCTTGCCAGACCTGCCACGTATCAGCGAAGCTTTTCGCGAGGGCAGGCTCAGCTATTCCAAGGTGCGGGCCATGACCAGGGTGGCAACTGTTAAGAATGAAGCGGCACTTCTCCAGGTGGCTTTAAATGGAACGGCTACCCATGTTGAAACACAGGTGCGTCTTTACCGCAAAACAAAACGCATAGAGGCGCTTGAGGAAGAAAATCTCCGTCATG
>JAOUCZ010000013.1 GCA_029859505.1 Lysobacterales bacterium | reverse complement strand
ACGGTTTGCCCGCTTCGGCTGCCTCACGTACCTTTTTATTGAATCCCGCCAGGTTACGTACGCCTTCTGCCGACATTAGCCGGTAGCGGCGCTCCATTTCCGCCACACACCAGCGCAAGGCATTAGCGGCTTCTTTCATATCGGTGACAACCGGTGCCAGCAGATGCGGAATATCAGCGTAAATTGACAGCTCCAGCATTTTCGGGTCGATCATCACCAGGCGGACCTCTTCAGGACCCGATTTGTACAAAAGACTCAAAATCATGGCGTTGAGCGCCACGGATTTACCTGAACCGGTCGTGCCGGCAACCAGTAGATGTGGCATCTTGGCAAGATTGGCCACGATCGGCCGCCCCGAAATACTCTTGCCCAGTGAAAGAGTTAAATGCGGCGATTTCTCATAGGCCTCGGAGCGCAGGATCTCAGACAGGAAAACCATCTGACGATTGGTGTTGGGTATCTCGAGACCAATCGTAGACTTACCCGGGATCACCTCCACTACACGTACCGAGACAATACTGAGCCCACGTGCAAGATCCTTGGCAAGGTTCATTATCTGTGCCGATTTGACACCAGCAGCCGGCTCCAATTCAAAACGCGTAATCACCGGACCGGGGTGCACCGCTACGACATCGACCTGTACGCCAAAATCAGCAAGCTTTAGCTCAACCTGCTTTGAAAGCGCCTTCAACGCCTGTTCGCTGTATCCTGGCAACTGATCATGCGGGTCATCCAGCAAATCCAGCGGCGGCAGTGAATCTGCGGGCATATTGGTGAACAGGGGGCGTTGCTTTTCCTTTGCCACCCGTTTGCTGGTCTGTTCTTTCGGTAGATTAATCTGGGGTTCAATCTTGGGTGCTGTTTTAGTTTTTTGCCTGAGTGAATCAGATTTACGACTGACATCACGTTTTGCCTTCGCACGACGCCCTGCAAACCAGTCCCGCATGCTGGCAATACTGGCTACCATCCAGTCTATGGCTCCCAGGGTGATCTTTCCGGTGATATCCATGACCAGGAACCACGATAAGCCGGTAAACAGGGTGATACCCACCAGCATCATGGACAGCAGAAGCAGCGTTGAGCCCAACATCCCGGTCCATTGCAGTAATGGTGAAGCAACAACAGCCCCGATTACACCTCCACCATTGGCCGGCATGCTACCCGCCGGCGGTAGTAGATGAATATCACTCAAACCGGTTGATGACAGCAGAAACAGTGCCAGACCGGTGACCACTGCAACAATCTCCATTACACCCGTGTCGGCTTCCCTGGGCTTCTCGGTCCATATTCTCCAGCCTGCAAATACGGTGATAACAGGTAACAGGTAAGCGATATACCCGGTCAGGCCCAAAAAGGCATCAGCAATCCAGGCTCCTACGATCCGACCGGCATTCTGTACGTGATCAGAATTGGTGGTGCTAAAAGGCCCCGGATCGGTGGGGCTGTAGGTAAAAAGGCACGCGACCAGGTAGACTGCGATCAGAACCGAAAGAAGAAATGCACTTTCCCTCAGGTGTTTTGTCAGTCGGGACGGGGTAATCACTGTTTTTGGGGCTTTCTTACGAGCTTGTGCCAATGTTATCAACCTTCTAAAGATTATCTTTTAAGTGCTTATATTTGAAGTCAAATGAAACCTGATCAATGAACTATATTACCCTGTAAAGAATACATTTCAAGCCATAATGCCACAATCAAATCCAATCGTGTGACTAATACTGTATACGGGCATATGGAATATAACTCCAATCGGTTAAAATGCTGTACTTGAATCTGCACTTTCAGCCTCAAACTGAAAGGGACAGAACTTAAATCAGCGAACACCTCAGGTACCTGGTGAATTGATCGGGCGTCTGCTTTTTAATGGAGCAACTACATGAGCGATATTTCCCATCATAGCGTGTTGATCGTCGGTTCCGGTCCAGCCGGTTACACCGCCGCCATTTATGCAGCCCGCGCCAATCTCAAGCCCACGGTCATCACCGGCATCCAACAGGGTGGTCAACTAACGATTACCACCGATGTTGATAACTGGCCGGGAGACGCAGAAGGCGTCCAGGGTCCGGAATTGATGCAACGTATGCTTGCACACGCTGAGCGCTTTGATACTGAAATTATTTTCGATCACATCCATACCGTCAACCTGGACCAGCGTCCTTTCCAACTGGAAGGAGACTCCGGAAAATACAGCTGTGACGCAATGATCATTGCTACCGGTGCGAGTGCCAAGTACCTTGGGCTACCATCCGAAGAGGCCTACATGGGACAGGGTGTCTCAGCCTGTGCGACATGTGACGGTTTTTTCTACCGTGACAGGAAAGTGGCAGTGATTGGCGGCGGTAACACGGCTGTTGAAGAAGCACTCTACCTGTCAAATCTTGCATCAGAAGTCGTGGTAGTCCATCGACGCGACGAGTTACGTGCGGAAAAAATGTTGCAGGACCGCCTGTTTGAAAAAGAACGCAATGGTAATGTCAGCTTTATGTGGGATCACAATGTCGAAGAAATTCTCGGTGGTGATACCGGTGTAACGGGTGTGAGGGTCAAACACGCAAAAACCGGCGAACTCACTGATATAGACGCAGACGGTGTATTTATTGCCATTGGCCACAACCCCAATACCGAAATTTTTGTGGATAAGCTAGACATGAAAGACGGTTATATCAGGATCCGGAGTGGCACTGAGGGTTTGGCAACCATGACAAGCGTACCCGGCGTATTTGCAGCGGGTGATGTGACCGATCATGTCTACCGACAGGCTGTAACGTCGGCCGGTGCTGGCTGCATGGCCGCACTTGACGCGGATCGCTGGTTGGAAGAACAGAAAGACGCAGCAGCCTGAAGCCGCTACAGACAGTCATGTGATTCCGATACTTGGCACCAATCCGGCATCACCATTTCCGCCGACAGCCCAGGCCCTGGATAATCCCCAGGGCTTGTTGGCAATAGGCGGAGATCTATCCCCTGCCCGCCTGGTCAATGCCTACCGGCACGGTATCTTTCCCTGGTATTCTGATGATCAACCTATTTTGTGGTGGTCACCTGCACCCCGTTGCGTGATTTATCCGGACGCTGTTCATATCTCACGTCGCTTGCGACGTCATTACAATCAGGGTCAATATTCCCTCGCTACAGACCGTGCATTTACCAAGGTAATCGAAGCCTGTGCCGCGCCACGCCGGGATCAGGATGAAACCTGGATTACCCCTGAGATGCAATCCGCCTACATCCAACTGCATGAGATGGGTATTGCACACTCGGTTGAAGTTTATTCCGATGATGAGTTGGTGGGTGGAATATATGGTTTGGCTTTGGGAAGTGTATTTTTTGGTGAATCCATGTTTAGTAGTAGGGAAAACACCAGCAAAATAGCACTGGTGAGCCTGTGTTTACAGCTACATCAATGGGGGTTCACGTTGTTGGACTGTCAGGTGTCAAATTCACATCTTTTGAGCATGGGAGCGCAGGAAGTATCACGTCAGGATTTTGAGCGGCACCTGCCAGGAGCAGGATTGGCCGATCATTGGGGCCAGGATTTTCATTTTACCGAACGCTGGTAACCGCCATCCCAAAATCTTCAAGCATTTACCGCCTCAGCGGATAATTTCGGGATTCTCAAGCATGATGTAAACCATTGTAATCCTGTCTGCCTGTTCGGTAGAACCGGGGTCGGAAACATAGTGTTCCCACGATACCTGGCCCTGTCTCAAACCATGGGCAGACATATACGCAGCAAGTTTTGAATAAGTGGGCGTCATCTGGTCGTAATCACCATGATGAACGGCCCTGATTGCAGCTCCTGATGGTGACTGACCTGATTCAATATCACCTGTCAGACCGGTTGGAATAAATTCAACCGGAATCGCCGCATCAAACTGGTAGCCGCCGCCTGCCAGGGCGCGCGTTATAGCCATTGGCTGACCGCTCATGCCGATACCAGCCTGGTTCATGAATTCACTGATTGCGGCATATGACTTCGCCATGGCCCCGGCGATTTCAGCCGGATCCTGGCTGCTGGTGGATGTAATGAACAGGATATTTTGCGCATCAACATGAACACGCTCAATGTCCAAAGGAGTAAAATCGGATATGGGCAAAGATTCAGCGAATTTTTTAAGACTGGCAAGACCCTGTTCATAATCACCACCGACCCAGCGGTCAAATAAAAGACCGAAATACCTTGCCAGGAAGGAATCCAGAAAATTGACACCTTCCGTCAGATCGGAGTCAAAGAACCAGGTCACCCTTGTACTGTTTCCCTGTGCCAGCAACGCGAAGCCGGTATCTGCGAGACCCTGGGCATCGAAGTCCAGCTTGATGTTAATTAACTCGTAGGGTTTGCTAACCACGATTTCCTGCCAACCAGATCCCACCAGGTGCGGCTCACCAACCCAACTCATTCGCGCACCAACACCTGCTTTCGGACCTGAGATAATGAACTGGGCTTTTGGATCACGTTTGGCCCACGGGGACCATTCGTTGAAATAACGGTAACTGTTGAGCAACTCGAACATCATGCTGGCCGGGCGTTCAACTACAATTGACCGTTCTACGTGGACCTGTTTAGGTAACAGGTACGCGGTCACCACGAATGCAGTGAACAGAAACAAAAAAACAAGACCTACCTTTCTCAAAACATTCTCTGCCTGGGATGAAGACGGTTAGCGTAAAAGCACTGCACTGACAGGTCAAGACGGAGTTTATTCAGAATCAGAATTTGTAATGTCTTTCCGCGACGATAGTTTTGCTGCAGCATTTTCTGGATCGCTTACTTTGCGTGATAAATCCTGCAAAGGCGGCTCTTTTTGCGGAAACCACTCAGGCACCGAGTCATCATCCTCCCAGCTGTAGCGCTTAACCGGGGCCACGTCCCAATGCCGGAACACAATCGCCAATACAACACCCAGGATTGCCCCTGCCAGGTGGAGTTCCCACGACATATTCGGCCGTATTGGCAGAACACCCCATATCATGGAGCCATAGAGAAACCAGACCATGACCGATACAGCTACTGAACGCATATCCAGTCGCAGAATTCCACTGATAAAGACATAGGCCAGCAATCCATAGACGAATCCACTGGCACCAAAATGCAGACTCTCACGCCCTATGATCCACGCCAGCATTCCCGAACCGATCCAGATGACCGGTATTGCCCGCATCGCTGACCTTGGATAGAGGTAAAGCACCGTTGTCAGGCTGACGATCAGGGGCAGACTATTTGAAAACAGGTGTTCTGCGCCGGAGTGTAGTAATGGCGCAGTAAAAACTCCAATCAGGCCATCCATATGCCTGGGCCTCAGACCAAACCTCGCCAACCCGAGGCCCAGGACTGCATCAAGTATCAGAATCAGCCACAAAAAACCGGTAAACCAGAAAGCGACTTTCAGAGCCAGTTTGAAGTTTCGTTGCGCCCTTGGCGAAGAAGTGACGCGGTGATCCGGTTTATTCAGATGCATCGCAATTATCAAGTTGAAGGAACACTAACGTAGCTCTTTCGGTAACGCCGAAGCGATCACCTGCCTGGTTTCATCCATCAGTTCACGCATTTCTTCAGGACCCTCAGAACCAGTCACTTCGATAGCCGGATGTATGACCATGTGCATTTTGCCCGGGGATATCATCAGGGACCTTGCTTTCATAATGTCCCGTGTGCCTATCAGGGTTATCGGTAGAATGGGTAATCTTTGGTTTATGGCAACACGAAATGCACCCTTTTTAAACGGCCCCATTTTGCCATTAAGACTGCGTGTGCCTTCCGGAAAAAACAACACACCTACCCCGTCACCAACTGCATCAAGTGCATCCCGGATGGCCTTTCGGGCCAATTCGGGATTGCTGCGATCTATATAGATATGACCGGCTTTTTCACAACCGATGCCGATCCCAGGTATCTTGCGCAATTCCGATTTTAATACCCACTTCAGGTCCAGCTTTAACCAGCCGTAGACAAGAAAAATGTCATACTGACTCTGGTGGTTACACACCACGACATAGGTTTGCAAAGGGTCTGCATTTTCGGCCCCTTCAACAGTGGCCTTCACCGGTGTCATCCAACAGAGTATTCGCGCCCAATTGGCAGCGATTTTTCGACTGGCAATTCTCGGCGTCCAGATTGAGGCGACCATGACAGTCGTCCATCCCGCAATCAGGGTAATGATAAACCCGACGGGGAAGAATACTAACCAGATATAAACCTGGTAAAGCCAAACGGCAATCCGTTTCATATGAACATAAATCCGTTGAAAACCAGTGAGACTAACGACAGATCAGGCCGGATGCAAATCCGGAAATCTGAGATTGTTTTTTTCGAAAAATGGGGGTGCTGTTTCTGCACCCCCATTGTTCTTACTGCCGAGCGCTGAACTTATCAGGCTGCTTCATCTTTAACTTGTGGGACTTCCTTTTCATCAGAGCCCTGATCGATATCCAGCAAAGGTGCTGCAGATGTTTCGATCTTGATGTTGCGCGGCTTCATCGCCTCGGGAAGCTCACGTTCCAGATCAATGTGCAACAGACCGTTTTCAAGGCTGGCACCTACCACCTTCACATGGTCCGCCAGGTTGAAGCGGCGCTCAAATGAACGGGTTGCGATGCCGCGGTGCAGGTACTCGCCCTGCTCTTCGGAATCCGCACGATTGCCGGTGACAAGCAAACGGTTTTGCTCGGATGTGATATCAATCTCATCCTGGGAAAAACCAGCTATGGCCATGGTAATCCGGTAATGGTCTTCGCTCGTGATACGAATGTTGTAGGGAGGGTAGCTATTACCCTGGTCCTGGCGGGTCGCTGAACTCATCAACGAGGCCAGGCGGTCAAATCCAACTGAAGTTCTGTAAAGCGGTGAAAAATCAAACGTAGTCATTTCCTTATTCTCCTTTAGAAGCAATAGGGTCTTAAAAATACCTCCGCCAAAAATTGGCCGGAAGCTGCCTGTGGCCCCCGAAGGCCGCCACAGGAATTAACATGGGGATAGTAATTACAGCCTTCAAGTCTCCAACGGGTAGTGAATGGAAATGACTTCGAATTTGACACTTTCTTCGGGCAGCTCAACCTCGGTGCTATCACCGATACGCTTTCCCAGTAACGCACGCGCTACCGGTGAGTCAATCGATATAAAACCTTTTGGGGCATCGGTCTCATCGACACCAACGATCCGGTAAACCACACGGCCCTCGGATGAAGTGTTGAGGGTGATCTCTGCACCAAAGCGGATAACCGAAGTATCAGATGGCGCGCGATCGACAATCTGCATGATGTCAATTCGTTTACTCAGGTAGCGGATACGATGATCGATGCCACCCAGTTGTTTTTTACGGTAGGTATATTCCGCATTTTCCGAGCGGTCACCTTCGGCGGCGGCTGCCGCCAGTGCCTTGACAACCTCCGGACGCAGTTTTCGCCACAGATACTGAACTTCCTCGCGCAAACGGGCCGCACCTTCGGGTGTTATATATGGACTTCCCGGTTTTTGTGGAGGCCGCCATCTCCCCATCTTTATTCCTTTTTCATACCCCAACTTTCGACACCTGCAATAGATGCCCTGTAGGTATATAGTAGCGTCATTTTCCCACCTTCCTTAAAGGAATTTTTGTTATGAACTACAAGTTAACCATCACTCTGGCCGTTCTTGTCGGTCTTTATGGTTGCCAGCAGGAACCAGAACAAGCGGCTGTTACACCACAAGCAGAGCCTGGGGCAGCAGCCCCTGTCGAAGAAGTTGTAACTGCAACAACTGAACTAACCAGTGGCATCGACCAGTCCGAGTTTAGCGACACCGTTCGTCCACAGGATGATTTCTTTGATTACGTCAATAGCAATTGGGTAGCAAAAACCGAAATACCGGCAGATAGGGCAATCTGGGGCACATTTTATGCACTCAGGGAGCAATCGGATAAAGACATCCGAACACTGGTCGAGGAGGTCAGTGTCAAAGAGGACGTGAAGAATGGAAGCCCCACCCAAAAAATCCGGGATTTCTATAACTCTTATATGGATATCGAGACTGCGACCAAACTGGGTGCGGAAGCCATCGCATCCGAATTGGCGGAAATTCAGGCTGCAGGTTCGCTTGACGATATCTACAGGTTATTCAGTACGCTCGGTATTTACGGTGTGGAGTCACCGATCGGCGGTTATATTTTTTCCGATGAAAAAGATCCGGACACGAACGTGGTGTACATTGCACAAGCCGGCCTGACCATGCCTGACCGCGACTATTACCTGAAAGATGATGAGCAGTTTGTGAAAGGCCGTCAGTTATACCTCGATTATGTGACCAAAGTATACACAAAGGCCGGCATTGAAAATGCCGTGGAACGTGCAAAAGGTCTGCTGGCATTGGAAACCAGACTGGCAGAAGTTTTCTGGACCAAAGAAGAAAACCGTGACCCGGTAAAGGGCTACAATCCCAAAACCCTGGAAGAACTCAAAGAGATGGCACCAAAAATAAACTGGGACATCACCTTTGATGCCGCAGGCATCCCAGCCCGCGACCGGTACATCGTTTCCCAGCCCAGTTTCTTTGAAGCCGCTGATGACATCATTGCCGAAGCTGGACTGGAGCAATGGAAAGACTATCTGACCTTCCAGACCCTGAGCAGTTTTTCACCAGTTCTGGGTGAGGATTACTTCAACCTTTGGTTTGATTTTTTCCGTGAAGGCTTATCCGGTGTTTCAGAGCCAAGTCCACTGTGGAAACGTGCAGTGAACTCAGTCAATGGCAACATGGGTGAGTTACTGGGCCAGTTGTACGTTGATCGTCATTTCCAGCCTGAAGCCAAGGCACGTATGGATACCATGATTAAGAACTTAATCAAGGCCTACGAAAAATCCATTATAGAACTTGAATGGATGAGCGAGGAAACCAAGCAACAGGCACTAGTCAAATTATCCAAGTTCACACCCAAAATCGGCTATACCGATGAATGGCGCGATTACTCAAAAATGAATATTACAGCCGGCGACCTGCTAGGAAATATAAAAAGTGCTGCAGAATATGAGTACAACCGCAACCTCAATAAGCTTGACACACCAGTTGATAAAAATGAATGGTTCATGAACCCTCAAACCGTCAATGCTTATTACAATCCGACCTGGAACGAAATTGTATTTCCTGCATCCATCCTGCAGCCGCCGTTTTTCAACATGAATGCGGATGATGCTGTTAATTACGGTGGTATCGGTGCTGTCATTGGCCACGAGATCGGACATGGTTTCGATGATCAGGGCCGGCAATATGATGGTGACGGAAACCTGAGTGACTGGTGGACCGAAGAGGATGCAGAGAAGTTTGATGTACGCAAAAATGCACTGGCAGCCCAGTATGACGGCTACGTGGTGATTGACGGCCTAACCATTAATGGTCAATTCACTTCCGGTGAAAACATTGGTGATCTTGGCGGTCTCAGCATTGCGCACCTTGCGTATAAGATGTCTCTGGAGGGCAAAGAGGCGCCCGTCATCGATGGTCTGACCGGCGATCAGCGCTTCTTCCTGGGTTGGGCACAGGTATGGCGCTCCAAAGCCCGGGACGCTGAAGCTAAGCAGCGATTGACAGTCGACCCGCACTCCCCACCCAAGTTCCGTACTAATGGTGCACCAGTCAACGTACCGGCGTTTTACGAAGCATTTGATGTTAAGGAAGGCGACGGAATGTATTTGCCCCCTGAAGACCGGGTTAAAATCTGGTAGGGGTTTTTGAGCGAAAGCAACGAAGACGGCCGCATTACAGCGGCCGTTTTTTTTGGCTTTGTTAAACTAGTAAATATTATGCAAATCTCTGCGACCCTTTTCCAATCACCGGCGTCTTACTAAGCGATGAAGAGATCAGGCTTCAACATGGAACTTGACGAGTTGACGCTCGCTGGCGCAAAGCGCGGAGATATGCGTGCCTGTGAAAAGATCTATCGCATCTATCACAAACAAGTATTTACCGTGGCAATTCGAATTTGTAATCACCGGGAGCTGGCCCAGGACGTGACCCAGGAAGCATTCATCAACGCCTTTAAAAGAATCAAGCAGTACCGTGGTGATTCACCCTTTTGGGGATGGTTGCGGAGGGTGACAGTAAATCACGCGATTAGCGCGCTACGTAAGCTACCGCGTCACGACGCCGTTGAACTGGAAGACTACATGTGTCCAGGCCAAGGTGACCAGGATGGCCTTGGACAATGTATGGATCTCGAGCAAGCTCTGCAGCAATTGAACAACGAAGACCGTATGGTTGTCTGGCTACATGATGTGGAAGGCTATAAACACCTTGAAATTGCCCAACTGGTTGGCAAAACAGAAAGCTACTCCAAGACACGTCTAAACCGCGCCCGCGCCAAACTCAGAATACTGATCTCCGGCAACGATACGCCCAAAGCCCAAACCCTGACATTAAACGCAACTGCGTAAAGAGAAGAACATGACTACACACGATCATTCAAAGCAAAGCACATCTGACCCGCTTGGATTAAGTGATCTTGAAGCCATTGAGCCCGGATATGACGGTTGGGCCCAGATCGAGTCTGCACTGCAGACCAACCAGGCCAGCAAACGGAACTGGCAACGCACAGGTGGGTGGCTGGCGGTGGCTGCAAGCCTTGTACTGGTCATTAGCCTGGTAATGAACAACAACGGCATCGACACAGCGGGTAAACCACCTGGGCAGGAGTTTGCGACGTTGGAGACCGGGTCTGCGTCTGTACCAATAGAAGACAACATTAACGCGCTTATCGGCTTGTCACAGAATATGGAAGCACAGGTTAAAGAATTGCGACAGGAAACCAACTCGATGCCCGCTGAATCCGCAATTTATGTGGCAGAACTTGAAGACCTGATAGCACAGGTGGACAGGGAGCTCAGTTTGACACCCGACTCGATCGACCTGTGGGGACAACGTGTCAACCTCATGCTGGATCTGGCTCAGATTTACCAACAGCAATGGGAAATTGACTACGGCCGCATGGCGTCACTTTGATTTATATTACGAGGCACATATCAATGAAATATCGGAAAACCCTGATGGCATTTGCAGCGCTGCTATTGCTTGGACAGGTCAATTTTGCAACGGCATCTGCGGAGAGTGAGTCTGCTGAACTGGCTGAGGAGGCCGAATTACAGGCCCGGCTCGAAGCGGAATACGAGAAGGCAATGTCTACTGCAAAGGAGCAGCGTCTTGCGGCAGAGGCGTCAATGGAAAAAGCGCAGGAGCAACTCATGCAGGCTTCCGAGCAGCGTAAGTTGTCAGCACAACAAAGCGTTGAGGCCCGGGCTGCACGTGAAGCCGAAATGGAGAAAATGCATGAGGAACTGACCCATGCACGCAGGCAACTGCAGGAAACTTCTCGTGAAATTGCACTTGTCAATCGTGAATTGGCCCGTGCCCGCGCCGACCGGCACAGGGCAAGCTATGTCATACGCACTTCTGAAAGACCCGTTATCGGCGTCATTCTTGGCGATGCCAATGAAAAGGGTGTCGAGATTCTGGGTGTTTCACCGGATGGTCCATCCGAACGCGCGGGTATCAAACAGGGCGACGTTATTATCGCCGTTGGGGGGCATGTGCTCAAAGACATTGATGAAATAGAAGATGCACGAGACGGGCTTCGCGTTGCAATGCGTGATGTCGAGGCCGATAAACCTTTAATCATCTCGGTCGAACGCGGGGATAAGGTACTGGATTTAACAGTGGTTCCGGAAATCCGGGAGCCGCTGAGCTGGCAGTCCGTGACCCGCTTCCCTACCGCTCCCAGGCCACCCCATGTGACAGCATCTGTAAGGTCACCACACTCTCCTGCTTCACCTGAAAATGTCATTACCATTGAACGAATCGTTGTACCCGATATAGATACCGTTGAAATGACTGCGAAGATAGATCAAATGCGGACGGAGATTGAAAAACGGCGAGCCTTGAGAGAGTCCTCCATGGATGCACCGCGAGCCGACGAATGGGAAATTGAACTTCATGAAATGTCAGAACTGGGTCATTTCGCACTGGAAGACACCAATGTCTGGTTTGGCTGGCCCATGGCGCAGGGATTGCAGTTGGCCGAAATTGATCCCGGCCTGGGTGAATATTTCAAAACAGACCGCGGCGTACTGGTTTTGAAAGCCAGGACGGACAATGATCTGCAACTGAAGTCCGGTGATGTAATTTTGCAGGTAGGTGAAACCGAGGTAAATTCTCCAGCTGAGTTCATGCGTGCATTACGCGGCTTCGAATCCGGCGATGAACTCGTCATGGATATTAAACGTAATCGGAAGAATCGCACCCTGAAAACCACTATGCCGGACGACCGGACCAGTTTCTTTCTCCCGGGAGACCTTGAAACCCACACCGTCACAATCACCTCCTCTTCCCACTAAATAAAACAGGACCCGTGCGCACACGCACAGGTCCTGGGCTATACTTCCTGTTCTTCTTTTCACGAGGTGTGCAGGAACATGGAAAAACTGAAAAGTGCCATTAACTGGTTCGAAATTCCGGCCACGGACTTTGAACGGGCTGTCCGCTTCTATAGTGAGATTTATGCATCCGATATGCCAACCCGTGACATGGGCCATATCAAGATGGGGTTTTTTCAGCACGAACCGGGTGCCGGTATTGGTGGCGCAGTTGTCACCGGCGATGGATGCATCCCTTCCCAAAGCGGGGCTAAACTCTACTTGAATGGAGGTTCTGATCTGCTTGATGTGTTGAACCGGGTTGAAGCCGCAGGTGGCACTATCGTGACAGAAAAACGGCAGATATCTCCAGAAATTGGATATTTCGCAATTATTGTTGATACTGAAGGTAACCGTATTTATCTTCACTCAATGAACTGAGCAATTAAAAGAAAAATGCGACCTGCAGGATCAGAGAACGATTTACTTGATGCCATTACTCTGGTTGGACGTGAATTTCGGGTCGCCTTCCTAACGGTGAATTGGTTATCTTTCCAACCTGACAACAGGAATAATTAATACTGTGAACAACCCCAAAGTTGGCTTTGTAAGTCTTGGCTGCCCCAAGGCTTTGGTCGATTCCGAGCGTATATTGACCCAGCTCCGAACCGATGGTTATGAAATCGCACCTACCTATGATGGCGCCGACGTGGTGGTGGTTAATACCTGTGGTTTCATCGATAGCGCACGCGCGGAATCCCTGAACGCCATTGGCGAAGCACTGAATGAAAATGGCCGGGTTATCGTCACCGGCTGCATGGGAGTCGATGAAAAAGAGATTCGCGAATTCCACCCTTCCGTTCTTTCAGTCAGTGGCCCGCAACAATATGAGCAGGTGGTCGACGCAGTCCATCAATATGCACCGTTTGAAAAAGATCATGACCCCTTTATTGACCTGGTGCCACCACAGGGTATTAAGCTGACACCAAGACACTATGCTTATTTGAAAATTTCAGAGGGCTGCAATCATAAATGTACTTTCTGCATCATTCCTTCCATGCGCGGAAAACTTGATAGCAGACCTGCCGGCGACATACTCAGTGAGGCTGAGCGCCTGGTTGATTCAGGCGTCAAAGAGTTACTGGTGATATCCCAGGACACCTCCGCCTACGGTGCTGACCTGAAATACAAACTTGATTTCTGGGGTGGCAAACCGGTTAAAAGCCGAATCACCGAATTGAGCCGTGAATTGGGTAGCCTCGGCGCCTGGGTCAGGCTGCATTACGTATACCCTTATCCCCACGTTGATGAACTGATACCGCTGATGGCCGACGGGCTGGTTTTGCCTTACCTCGATATACCGTTACAACATGGCAGCCCCCGTATTCTCCGACTGATGAAACGTCCTGCAGCGGCTGAAAATGCCCTGACCCGTATCAAGAAGTGGCGTGAGATTTGTCCTGATATCACCCTGCGCAGCACCTTTATCGTTGGTTTCCCCGGTGAAACCGACGACGATTTTGAACAATTGCTGGATTTCATAAATGAGGCTCAACTCGACCGCGTTGGTTGTTTCCAGTATTCACCGGTGAATGGCGCACGGGCCAACGATCTGCCCGACGCCGTGCCGTCTGACGTGATGGCGGAACGTGAGCAGGCATTTATGCAGTTACAGGCAGAAATCAGCCATAACAGGTTACAGGCAAAAATAGGCAGTGTGCAGCAGGTACTCATTGACGGGTTTGATGGAGATGTTGCCATTGCACGTAGCTTTGCGGACGCACCGGAAATTGATGGCCAGGTTTATGTCCAGGATGCTCAGCACTTGAAAGTTGGTGACCGGGTCGATGTAAAAATAACTGAGGCGGATGAATATGACCTTGGCGGAATCCTGAGCAAGGTTTCATAAGCGCACACGTGTTTGCTGTTAGTCAAATCATCGAGAGAAACCTTCACCGAATTAAACCAGGTGGCACTGTCTTGTGGATCAACCCCGAGACGGATGATTGCTGGCGCGCGTTGAATCCACGGTGTAAGTCACTGAAGTTATTCAGCCAGGATCGCGGTTGTTACGCCTCACTGCAAAGGACCGGTGTAGACATCGAGTTCTCTGCATTTCCAGACACCCGCGTTAGATACGATCGGGTTATTGTTAACTTGCCACGTCAGAAAGCCTTGCTGGCCATGCTGTTGGACTGTGCGGCTGATCTGTTGGCAGAAGACGGCGTGTTATGGTTGGCAGGTGAAAACAAGGCGGGAATCAAATCCGCAGATAAACTTCTGAAATTGCATTTTACGCAGATAAGAAAAGTTGATAATGCACGCCATTGCAGCCTGTATGAGGCAACTACACGTTTAAACCAGGATCGTTTCAATCCCTTAAACTACCGCCATCACTGGGTGATGGACTGTGCTGATAGTGAGATCCAGGTCTTATCCTATCCCGGCGTTTTCGCGAATGGCCGCCTCGATGACGGCACCGCCTTGTTACTGGACACACTTGCAAAGTTGGAACTGAAAGGCGATGTACTTGATTTTGCCTGTGGTGCGGGCCTTATCGGTGCCTGTATCGCCACTCACCACGTGCACACGCGGGTCACCCTTCTGGATACCAGTGCGTTAGCTGTCAGGTCCAGTAAAGAAACCCTGGAAGCTAACGGGCTAATTGCGGGTGTACTGGCATCAGACGGACTGACGGAAGTCACAGGCAGCTTTGATCTTATTGTCAGTAATCCACCCATACACGTGGGTGTTAAGACCGATAACCGTCTGGGTATGCGCTTGTTGGATTCGGTGCACAAACATATAAGACCCGGTGGTCAATTAATCATGGTCGCCAACATACACCTGCCCTACGAAAACTGGTTGTCGAAGCGCTTCAAACGATTTAGTGAACTTGCTGTAAATGAAAACTACAAGGTAATTGTCGCGAAAATCTGATTCCCGTGGAATCATCTTGAATCGAAGCGGTCGAAAGCTGCGGCAATTGTCCGAAACCCACCCAAAAAGGATACATAATGTTTAGAAATATTTTAACGACAGCCTCCATTGTCACAATCACTTTGTTCTTGCTAGCGGCATGTGCGGAACAGGATAAAGCCACTGAAACGAAAGCAAAAAATGTACAAACAGCAGATGCTTCAGCAGCAAAACCTGCAGTCAAGGAAATGCATGACGGGCAAGGATCGGTGATGAATCAACCGGTCGATTTCTCCTCACAGGAGGAAGTTAACAAAAGTATTGAAAGAGTCAGGCAACAGGCCGGCAATACCGAGGCTGATGAGCTTAATAAAGCCCTTGGAGTTATTCTTACCCAGGATATGAGTCTGCGTCAGGATAAGGATAGATTATTCAGAAAGTTGAATGGTAAAACACCTAATGAAATTATCGCGATGATGAAGTTTTGAGGATCAAAGTTCAATTCGGATGAGGTGCACTTAGTCTGAGTTTATAATCGTTAGCGGGGAATGCCAGGACCATGTGTGGAAAAGCAGCAGTATCACACCTGAAATGGAAGGACGTATATGCGTGGGCCACCAGCCTGACACCTGACTCTGCTTTCCCCCCCGACCCTGCCAGCAGAATAAACATATCCCCTTCCCGTCTACGGCGAAAATCCGAACCGGATTCTATGGTCTGGGAAACACTGCCGACGATATTCGCCGATGGTGATATTGAGCGGCCCACAGAGGCCATCTGGCCTTTCTTACCCTACTGGTCCCGTGGTCAATTGCCGCGTAACAAAAACGGCAAGCTCATCTCTACTGCAAATGCCAGGCTGCGTCATAGTGGGTCTGCTTTTGCGCCATCCTATATGGGTGCCTGGTCAAAAAATTCCAGGGTGCTGATACCGGTTTCCTGGTTTTATGAGTTTGATAGCCGCGTCCGTCCCCAGATACCCTATGCCGTACTTCCTTTACACGCACCCTTCTGGTTATTATGCGGACTGGGCAGTTGGTTTACGACTGAAGATGGTGCAAAAAAACTGAGCGTCAGCATAATCACCGTTGAACCCAATGAAGTTTTGAAATCAGTTGGACACCACCGTTCACCGGCCATTCTAAGAAATCAGGATGAGGCAGTGCAGTGGTTAAGGGCACCAAAGCAGGAAGCTCTGGAATTGCTACGCCCTTTCCCGGAAGAAAGCATGGGTGTTGAAAAAATACCGATGGGCATAAAAATCCCCGGCAACGAGGATATAGAAATGCCGGGGTATTTTATTCGAAATTAAGCAAAGCTCGCGCAACCGGCGCGATGCTTTTACCAACCCCAAGGTTTACTTGTGGTCTTTAAGTTGGTTCTTTGGAGTGTTACTTTCCGAGTAACTTTGTAGGCTTTACCTGCGGATTCAGATTTCTCCTCACGATACGGCCAGCCAACCCTTGCTTGATTGCGCGTCTTTGCAGCATGCCCACTGGCGGTACTGTTGCCAAATGCATTAAGACCCGAAGCGCTACCTTTGCTACCGTTTTCACGTACTTGGTGATCGCCACCCTTCCAGCCCCAGGGTGCGTTGTCGCTAGGTGAAGGAGAAGCTGTCTTTACCTGTTTTACCGGAGAGGCATGGCCATCCCAACCCCACGGGGTTGGTGTGTCATTGATGGTTGAGTGATATGGGGCGTCCTGGATCTGACGGGCCAGTTTCTCTTTTGAACTCGGAAGAAATGCCCTGTAAACGGCCTTGCCTACATCCTTCAACGAATTGTAAAGGTATAAAATAATGAGAGACGCGATCACGCTGGCAACAAATAATGCAGTGTAAAAAAACATGGTTATCCTCCTCGCCCCAAACACCCGTTTTAAACAAACGCAAAGTATAATCACCTAAGTGGTCATACTTGCAAAACTCAGTGCGAATTGAGAAAGAAACCGAAGCAACCAATTTTCATCGATTACAGTCTGACGTGTGCTATCCCTGCCTTACCTGTCTGTCGTCCCAACGAAAAAACTCTTACGATCAGGAAGTGCCGTACTTGGCGTTTACTGCTTTGCAACGGACCCAACGAACTCCGAGCCTAGCCTGTATCTGTTTCGTCATCCTTAACACTACGTCCTTAACGTTATCAATCAGGACAACGAACCTTCAATTAAATTATAGCACAAGACATACATTTTTCTTTTTGTATGTCAGTGGCGAGGTAAATCATACGCTAACCGATACAATTCACATTGGAAGAAAATTTCATTTAAGTAGCTGAATATATTCCTCTAATTTATGCAATAGGTCAGCATTTAATGCGCGGCCAAAATTTGTATTCAATCGACGATCCCAGCCAGATCCAGCCGGTGGCCCGAACGGATATGAGTCAACGGGATATACCTGCTCACTCCAGTGTGAACCAGTGCGTATGCCGATCATAAAATACTGATAGTTCATTACAGCGAGTATCCCGCCACCTGATGCACCATCGGCAGAATCACAGTCATCGAGTAACTGCCCTTTCCAGGTGCCACCGCCCAGATCATCACGCCTGCTCTCAATCACCCTACAACTGCTGCTCTCACTGATAAAACCAGCTTTTGAATCAAATGCCAGCAAGCGGAACTCACCACCTGACTGAAGATAAGATTCTGACTGTGAGAATGAAAACTCCCGCAACCTGATGCTCTGGTCCGGATTGAAGTTCTTCCAGGGCTTGCGCAGATAGATAAAAGCCCAGTCACCCTCACCAAACCCGGGGCCACTTGTTCCCTGTCGAGGATCAAAATCACCCAAACGCACATTCTTCAGGTCAATTTTTGACTGGTAACCAGTGACTCTACTCCAGCCCATGAAGTGAAATTCGCAGCGTCGAAACAACTTCTTTTTGTCAAGATTATAAAGCACGTGTGCGGCACTCACCAACACAACTCCTTGTAAATCAGGTGCAAACTCCCGGGTATCAGCAACAATTGCTGTGCCGCGAAACTTCCCGTCACAGCTGATAGTACCCGTGCCCATACGCTGATCGGCATGACCTGTCTTTCCCGGTTCAACTTCTCTGACCTGTTCACGACTATCTTCAATACCATTGAACGGATTTCCATCTCCATAGATATTGACAGGAGTTATTTTGAGATCCTGCGCGCCCAGCGGACTAGCTGTAAGTATGACCAACACAATTGGCAAGCATGCTTTTGTTGAATAGCCACACATTTTCAAATCTTGAAACATCTTAAAACCACCAGACTTTGTGATCCTCAATTTAGCCCTGGCAGACATTGATGTCCATTAATCTCAAACACACCCCTTCATTTGGCTCTGAGGAAAGCTAAAACCATTGATTTGAGACAAACCGCATTGGCAAGAGGTTAAGTTGCGGTACTTCTACCTTGTCAAAGATGTAAAATCGCCTCGTGAAACTGAAAACTATCATAAAGAACCGACCAAACCTGTTCTGGATACTCCATGTGGGTGGCTGGGCTGCGTGGGGACTTTTTGGTAAATACCTGTACACCTCATCGTGGTCAGTTGAATTGGCACCTCATTATGCCATTTATGTCGTAATCATCAGTGTTTTCGGCATGATCGTTTCCTTGCCTCTACGCTACCTTTACCGGTTTCTTTGGAACCGGGCGATCTGGGTACAAGCCATCGGACTACTGGGGGGTAGCGCACTTGCCACTTACGCATGGATCGAGTTTCGCAGCTACGTATACACGGGGTGGATACAACAAACAAAGGACTGGAAGGACTGGTCTGAGAAAATTGGAGAATTTTCGGAAGTTCTCATGAAGATGGAATATGCAAGCCTCTTCTGGAGCAACTATCCGTTCATCCTTGCCTGGAGTGCCCTGTATTTTGCAATCAAGTCATACCGGGTATTTCAGGAAGTCCGCGAAAGCGCACTCAGATCTGCCGCGATGGCGCATGAGGCACAACTGAAGATGCTGCGTTACCAGTTAAACCCGCACTTTCTTTTTAATACACTCAATGCCATTTCTACCCTGGTGCTGGAACAAAATACAGAGCTGGCCAACCGCATGGTCACCAAGCTATCCAGTTTTCTGCGTTATTCACTTGATAATGATCCCATGCAGAAAATCACATTGAAACAGGAGTTGCAGGCCCTGCAACTTTACCTTGATATTGAAAAGGTACGCTTTGAAGAACGTCTTTCTCTTGAAGTGGATATTGACAACGAATCAACAGAGGCATTGATTCCCAGCCTGTTGCTACAACCGCTGATTGAAAACGCCATCAAGTATGGTATTGCCCGGGCGGAAGGCGGTGGACATCTGAAGATATCCGCCAAGGTATTTGCCGGCGATCTATTGATGGAAGTGAGTGACGATGGACCGGGTTGCGAGTTGGTCAATAACGAGATTCCGGATGCGAAGGGTGTAGGGCTTAGAAATACCCGGGAACGGCTGGCCACGCTCTACGGCTCGGAGCATTCCATCAAACTGAGTCACACTGAGCCTCATGGTCTGACCATTTGTATCCGAATCCCATTTACACCCAAAAACGGAACCACCTGACAAAACCCCGTTGCTTTTTCCTGCAAGGCCATTCAGTGGCTGGCATTTGACGGCTTATCCAATGAATTACGGATATGCTGGTGCTGGCTTCGCTGGGTATGAATAGCGATTTCCACCTGACGGGCAAACTCTGGCTTCTCACCCAGCCATTCACTTCGGTTACCCGGAACCTTGATCCGGTACTCATGACGACCCTGGTCGGACTCATCAAAAACACTCAAATTGTTAATAAGCTCAACGCGACCATATTTTCGGTTATAACGTTCAACCCAAACCGGGTGAGGTGAGAGCCTGGTCTCTGGCCGGCTGATTAATCCCAACTTACGCAACAGGTCCGACTGTTGAAAAAAACGGTTATCAATATGTCCGCGTGGATAATTCTTACCGATCAACAGTAACGGCACACGTGCCCGTGCGCTACCACCATAACGTTCAACTTCAGCTTTGCTCACCGGACGCATTTGCCGGTGGTCACCGGTAATCAGTAAAACTCCGTTATCAAAGAAGCGGATGTCCGACAGCTGTGAATAGAATAAAAGTAACTGTTCAAGGCTCCAGTCCCATACGGCCTCGGGTGTGTCCGGACCACCCGAAGGATGGCTATATGGCAAATGAGTACTGGTGGTAGCAATGGTCAGCAAAAAAGGCTGAGGTGAAGCCATCAACTCCGGAATCGATATCAGCGCTTCACGGTAAAGATAAGCATCCGAAGGTGCATCCTGAACTACCCGCGGCGCCAAGCGCATCTCTGCAACCTCATCCCTGCCCCTGCTGCGATCAAGTCCCAGTCCTCTTAGAAAATGATCCAGCCCGATAAACCCCAGGTCTGCATTGGTCAGAAAGTCTGCAAAATAGCCCTGCTGCTGGTACTCGTCGACAACAGATGGCTGAACAGCAAACTCGTCAAACATATAAGGTGTGGCAGTGGGAAAGTGTATCGGGGGAAAACCACCCAACAAGGCGATCAGACCTCCCTCTGAGGCCTGGTGGTTAGCGAAGAAATTTTTAAACAAAACGCCCTCTTCCGCCAGCTTGTCAAAGCCATCCAAAAACCCCGGGGTTCCTGACACCTTGTCTGAATTGATGGATGACAGGGATTCTACAACCAACAGGATGATGTCGGGTTTCGACTGCGGAATGGCCACCGCATCCTGTTTCAATCCTGCATAGAATGCTATTTCCTGCTCTGAATAGAAGGTCAACTCTTGCTTTGTGCCAAATCCCGCAAGTATTTCCTCGATACCAAGCATCGCATAAGGCCGCAATGGGCGGGGTGCATAAACAGCACTCAAAACGGCGGAAAACAGCGCAATCAGCAACAACAAAAGGCCGAATTTCTTCACCACCCGCACGGGTGCGAGAAACACAAACATCGAGGCCAGAAGAAACAAAATTGCCAGGTAAGCCCTGGCATCAAAAAAGCTTAGAACAACACCCCACTCAGGTGCGTAACGACCGATTTCAAACAGACGTGCATGCTCATCCAGTGCCAGTAGAACAAAGCTGTCTACCAGGTAGAAAAGCGTCATGAGCACCAGCAGTATCCACGAAACAACTCGCAACCATTGTTGACGGGTATGAGCATGCAGCAGCGCAATCAGCAGGAGCAATGAAATGTAGAGTGCATCCAGCCCCATAAGTGTAAAAAACGAGACCCAGTCTGCACCCATTTCTATCACCAGGCGAGCGGCCTTGTATGCGGCCAAAAGTACCGCGAACGTTACGAGGCCAACTGGATAGAAAGGCTGAAAAAAACGCATGCTCATTGTGCTGGACTACAAAACACCCTGAATTCAGTCTTTGAACTCATTAACTCCCCAGTCACAATCGTCGCACTTGTCAGACAAGCCGTGGCTTTGCAGTACATCAACTATAAACTGATACCAGACCCTATCGGGTTGCCAGATCGTATCAAGATCTGATTTTGCCTCAGACATCGGCACGCCCCCATAAATCACCCGGTAAAGAAAACTGAAGGTGGACGCACGCAGGTTGATCTGGCAATGCAGCAGTGTGCGGATGTCCCCGTTCCGGTTCATTACCGCTGCGAAGTCCTCAAAATCATCGAGCGTTGGCTCTTCAAAGTCCACGGGGATATGTACATAATCCATACCCAGTGACTTCACAACACGATCTTCGGATTCAATTGCCGTTTTATTATCGGTAAACGCAATGTAGATCACGCGTTCAAAACCGGCTTTTGAAAGCGCTTTAAGCTGTGCTGCATCCGGTTGGCCCGAACTCGAAAAAGACGGACTGTATTGAAGATAGTTATCGATGTCCGATAGCTCGTCCGCCGCCAGTTGCACGCTTACAAATGCAAGGAAGATTCCTGGCAATAGATGTCGAATGGTCAGTTTCATTGATTGCTCCTGCAAAAACCTCACTCAGGATAGAGCTAATCAGGCTGGACCGCGACGTCTTTTTGTCACTTTCAGGGAAGCGGTAGTACCAGGTCACCCTCGGCCAGACCTGACAGAATTTCAATCCGGTCATCTTGAAGAACCTGTCCGATGCGTACAAACCGGCGGTAACTCTGACCATCCTGGTAAACCCACACAAGATCCAGTTGTCCCACGTGTACCACGCGATCAGCGGGGATCAGCAGCTGTTTTCCGGTACCGGCTGGAACCAGCAAGCGTGCGTACATCCCCGGCAACAGACTCCTGTCAAAAGCAATACCTGCCTTGACCAGAAAACTGCGTGACCCCGGGTCCGCGGCCGGTACCCGTTCTTCGATAACCGCATCCACTATCTTCTGCAACGAGGGAATTTCGACCTGCAGGCTTTGCCCAGTTTCCAGCTTGAGCGCCAGGACTTCCCGAACTTGGGCTTCGACCCGCAGGCTAAGCGGATTATATAAAGCCAACAGCTTGGTGCCGGGCTGCGCCGTATCACCCGGCTCTGCGAACCGGTCAACCACACGACCGTCAAACGGCGCAACGATTTCGGTATAGCCCAGTGCTGTTTTGGCCTCTTCCAATGCCTGTTTGGCACCGGCGTGCTCAGCAACCAGTGTTTCATAAATGGCCTGTGCCTTCTCAAGGTCGGCAACTGACATTACCCCGCCAGCCTGTAACTCTTCGACGCGACCCAAATTCTGCCGCGCTTCATTCATCCTGGCAGTGGTCGAGCGTATTTGGGCCTCAGCTTGTTGTACCTGTGCACTGATATCTGAGTTCTCCAATTCCAACAGCAGATCGCCCCGCTTGACCGTATCCCCGGCCCGAACCCTGACCGCTACAATCCTGGCCAGCAATCTCGACGAAATCAATGTTGTCTGCGCAGCCTCCACGGAAGCCGGTACTTTCTCGATAATGATGACAGACCTGGCTTCCACGGCTATCGGTTCACCGGTATTTGACTGAATCACCGTATCCATACCCGGGGGAATTTTTTCAACAAACAAACCCGCCATCCATGCAATCATCAGCAACAGGGCAACAATCGCAAGCAAGGGAAAAACGATCTTTTTCATAATCTGATTTCATCCTTTCCAGGTCGTTCAAAAACGAGCAGGTAAACCACCGGAACGACTACAAGCGTAAACAAGGTCGAGGCAACAATCCCAAACATGATTGCCAGTGCCAGGCCACTGAAAACCGGGTCCAGTGTAATAATCAGGTTGCCCAGCAGCGTGGTTCCGGCGGTAAGCAACACTGGTCGCATCCTGACTGACCCAGCCTGCAGCAAGGCATCTTTCAACGCCAGGCCCCTGGCCCGGGACTGATCAATAAATTCAACCAGTATCAAAGAATTACGAACCACAATCCCCGCAAGGGCAATCATGCCAATCATCGCGGTCGCAGTAAATAAAACAGGTTCAGGTGCTCCCGCAATTTCCCTTTCTCCGACCATGTTCAGCATCCAGAATCCCGGAAAAATACCAATGATGGTCAATGGTATTGCAGACATGATAATCAGTGACAAGGTGGTGGATGCTGTCTGGAAGCGAAGCACTACAAATATTGCAATGAGTGCAAAAACAAAGGCCAGTCCCATGTCACGAAAGACATCGAGTGTGATTTTCCACTCGCCTTCTCCGGTCCAGGAGATCGAAATATCCTCCTGCATATGCCAGGGATCCCTGCCCCCGCTATTGATAAAGCTTCGCATACGCCAATCCCTGCCTTCCTGTTTCATCGATCCCAGGTCGGCACTGACGTCCGCAATGACTTCAGCCGGTGTACGCCCGGATACCTCGGCAGTGACATATACAACAGGACGCAAGTCCTTCCGGTGAATGGGTTGATCTACCATGCCGTACTCAAAGTGGCCCAGTTCGCCGATCGCTACAAGCGGTTGAGGTGCACTATCCAGCCCCTGAGGTGAACTTTGCTGCACAATACCCGGACGGCCCTTGACCTGTAATCGCTCGAAGTCATTGATGCTGACCCGCTCCCAGGGTGCAAGCCGCATTTCAATGGGTAACGGTACCGATTCACGCGGTAGCTGCAAAAACCCTGCCTGGTAGCCCTTGTTGGCCATCAGTAGCGTATTGTTGATGTCGTTTGTTGCAACGCCCGAAAGAGCGGCCTTCTGCTTGTCAGTTATAAAACGAACGCGTTGCTGGGGAGCCTGCACGGTCGAGTCTGTCTCAACCACGAAAGGTTCACGCTCCAGTCGCGCCATCAGGGTTTGCGCTGCCTCCTGCTGAAGGCTGTATGGTGTCAGCCACTCACCATAAATCTCTGCCACCAGGGTGCTCATAACCGGTGGACCAGGCGGCACTTCAACCACCTTGATGTTGATACCATCAACGTTCATGGGTTTGAGGAGTTGACGTAAACGCAGCACCACGGCATGCGACTGATGCTCACGCAAATCTTTGTCAACCAGGGTAAGTCGCATATCAGCCATATTCGAACCTGTGCGTTGATAATAGCGCCTCACCATGCCATTGAAGTCAATCGGTGACGGTGTGCCCACATAGACCGCAATCGCCCTGATTTCGGGCAGCAGGCTGATCTTTGACGAGACCTGGCGGGCGATGGCAGCGGTGTGCTCCAGGCTGCTGCTTTCCGGCATATCGATAACAATCTGCAGTTCATTTTTATTATCGAAAGGTAGAAGTTTTAGAGGAACCAGCCGAAATACGGGCAACGCGGCAACCAACAGAAACAGAATTCCAACAAACCACAAGACCGCTTTTGATTTACGCCGGTCATTCAAAAGGGGACCGATCAAGCGTTGATAGACTCCATTGCTGCCTGTACCAGGAGTTGCGGATTCCGGCGCCCTACTTTCCTTCAACACCCGACTGGCCAGCCAGGGTGTAACCAGAAAAGCTACAACGGTGCTGGTAATAACACTTACTGGAACATTGAACGCCATGGGTGCCATATACGGCCCCATCATGCCGGTGATAAATGCCAGTGGTATAAATGCCAGCACAATAGTCACGGTTGACATCAACAAGGGCACACGAATTTCCGCCATCGCTGCGACGATCCGATCCTTGATATCACCGCCCTTCGAATTGATGAAACGAGAAATATTATCCACACCTGTTATCGGGTCATCGACCAGCAGACCCAGGGACAGAATTAACGCAAACAGAGTGACGCGGTTGATGGTGTAGCCAAACACCAGGTCAAGTGCCAGCGTTACCCCGTAACAGATTGGCACCGCCAGACCAACCACCAGCGCCGGTCGCCAACCAAGAAATACACCGATAAATAGCACAACAGTGAATACGGCAAACCCCAGGCTGGAGGTGAGGTTATTGACCTTCTCATCGGCTGTTTTACCGTAATCACGAATAATTTCAAGGTGGATTTCATCCGGCAACACCTCTCGCTGTAACCTGGCCATTAACTGGTGGACATCTTCTGCAACTGAAACCGCATTACTGCCTCTTTGCTTGGCAACGCTGATGCTGACCATCGGGTGGGCAGCGTTGGCATCACTGAACGAAGGATGACCGGGTGCGAAGTCCATCCATGTATACTGATCCGGTTCGGCAGGCCCATCAATGATCTCCGCGATATCGCCCAGGTAAACCGGGACACCATCAATGATATTGACCACAAAGGATTCAAGTTCGTCGACACTACGGACAAAGTCACCACTTTCCAAAACAATGGATTCATTGTTGAAAGCCCACTGATCGACGGCCTGCAAAACATTGGAAATTTTAAGTGCATTGAAAATATCCGCTGCCGTTGTTCTGCGTGCACCCATGCTCTCCGGGTCGATCAGGATTCTGACGGTACGAGGCCGACCGCCTACAACGTTGACTTCACTGGTTTCGTCGATTCCCTGCAGATAGGTTGAAACGTCTTCTGCCAATCGCCGCAGCTCATAACCACCGTAGCGATCCGGACTGTCACTCCACAGTGCAAGCAGCATGATCGGCACGTCATCGACCTCGATCGGCCGCAACATCCACCGGGACACCACTCCGGGAACCTTGTCCTGGTTGGCGTAGAGTTTGTTATAGGTGTTGAGAATCGAGATCTCGCGATCTTCACCCACATAAAAGGCCAGGGTCACGGCCGCCCTGCCGGTACTGGAAGTGGAGTAAACATGCTCAACACCGGGTATCTGCGCAAGTAGTTTTTCAACTGGAGTCGCAACCTGACGCTCGACCTGTTCAGCACTCAACCCGGGCGCCTCGATCAGCACATCCACCATGGGCACTACGATCTGGGGCTCTTCTTCGCGGGGGGTAAACTGCAGTGCCGCGATGCCGGCCACAATTGCGAGTATGAATATCGTTAATGGTATGCCACCTGCCAGGGTGGATCTGACTATCCGATCAAAGGCATTCATCAGTCTTCAGAAGCTTATTTTTCCATAAGCGTATTGTATCTGCGCACATCTCCAATCGATTGACTTAAGTCATTGCTTGCTACCATAAGCGAGGTCGCCCGCATCACCAAGACCGGGAACTATATAGGATCTGGAAGTGAGCTCCTTATCCACCGCACCTGTCCAGATAGTTGTTTCTGCGGGCATATTGTTTTGCACATACCCGATGCCCTGTTCAGAGGCAATCACCGTTGCCACGTGAACATGCTGGGGTGTGCCCCGCTCCAGCAATGCCCGGTATGCAAGCACCATGGAAGAACCGGTTGCCAGCATTGGATCACACAAAATGACGGTTTTTCCCTCAAGATCCGGACTGGCAAGGTACTCAACCTCCACATCAAAATCGTCATCGTCGTTATGGTGTATCCGGTAGGCGGACACGAAGGTGTTTTCAGCCTGGTCAAAATAGTTCAGGAAGCCCTGATGCAGGGGTAAGCCCGCACGCAGAATGGTTGCCAACACGGGCTGTGAAGTCAGCACACTGCATTCTGAATCGGCCAGGGGTGTGCTGACGGTTCGCCTTTCGTAATCCATCGTCTTACTGATCTCGTAAGCCATGATCTCACCCACACGCTCAAGGTTACGCCGGAACCGCATACTGTCTGTCTGCACGGTCACATCCCTGATTTCAGCCATGTACTGGTTGAAAACAGAATGCTGCTGACTCAGATCATTTACCTTGTAACTCATATCCGGAAGCCCCATCGAATCAACGACTGAATGAATGCGGATACTAGCACGACAGGTCTCGCATGGACGATGTGATTGTCTGTGAAGCGGGCAATACTCTATGCATTTGTTTCTCTATGGTCGATACCAGGACCTGGTTCATTTGCCGCAGAACCAATGACACACATGCATTTGTCGTATAACATAAAATCCTGATTTGTATAATAAAGACTAGGCAGTGGTTTTGATTTGAAAACAATCGAAAAAACTAGTACCGGGCACAAAATATTATTCGTCTTACTGGCGCTGATGTTGTTCGCCAGTAATGTGGCCTACAGCTCACATGTTTCAGGTCATTCAGCCAGTGATTCCGGCCAGTGTTCCATTTGCGTTCATACTGGTGGTCCAGACACCGGCATTTCGCAGCAACAAGGGACGTTTTTTGTAAAATCAATTGAGTCGATTCTGACTTGGGACCTCATCTCAACGCCCGTTCCAGCGGTTGTTTTACACTTCCACCAAAGCCGCGCTCCGCCCGGTTTCATCTAAAAACTAATATCTATCAGTCCGCAGTTTCTACAAAGGCGGGTTGTTTTGAACTTATTTGATGGAGACACGCAATGCGCACCATGACCCTTGGAGTTTTATGGGTATGCCTGATCAGCAGCACTACACCTCTATTGGCACAATCAGAATCAGAGTTAGACGCCCTGCGAGCGGAAATTGCACAAATGAGGGCCGATTACGAATCACGTATTGCCCAACTCGAACAGCGCCTGGATGAGGCGGAGAACAAGGCCGCCGGGCAACAGACCCCTTCACCTTCACCGCCACCGAAGGTTGCGCCCGCTTCACAACCGAACCAGTGGGCGGCAGAAACTTACGCGGGTCAGACGAAAACCAGCGGTGATAACACATCCAATCCCGCCATTGGAGTCATTTTTCAGGGACAGGCCTGGAGTTATGGTGATGATCCCGATGATTACGAGATCCCCGGGTTTCCACTGGGAGGAGAGGCCGGCCCCCTGCCGGAGGGTCTGGCACTCGGAGAGACCGAGATCAACATCTCGGCCAACGTCGATGATAAATTCACAGCATGGCTGACTGTACCGATTGCAATTGAAGACAGTGAAGTGGTCGTAGAACTGGAGGAAGCCTGGATTGAGACCATGACCATGCCTGGCGGCCTCTCCCTCCGTATGGGTAGATTCTACTCAAATATCGGCTACCTGAATGACAAGCACTCACATAGCTGGGACTTTACCGACCAGCCCTTGCCCTACCAGGCGTTTCTTGGTGGTCAGTACCTTGATGACGGATTGCAGTTACGCTGGCTGGTTCCTACAGACTTTTACCTGGAACTTGGTGCGGAGGTTACACGTGGGGATAAATATCCGGCGGGCGGTTCGGCCAATTCTGGTGTTGGTAGCTATGCCCTGCACCTCCGCAGCGGTGGTGATGTTGGTTTCAGCAACAGTTGGCAGGCCGGTCTTTCCTATCTTCAGGCCGATGCCGATGACAGGGAATCCGGCGATGAAGATGACCCCCTCGTGTTTAACGGGCAAACAGACCTCTGGATCGCCGAATTTGTCTGGAAGTGGGCCCCAAATGGAAACAGCAAACAACGTAATTTCATCTTCCAGACTGAATACATGTGGCGAAATGAGGACGGAGCTTACACGCTGCCCGAAACCGGTCCTCTACCTTACGACACCAATCAACAGGGCTGGTATTTACAGGCTGTTTATCAGCCCATTCCCCGTTGGCGTATAGGTCTGCGTTATGACCGTCTGTCTTCCGACGATCCTGGCCGGGCATTCGATGGCACACCCCTGATGCCTTCATCACATGATCCGTACCGTTACAGCGTGATGGCTGACTGGTCCAACAGCGAGTTCAGCCGCCTGAGACTGCAATACACACATGATGAGGCAGGGTTTGCTAGTGATAACCAGTGGGGTCTGCAGTACATTTTCAGTATTGGCGCGCATGGCGCGCATTCGTTTTAGGATGAGATCGATGCAATATGACAACGACAACCGGTCTGGAACAACTCGACTGCTTGCGGTTTTCCCTACAAGGAAGAAACTGATGAAAAAAATTATTCTATCTTTCCTACTGCTAATGCTTACACAGCTAACACATGCGGACCTGAATCTGTTTGTCTGTGAACCGGAGTGGGCGGCCCTGGCAACAGAACTGGGCGGTGACAATATTGAAGTCAGCAGTGCAACCAACGCCCTGCAAGACCCCCATTACATACAGGCACGACCCAGCCTGATATCGAAGATGGGCCGGGCCGACCTGATCGTGTGTAGCGGTGCACAACTGGAAATCGGATGGCTGCCGATGTTATTGAGAAAGGCCAATAACCCCGATATTTTGCCCGGCAGCCCGGGCTTTCTTGAGGCCAGCCGGTATGTAAAACGGCTTGATGTTACCCTTGACAGTGACCGCTCCCAGGGTGATGTTCACCCACAGGGCAATCCGCATATCCAGACCAATCCACACAACATGCTGTTGGTGGCCGTGGCAATGACCGAACGAATGGTGCAACTTGATGCCGCCAACGCAGATGTTTACCAGCAAAACCTTTCGAGCTTCCATGAGCGCTGGACTCTCGCAATCGCTACCTGGGAAAAACAAGCTTCAGTGTTACGGGGTAAACGGGTTATTGCCCATCATAAGTCATGGCGATACCTTGAAGACTGGCTGGGGCTTACTGAAGTTGCGACACTGGAACCAGTTTCCGGTATACCACCCACAGCAAGCCACCTGGCAAGTTTACTCAACCGCTTTGGCGATAAGGGCGCCGACTTCATCATCCGCGCACCCTTTCAGAGCGAGAAAGCCTCCAACTGGTTATCCGAACGTACCGGTATTCCTGCCGTTCTATTGCCATTGACGGTAGGCGGAACGGATGAGGCCAGCGACCTTTTCAAGTGGTTCGATGATATTATCAATCGCTTACTTACAGCCGGGGATCTGTAGCCATGGAATCGCTTAACTGGTCCATACTTGGACCGGCTGTTTTCGCGGGCTTCCTGGTGCTCAGTACCCATGTACCCCTGGGCCAGGAGGTCCTTAAAAGAGGGATAATCTTTATTGACCTGGCCATTGCACAAATTGCCGGCCTGGGTGTACTTGCTGCCGGTGTCATGGGCTGGGAAGAGCATATGTGGGCCGTGCAGATCTCAGCTGTGAGCGCCGCCCTGTTGGCATCGGCAGGACTCAGCTGGACAGAAAAGCGCTGGCCGAAGTCACAGGAACCGCTGATCGGTATTCTGTTTGTACTGGCCGCTACGGGCAGTATTCTGTTGCTGGCCGGCAACCCGCACGGTGCCCAGCACATGAAAGACCTGCTGGTCGGGCAGATTCTCTGGTCAACCTGGACTTCATTAATTTATATGACTCTGCTTTACACTGTCCTGCTGTCGGCCTGGTTCAAATGGCATAGTCAAATCGGCCAAAAGGGGTTCTATGTTATCTTTGCCTTTGCAGTAACAGCATCCGTACAGTTCGTTGGTGTTTACCTCGTGTTCGCCAGCCTGATCATACCCGCGCTGGCGACAAGGCGGTTACACGGCAAACAACGCTTGCTGGCGGGCTACCTGCTGGGCGGGGCGGCCTATATTGCCGGTATCCTGCTTTCTGCGGTATTTGATATGCCAACCGGTGCAATAATAGTCTGGACCATGGCTGTACTGGCAGTCGCCGTTGGTAGCTGGTTTGGCCATGTGCAGAAGACCAAGTAAAGCTAAGGCATGAAGGAATTTAGATCAATCAGCGCATTAAAGATAATTAAATGTAATTTATTACATTAATATTATAAATTATTGTAATTAATATATATTATTAAATATATCCTTCGTGACATCATCCATTGCCTGCTGAAAAGCAGCAACGATTACAGTCATACGCTCATCCGTAACGACTACAGATGAAGCGGAATGAAACACAATTGGCAATGAAGAGTCACATTCAAAGCTGCCATTGATTGCCACCCTGACACCGCTAACCCTGCCACTGGAACCAATATCCGCAAAAAACTCGCGTAAATCCAACTCAAGGCTGCAATTCTCAACACCTGAGGCTGCCCGCTCTGTGGTGACCTCAAACTGAGCTGTCGCCTGCAATGATCGCCCGATTAGCGAAGAGACCAACTCAGGCAGGTGATCTACCCAGCGCGCGGCTGCAAACTGACTTAGTTCGGCATCATTGGAAAGCGTCAATATCCTGTCAGAATCCAGCCCGGGAATAACTGTGACTGAAAGTGTCACCGGTACAGGCGATTCGACCAGCTCGACCGGCGCTGCTTGCACATATGGTTCCAGCCACCACCTTTTAATGGCAGGTTTATCACTTTGCGTTAGTCCACTGCATGCGCCCAGGGACAGCACTAATACAGAGAGACCAAAAACGATATAGCGTCTGGGAATAATCATGGCGGCTTATCTCTCCACCTCAATGGTTGCTTCACTTGGTTGATAGATCAGTATTGAAGGATCTTCGCGTATCTCTTTGACCAGTTTCTGAACCTCGCGCAACGTGATCTGCGCTTCCAACATCAACTCAGGCACCTGGCCAAGCCCGTCTGCCATAAAAGCGTTAACGTCCTCGTCATTGGAGGCTGTCCAGCGATCCAGCCGTGCTGTCAACTTGACGAGGTTTTCTGACATTTGTTCGAGATTTGCCACCGAAGATGAAAGGCCCGGCTCCAGCTTGTCTGCCATTGACCTAATCTGTACAAGACTGCTGTTGATTTGTTCCAGTGAGGACTTGAGCAGCGCGGGAAGTTCGCCAACGGTCTCCTTTTGCGAAGCTAGCGCTTCGGTGACACTTGCAATATCCACCAACATTCCGCTCACCAATTCGCGGTTTTCTTCACCAAGAACCTGGTTGATCTGCGCCAGCACTAAATCCAGCTTTTCTATAATTGCCGGCGCCTTTGACAAGAGCGCACTGAAACCCGTATCACGCACTTCAATAGCCGCATATGGACTGTCCTTCCCCGGTTGAATCGGATCATGTGAACCGGGGTCAGCATATAGCTTGATGACGGCGACCCCGGTGATTCCCTGGAAGGCCAGGCTTGCATAAGTACCTGTATTGATTGGTGCGGTTTTCAGGATCCTGGCGTCGACCCGTACCCGTACCGGGTCACCCGGTACTATATTCATCGCGGTGACGGTTCCAACCTCGACTCCCAGGTAGAACACGGGCCCACCCAACATCAGCCCACCGACGTCCTTTTCAAAAAACATCGAGTAATTAGTTGTGGGCTCAGAAGCCTGCCTTCCCGTTAACCATATGGTGACACCTACAAATGCTGCGAGCGCAAAGGCTACAAATAGTCCAACGGAGAAGTTTCTATTATTCATACATCCGCCTTCCTGCAGCCTGGCGGGCTCTTTGTGCACGTGGCACACCAAAATAACTTCTGATCCAGGGGTGGTCAGAGGCAAGTACCTCGTCCATAGTTCCCACCACTACACCTCCGTCTACCAGTACGGCAATGCGATCACAGATACCAAACAGACTGTCAACATCATGGGTGATCATAAGAATAGTCAGGTCAAGGTTATCATGCAGGTAGGTAATCAACTGGTCAAATTCCGTGGCAGCTATTGGATCCAGACCGGCCGTCGGTTCATCAAGAAACAGTATTTTAGGCTCCAGGGCCAATGCCCTTGCCAGAGAGACCCGCTTGCGCATACCGCCCGATAGCTCCGATGGATATTTGTCGGCAACCGAAAGTGACAGACCAGTCATTAGCAACTTCAGACTGGCGAGTTCGTGACGGGTCTCCAATGGCATGTCTGAATAAAGAGCTATCGGCAATTCAACGTTCTCCTGCACGGTCAACCCTGATAACAAAGCACCTGACTGAAACAATACGCCCCAGCAACGGCTTGGCCCCGGTTTATGGTACTTGATCTGCTGCCCCAATACGGTAATTGTTCCGCTTGTAGGTCTCTGTAAACCCAGGATGCTTCTCATCAGAACCGATTTCCCGCTGCCTGAACCACCCACAAGACCAAGAATCTCATCACGACCGACATCCAGGCATAAACCGTCATGCACCACCTGGCTACCGAAACGATTGACCAGATTCCTGACTGAAATAATCGTTTCCATCATATACCCATACGTGTAAACAAAACGGCAAACAAAGCATCGGCAACGATGATCATGAAAATAGACTGCACTACAGCCATGGTTGTTTTTAGTCCCAGTTCTTCAGCTGAAGATTTTACCTGCATACCACGCAAGGTACCGACCATCGCAATGAGCAAAGCAAATACCGGTGCCTTACTCAGACCGACATAAAAATCGGTTAGGTCAGTGCTGTAAGCCACACGCTCTACAAACTGCAAGCCGCTGATTCCCATTGTACCCACAGCAATCAGTGCGCCCCCGGCGATGCCCGCGATGTCGGCAAAAACAGTCAGGACAGGCAATGCGATGACGAGACCGAGAATACGGGGAATCACCAGCATCTGGTTTGGGTTGAGACCCATCACGCGCATTGCGTCAACCTCTTCGTTGAGCTTCATGACACCCAGGGCCGCCGCAAATGCACTTCCAGAGCGCCCTGCCACCATAATGGCTGCCAGCAAAACACCCATTTCCCGTGTGATTGATATGCTGACGAGGTCGACCACAAGCACTGTGGCACCAAATTTCCCCAGTTGCCCCGCGGCCTGGTGGGCTGTGACAATTCCGATCAGAAAAGTGATCACAACCACGACCGGTATAGCTTGTACACCGGTATGGTAAACCTGCTTGATGGTCTCTCCAACCATTAACAATGACGGACTACGCACGCCTTCCAGAATGGATCTCGCAATCGCACCCAGGTCTTCAATAAATGCAGTCGAATGACTTCCGATATTTTCGACAGCCCTGCTCAGTCGTTTTGGACGTGCAGGAGTTCCGGTCGGTTCTTCATAGTCCCGGATGGCTGCCGCATCGATAATATTCTGTAGAAACTTAAAATGAGCTGCTTTAAATCCGATAAACTCGGACTTTATGCCCAACATGGAAAGTTGTTCCGTACGGTCGTACAGGACCCAGGCACCCGCAATATCGATATCCTCCAGGCCAGCACACTGAAAGGTAACCGACTGGCCCGTTTCAGGTTGTACCGATGCTGTCGCCGCTTCGAGGGCCAGAACCTCATCAAACACCCAATGCCCCCTAACGTTGACAATCAAGCTTTCCGGCTTACTTTCGAAGCTGAGCAAGTGCTCATTCATAGTCGCACCTGGTCGTTATATGCCATCACCTTATTCACCCTTCCATTGTAAGCACAAATGCAGGCTTTAGGCACACAGCAGTCTTGAAAAAGCAAAAATCCTGCTGACGAAACAGCGAATCAAATAACGGAACTTTACCGGCGTCGCTTTAGACGCGTACTGGCAGTGCCGCTGAACCATGCCAAAATAGCGAAAGCAAGTACCAGTGGCACCGAAGCGGATAGCACACCCTGCCAACCCCATCGATACAGGAACCAGCCCGAACTAAGACTGGCTATCGCCTGGATTGAGAAAACCAAGAAATCATTGAAGGACTGCACCTTGAAACGTTCTTCATCACGATATCCGTAACGCAGAAGGTTGGTGCCACTCAGGAACAGAAAGTTCCAGCCAATACCGAGGATCACCATGGTCAGCCAATAGTGAATAAAATCCGTATTGATAGAGCCAATGAGCAGGCATAGTGACAAGGCCGCAACACCCGCCCACATCATCCGTATGTAGCCGAACCGGCTATGCAGCCAGGGAAACACGAGTGAAGGCAGGTACATCGCCGCAATGTGGGATTGCAACACCCACTTTGTCGACTGCATATCATGGCCGGCATGCTCGTGCATACTGACCGGGCCCGCAGTCATTACAAAACTCATCACACCGTAGCCAACCGCTGAGGAAGCAACGGCCAGAATAATGACTGGTGAGCGCATGATCTCCAGCAACGGACGTCCCTGAATAGTTTGCTGGCTACTGCCGACTCGAACCTCACGATAAAAACTAATCAAAACAATACCCAGTAAATAGACCAGGGCGAGTAAGAGATAGGAACCGGCAAACTCCGTCTCCAGCAAATGTTGTCCACGAACAGCAATTTCCGGTCCGATCGCGGCGGCAAGGATACCGCCAAACAGTAATACCGAGGTGGCTTTCGGGGCGAGTTCAGCGGGCACACTTTCCATCGCTGCAAAGCGGTACTGATGACCAGCCGCCCCGGACCATCCCATCAATATGGCTGCCATACAAAAAACAGCAAAGTTCTGAAAAACCAGGCTCAATGCAGCCAGTGACGCAGCTATCACTGCAAGAAAACCATAAGCGATGAATACTTTTCTGCGCCCAAAGTGGTTTTGCAAACTACCGGTTGGCAGAGTTGACATGGCCACACCCACAATGGTCAATGCAACTGGCAGGGTGGCCAAGCCAGGTGAAGGAGCGAATTGTGTGCCGATAATCCCGGCAATCAGAACCATCAAGGAGGTACCGGCCATCATCAATGCATAGGCCACCATCAACTGCCAGACCTGTGCCGGTACATTTATCATCAGCGGTTTCTACCGTTCATTTCTCTCTGCTCTGATATCAAGAACCCGTCAACTCCGATTGGAATGCAAACTGGATTTTGGTTAGAGTTCTCTCGAGTTTCAAGAAGAACAAAGAAAATGAACAATAATAAAGACACGTCTCTCAACCGTGAAATTGGCCCCTTGGGGTTTGGCGCAATTGCCCTAAATGGTGTCATCGGTGCTGGTATTTTCGCCCTGCCCGCCGTTGCGGCCGCCAAAAGCGGGAACTTCAGTCCCTGGCTTTTTCTTATCTGTGCCATCCTGATCATGACGGTGGTACTGAGTTTTGCCCGTGCTGCCAGTTTCTTTCGGGATACCGGCGGCCCCATCCAGTATGCCGCCCTCGCGTTCGGACCTTTTGCCGGTTTCCAGACCGGTTGGCTGGTCTACATAGGAAGACTGGCTGCGATTGGAGCCAATATTTCCCTGATGGTCACCTATGCGGGTTGGTTTTGGACCCCGCTAGCCTCCGGCATGGGTCACGGGATTGCCGTCATGGTAGTGTTCATTTTGCTGGCGATCTTCAATATCATTGGTGTGCGTCAGAGCATGAATATCGTTTTTCTGTTTTCAGCCCTGAAGCTGATGCCATTGTTTCTGTTGATGCTACTGGGCATGGCGCATATCCAACCCGATATACTCATCCACGCCAAATTACCGGTAAGCGGAACACTCGGTGAAACCATACTGGTCCTGCTTTATGCTTTTGTTGGCTTTGAGAGCGCAGTGGTACCCGCCGGGGAAGCCCGTAATCCACGTAAGGATATTCCCCGCGCCATCACCTTTACAGTGCTGACCATTACTGTTGTCTATTTCCTGATCCAGCTAATATCCGTATCGGTTTTACCTGGCCTGGCGGAGAGCAAGACACCGCTTGCAGATGTTGCGGAGATTTTGATGGGGACGACCGGTGCCGCGCTGCTGACACTGGGGGCCGTATTTTCAATTGGGGGCAATTGCTCGGCATCCATGCTTTCCGCACCAAGGATGACCTATGCGCTGTCTATAATGGGCTCATTACCTGCCTGGTTCGGTGCGATACACCCACGCACACGAACACCGCTCAACTCAATTGTGTTTTATGCTTCCCTGGGGCTGGTGCTTGCACTCAGCGGGAGTTTTGTATGGCTCGCAGTTGTTAGCACACTGGCGCGTTTACTGAGCTACATTATGGGTATAGCAGCCCTGCCTGTACTAGAAAGGCGCATTGAACAATCCGAGGATCAGTTCCGCCTTCGGGGTGGCTACCTTGTTCCCGCAATCGCACTGCTTCTTTGCCTTTGGCTGATCACCTTCGCATCCATGAGTGCATGGCTGACAACCGCAGCTTTCTTTGCCCTGGGCAGTGTTCTCTACCTGCTGTCGTCCAGAAAGAACCAGCCATTGAATTCAGACCTCTGACAGGTTCGTTTTAATCACCTGGTGGTTGGAAAACAAGCGTCCATTCTGCGGGGCCCGGTAGAAATGAACTTCTCTTACCGCTGACCCAGTTTTCGTGACCCTTGTTGAAATAGGGTGACAACGGATGACCGCTCTGCCCGCTTGGCATTTGAAAAATTCCATCTTCTTCGTGCCCCGGTGAAACGACCATTCGTTGGGATGCACCATAAGCACCCGCGCTGATACGAGGCATATTGCTGAATTCACCCGGTGACTGCTGTTTAGGTGTATCTGTGAAAAACCCCAGGCCCGGTACGAAAGCACTCAATGGGTGATCAATGGCCAGTTCGGTGTACGCACCCCAGGTATAGTTCTCTAAACCTCTATTTTCAGCAATCTCTTCAAGGACATCATCCATCGCCAGGTCTAGCACGGAATCCCAACTGTCATACCCGGGTGGTAAAAGATGTGCAGGACGCGCCTCTACCAGGCGCCAGACCGGACCTTCAACGGTGCGGCTATACCATGGAAAACGCTCACCCAGATGGGCTTCAAGTGGTTTGGTTAATCCGGATATAACTCGCATAATGATATGGCTGCGAAAGCGCCGCACCACGCGGTACCCAACCGATTCCGGTACTGCCCTGCCCCCCCAGTTTTCAACCCTTTCCAAGGCAGCCTGCACAGCTTCGTTTGTAGTGGCTGAAAATTGATCCAGCATCAGTATACGCCAGCGTGTCAGGAACAGGGCTTCATCATCCAGTTGTATGGAAAAAAGATCATCCTCATTCGCACTGTCCAGGGCCAGCAAGCGCTCACGTACCTGGTGTTGACGGCCCGCAAGGGCATAATTACCAAAACCGACATTGGCCAGCAAATCGC
>JAOUCZ010000310.1 GCA_029859505.1 Lysobacterales bacterium | reverse complement strand
TACCATCCTGATGACAAGGTCACGTCAGGCAGTATTGGTGCCGATGGACTGGTAAAACATCATAAAACTGGGCCTCAACTCTGTTGTGACAACTGCGCTTGGAGTACCATTCATATATGGTCAAGCAACACGATCCGAGTAAGCCGATTCGCGTCGGAATCGCAGACAAAAGCCCATTGATGCGTGCGGCACTGAAGCATTTGTTTTCGGAAGATGACCGTCTCCAACTGGTCAGCACCAGCGAAGACTCCGACGGGTTCCTCAAGTTTCTCGAATCAGTACCAATGGACGTTGCGGTTGTTGGCTGGATCATCCCTCCCGGTGACGCCCGGTTTATCCTGGATCGTCTGCAAACCCGTAAGAATTCTCCAAGGGTTGTGGTTTACACGGGGTTCGAAAGTGAAACTGTGCCGGCGCAGGTTATGGCCCATGGCGGGGCCGCATTTGTCTCCAAGAATGAGGAACCTGTCCACCTGTTGAACACTATCGTTCAGGTGGCCGGGGGTTCGATGGTATTCCCCTATCTGGATGTCAGTCTGCTCAATGCCAATCCCCTTAGCACACTGACAAAACGGGAGTTGGAAATCCTGGCCTCGCTTGCGGCAGGCCGTACCAACAAGGAGATCGCTGCTGAAAAGGCCGTTTCAACCAACACTGTGAAATATCACATTCGCAACCTGTTTGAGAAGCTTGGTGTCAGTAATCGTGGACAGGCCATCGCCCTGTACCTGAAGAGCTGAATCTGTAATCTGCCCCGATAGCATTGACTGCCTTCTCATTTGGGTAGGTTTTTTCCCACCCAAATAAACGGAACCTACCCCCCTTTTGCATATTTCGGGTGGCTCCAGCCCTTTCTATACTTTCATCCATTCATATCAATACGTGTTTCCCGGCGTTCCACCGCAAGTCTCTCAAGGAGAAGCAAATGAGCAAACATCCCGGCTTGAAGCAGTACCTGGCAAACTGGACAGGGGATTCAGACACACGCCGCGACATCTCACTTACCATTGAGGCAATCGCAGAAGCCTGCATTGAGATTTCTGCACTGGTTGCTCGCGGTCCTCTGGCGGGAGAACTTGGCGCTGAAAAGGGTGACAACGAGGATGGCGATACCCAGAAGGCGCTGGATCTGATAGCAAATGACCTGATCATTGAGGCCTTGCACGCTGCTCCCGTATCCTGCCTTGTTTCCGAGGAACTAAAGGACCCCTGCCCCATCGAGCTGGGTGCACCCCTGTTTGTCGCTACTGACCCCCTGGATGGTTCCTCAAACATTGATACAAACGTTTCAGTGGGCACTATTTTTTCAATTCTGCCGTCAGGCATCGATGAAGATGGCAAAAACATCGACGATCTTTGCCGTTTGCTGCAACCCGGAACCGCTCAATTGGCGGCGGGTTACGTCATATACGGGCCACAGACTGCACTGGTCATGACCACCGGGGAAGGCACAGAGATTTTCACACTGGATCCACGCTCCCAGGAATTTCGCCTCACCAGTCGCAGCATCGAGATTCTGCCGGACACCAACGAGTTTGCGATTAACAGTTCAAATTCACGCCAGTGGGATGGCCATATCCGCGCTTACGTGGATGATTGTCTGGAGGGTGAAGACGGACCGCATGGTTGCAACTACAACATGCGTTGGATCGCTTCATTGGTGGCCGAATGTCACCGCATCCTTTCCCGTGGCGGAATCTTTTTGTACCCGGCCGACATACGCAAAGGCTATTCCGCAGGCCGCTTGCGCCTGGTTTATGAATGCAACCCGATAGCATTCCTGATCGAACAGGCAGGCGGTACCGCCACGACCGGCGTGCAGCGCGTTCTGGAGATTGAGCCAAAGGATATTCATGAGCGGATACCCATGATCTTTGGGTCAAGACGTGAAGTAAAACTGGTTGAACAATACTATGCCGACCTGAATCCCTACCACCATCGCCCCCAACTGTTCAAAAACCGCACCCTGCTGCGCAACTGAGACAAGGAGAAGACTATGTCTGTCAAACATCCCATTATTTCTGTCACAGGTTCTTCAGGGGCTGGAACAAGCTCGGTCAAGGAAACCTTCGACCGCATATTTGAGCGGGAGGGTATCAGGGCCACCTCAATTGAAGGAGACGCCTTTCACCGCTATGACCGTGCCGATATGAAAATCGTCATGCAGGAAGAGGCTGAAAAAGGTAATAACCACTTCAGTCATTTCGGACCGGAAGCCAACCGGCTGGAAGACCTGGAGAGTGTATTCCGACAGTTCAGTGAAGATGGTACCGGCCGCATCCGTAACTACGTACACGACGATATCGAAGCCGAATTTCATGATACGCCACCGGGTCAGTTCACTGAATGGCGTGAAATTCCCAATGACACACAATTATTGTTCTACGAGGGCTTGCACGGCGCGGTTGTCGCCGGCGATATAAACCTGGCTCAATATTGTGACCTGAAGATTGGTGTAGTTCCGGTGATCAACCTCGAGTGGATTCAGAAAATTCAGCGCGACAAGGCTGACCGTGGTTACTCTACCGAGGCCATCCGCGACACCATCCTGCGTCGCATGCCCGATTACATTAACTATGTCTGTCCGCAGTTTACCGAGACAGATATCAACTTTCAGCGCATCCCAACCGTGGATACATCGAATGCCTTTATCGCCCGGTACATCCCGACCGCAGACGAATCCATGGTCGTCATCCGTTTCAAGAACCCTCGTGGGATCGATTTTCCATACCTGGTTTCAATGATCCACGGCAGCTTCATGTCACGCGCCAATACCATCGTAATACCCGGGGGTAAGCTGGCCATTGCCATGCAATTAATCCTGACACCAATGATCCTGCGACTGATAGAGCGCAGGCGACGGACACGATGAGCACGATGTTTAAATTCAAACCAAGTGCTGTTGTTTGGGATCTTGATGGAACCCTGGTTGATTCGGCGCCGGACCTGGCTGCCGCGCTGAATACCGTTCTCGATATGCGTGGGTTTTTTACCCACTCTATCGATACGGTTCGGACAATGATCGGTAATGGAGTGCCAAAACTGGTTGAGAGAGGATTTAATGCCGTTGGTGTCCGCCCTGACCCTGAGCAGCTGGATGAATTGATTGCAGTGTTTGTAAAGGAATACAAGGCCTGCGCAACCGACAATACCCGCGCCTATCCCGGAATAGTAAGTGCACTGCAGGAAATTCAAAGCATGAACATACCCATGGGTGTCTGCACCAATAAACCGGAAGCCTTTACCCGGCAGATTCTTGATGGTCTGGACTTATCCGGTTATTTCAGCAGCGTGGTTGGCGGTGACTCCACCAGTAGCCGAAAACCTGATCCTGAGCCTGTGCTGGCTTGTCTACGCGGCCTGGTCTCGGAGCCCGCATCAAGCCTGATGATTGGTGATTCTGTGCATGACGTGCACGCCGCCCATGCAGCGGGTGTAACTGTCGGCGTGGTTCCTTGGGGCTACAGATCAGCGCCCGTGGAAGCGCTAGGTGCTGATTTCGTTCTAAGTGACGCTTCCGCACTACCCGGGATGATCCGGGAGGCGCAAGAGGCCAGGCAACAGACTGCCCACTAACTGACACCCAATGTGAACACTGACCGAGTTTTTATTTTGTAAGAGAGGAAATTATTATGGATCAATCCGGACGCTATGCAGATTTAAGCCTGAGAGAAGAAGATCTGATCGCAGGCGGCAATCACATGCTGGTTGCCTACACCATGACACCCATGCCCGGCTTTGGCGGCTACCTGGAAACAGCAGCCCATTTCGCGGCTGAGTCATCTACCGGTACCAATGTCGAAGTTTCAACCACCGATGACTTTACCAAGGGTGTAGACGCCATGGTTTATGAAATCGATGAGGCTAACGGCATCATGAAGATTGCCTATCCAATCGATTTGTTTGACCGCAATATCATCGATGGCCGCACCATGGTGGTTTCATTCCTTACGCTGGCCATTGGTAATAACCAGGGAATGGGCGATGTCCAGTGTGCGCAGATGCAGGATTTTTACGTGCCACGCAAGTTGCTGCAACTCTATGACGGCCCATCAAAATCCATCAACGACCTGTGGACCTTATTGGGTCGTGATTACAATGATGGCGGTTATATCGCCGGCACCATCATCAAACCCAAACTAGGCCTGCGGCCTGA
>JAOUCZ010000012.1 GCA_029859505.1 Lysobacterales bacterium | reverse complement strand
TACAATATCCAGCGCCTGGTCCCAGGGCACATTGGTCAGTCTGAGTGTCAGGTTGCCACTCACATTGTCAGCAACAACGATATTGAGATTTGAGACATCGGCTATCAACTGCAGTACGGAACGTACCGGTATGTCCTGGAAGTTGAAAGTTACCCTGGCGCCTTCGTATTCTTTCTCCTGGTAAAACTCAACGATCTCCTTGGACGCGTCTATCTGTGCCGCCTTGAGTTCCGAGACTTCAATGATCCAGTCATTATCTTGTTGATATGCCATGTGCTCATAAAGACCGGCTACTTCCAGTTCAACCCGAACAGCACTGCCTAATTCTTCTGAATCAATAATTTGTACAGGTGTTGCAAAATCCACAACATCAAGTCTCTGATTCAACTCATCCGGCAGATGGGTATCAAAAACGTCGATTGATAAACCGCCTTCGCGAGAATTGACCGATATGTTTGAGCTGTCCTGATCGAGACTGATAATCACCTTGCTTTGACCATCTCCACCACGCCGGAAATCAATGTTCTCAACCGTAAACTTCGCGGTACCACTACTACTGCGTGGTGCGGTAGAGCCCTCACCGTTCCCGGCTATTGTCAAAACAACCTGGCCATTTCCTGACTGGTAGTCGTAGGTTGCGAGTTTGGATAGATCCACCATAACCCGGGTTCGGCCACCGGCCGCCAGTGTTGTGAACTTCTGCACCGGTCCGATACCGACAGTGACAGGACTCGCATCAACCTGACTGCTTGTATCTGCCAAATCCAGAATAATTCGCGCCGGGCTTTCCGTCGCAAACACGCTGACATTCGGATCATCGCCATCGGTTGACAATGTGATCACCACATCACCTTCCGCATTACTGCTGTAATCCGCCGCTGTAACATCACTTGATGCCCATGCTGATAAAGCGGGCAATAACAACAAAGCCAAGCCCAAACCCAAATGAATTCCAGTCCTTCTGCTATCCATAAACTGTCCCCACATACCGGTCAGTATCCCTTTCAATGTAATATCCTTTTTGCTGTGCATGGCTGTACCCTCAAAGTCGCGCTTTCCATGCGCTAAGCGGATTATCCCTCACCCAAAGCGATGGAAGCTTCCCTGACAAGCCAGCCATCCGCGCCATCCGAAATCAGTTCACTCAAATTTACTTCTGTACTACTAATATTGACCACTTGGCCATGGTTCTTGCCAATGTAGTTTCCAACCGGTACGCGGTGAATGACCCCTTCAGGATCACGCACCAAAGCCCAGTAAGATTCATCGTTGCTAAACGTCCCGACCATTGACAAGGTATCAAGCTCATAACGCTCAAGGTATTCTTTAGACCTTTCAAAATCCGGTCTAGGCCCGGTACCTCTCGAGGCGCGAACATCATCACTGCCTTCGGATATCGACTGGAGGAACGGATCGCGGCCTATCATCCCTTCATATTCATAAGGTGTGTATGTTTTAACCGGTGGAATTGGTGAAATCGGATCAGCCGGTCTTGCTTTAACTGAAGCAATATACTGTTCCAGGTCACTCATGCTTTCACTGCACCCAACCAGAAGTGCAGCGACCAAAACCATGCCGGCAACATGTCGAATCTGTTTGCCAATACGTTTCATGGTGCTTGCTCCGCCGCTCTCTGAGCAACTTCATCTTCATCTACATAACGATAGGTCTTGACCCGGCCTTCCAAAATCAGTCGCCCTTCCGAGTCACCGAAACGACTTTGACCTGACCCAGCGCGTTTCAATGAGATGTCATGCATTGTCAAAATCACAACCCGGGGCAGCGCCGCAACGCCGCTGACAAAATCTCCGAACTCATGATAATCACCCAACATCCTGACACTGATCGGACGCTCTGCATAAAAGTCCTGAAAAGCTTCCGCTTGTGGTTCGAACAGCTGTACGTCAATTCCCGCTGCCAGGGCAGTCTGGGAAACATCTACCAGCAGCTTATCCATCTCTGTTTTGTTTGGCAGTTGCCTGAACATGGTTTCCAGCAGTTCCTGCATATCTACCAACTGCTGTTCATAAGCTTCCAGGTTGGCTGCTTTTTGCTGCTTGAATTCAAAATCAGCCAGTAACACCAGCTCCTGTTGTCGGGACTGCTCCAATTCAACCTTCTTATCGTCAATCAAGAGAAAGTAGCCTGCGACAAGTAACAGAATTAACAAAACTGAAAGCAAGATAGACTTAACCGCGGTTGTTGCAGCGCCAATATCCGAAAAGTCGACGTCCCTGAGGTCTTGGATAATCATGCTGTACCTCCCTGACCATCCGGATCATCAAAACCATCTTCTTCATCCGCAGATTTTGGTGGGCGTAACTGAACCTTGATACTGAACTGATAAGGTTCAGTGGCGGTAACGGGATTAGATGCCGTTCGCACGTAATCCAACTGAGGACTAAGGAACAAATCATTTTTTTCCAATTGCCTCAGATAGGCCGACACCCTCGCATTGGATTGACTGGTACCAATCAGCGCGAGGTTTTTGCCCTGTTGCTGAATGGTCGTCAGGGTTACACCAACAGGAATCGTTTTTGCCAGCTTATCCATCAACTCCACGGTCGTGGAGCGACTGGCCTGCAAGCGTTCGATAACCTGTTTACGTGAAATCAGGCGTGCCCGTGTCCGCTCAAGTTCTTCGATTCTCTTTATCCGAATTTCCAGCGCCTTGATTTCTCTCTGAACCATTTCATTTCTGGATTGCTGATGCGAAATTTTCTGGTCAAAAACGAAACCGGCGAAAAATACCAGTACGACACCCAAAATAGCCGTCAGAAGTAAGGAAGACATGAACTGTCGTTGCCGTTCCCTGCGTTTTTCTTCCCGCCATGGCAATAAATTAATTCTGGCCATCAGTCAAACCCTCTCAAAGCCAAGCCCATGGCGATCATCAGATTATTGGCATTGCGCTTAATCGCGGTTACAGCCACATTCTGTGCGATATCCATGCCGGAAACAGGATCGGCGATCCGCGTTGTCATCCCAAGTTCCTGCTGAACCATGGGTGCCAGACCTCTAAGTGATGCGGTGCCGCCGGAAAGGTAAATCGTACCAATGTTGGAATATTCGTTACTCGAGGCGTAAAACTGCAATGCACGGCTGATCTGGTGAACGACGTTCAATTGGAATGGTTCCAGAACTTCTTCTTCAAAATCGTCCGGCGCTTGCTCGTTGCGCTCAAAAAAGCCAGCTTGTTCCGCAGTCATGTCGTAACGACGCTGGGTTTCTTCCAGTAACTGATGCCCGCCAAATGGATGATCACGTGTATAGATCACCTGGTTACCCTTGATCACCAGTAATGTGGTCAGGTCATAACCGATATCAAACAATCCGACAGCCTCACTACGGTTTACACCATCGCGTTTTCGTATCAGTTCGAATGCGTTTGCTATCGCGAAAGCCTCGACGTCGACAACTTTTGTTTTCAAACCTGCAGCATCAATAGCATCCTGCCGGCTTTCGACGTTCTCACTCTTACTTGCTGCGAGCAGAATATCAATCAGATCCGCATTGCGCGCCGAAGGCCCCAGCACTTCAAAATCAAGGCTGACCTCATTAAGCGGGTAAGGGATATATTGATTGGCCTCGATTTGCACCTGACTTTCAATATCAGCTTCTGCCAAATCTGACGGCAGACTGATTGTCTTGGTGAATACGGCCGAACCGGAAACCGCTATGGCGCAGGACTTGGCACGAGTGCCCGACGTCTTGATCGCACGAGAAATGGCGTTCGAGATGGCTTCAACGTCCTGTACAGCCTTATCAACCACCACGCCTTCGCCGAGAGGCTCTACAGCAAAGTGGTCAATCCGATATCCGGACCCATGACTGGACAATTGCAGCAGACGCACACTTGTCGAGCCAATATCCAGTCCTATAACTGGATCTGTTTTTTTTCCAAACAGTTTCAAGACTCCCCCATTCCTTTTCCTTGCCAATGGTTTACTGAGACTTCTTATAGTTGTTTTTAACAGAAAACTCACAAATACTCAAACACCACAGCGGTATTTTCGAATATTAGTCAGATATGCCTGTGCAAAAGGTTGTTTGAGAACAAACATTAGGGAACGACTGGAAAAGCGAATTGTCAACACTCGTCATAACCGGTTACTTCCCTGACCGATGCGGCGTTTCATTTTTCTGTCCCTTCTCCTGCTATCCGGAGGAGGATTTATCAACTAAAATTCCTTGTCACAGACCTAATCATAGCAGGATACCGTTTTGAAAAAAGTACTTCGTTTAATTTTTCGCATTCTGCTCGTCGCATTTATTTTGGGGATGACCACGCTTCTTGTCACGTATCTTATTGTTTCAAAAGACCTTCCGGACGTTGAAACACTGCGTGATGTGCAACTACAAACACCCTTACGAGTTTACACATCCGATGCCAAATTAATCAGTGTTTTTGGGGAAAAGCGTCGAATTCCGGTTCAGATCGAGGAAATGCCCCTGTATCTGACAAACGCTTTTATCGCCGGTGAGGATGCCCGATTCAGGGTTCATCCGGGTGTTGATTACCAGGGAATTACCCGTGCCGTTTGGACCCTGATAACAACAGGAGAGAAGTCGGTAGGCGGAAGTACAATCACCCAGCAACTGGCACGAAATTTTTTCCTTACTCTTGAAAAAACCTATACACGGAAGATCAAGGAAATATTTCTTGCACTCAAAATTGAAGACAAACTGTCAAAGGATGAGATTCTTGAGCTTTACCTGAACAAAATTCTTCTCGGCCATCGGGCTTATGGTGTTGGCGCTGCGGCGGATGTCTATTATGGCAAGCCTGTAAACGAACTAAGCCTGGCCCAATGCGCCATGCTCGCCGCGCTCCCCAAAGCACCATCCAGAATTAACCCGATCACCTCTCCCGATCGCGCCATGGACCGCAGGAATTATGTCCTGGGCGTATGCTGGAATTGGAGTTCATTAGTGAACCTGAGTATCAACAGGCAAAAAATGAAAAAAATACTGCTTTTTATCATGGAGCCACGACGGAAGTTTCCGCACCTTATCTTGCTGAAATGGTGAGAAAAGATATGCTGGCCAGATTTGGTCAGTCCGCTTATACCGGCGGATTCGAGGTTTACACGACCATTAACTCAAGTTTTCAAACAACCGCCAACCAGGCCGTGATAGATGGTCTTGAGGAATATGATCACCGGCATGGATACCGTGGTGCTGAAGCGCGAATCGACCTGCAAGAGAACACGACCACGGATAGCTGGGGGGAGATTCTGCGACCTTATAAAGCAGTTGCAGGTTTAACACCTGGACTGGTCATCGAAGTGGATGAAGATATCGCCCTGGTATATCAGGTTGACGGGCAGACCATCGCACTGACGCTTGACGATATGCTGTGGGCCAGAAAGTTTATCAGCCGCGACCGGATCGGGTTTGAGCCCAAAAGCGTGGGCGATGTAGTACAGCCTGGCGATATTATCCGCACTCGTCTGCGGGACGAGGGCCGGCGCGAACTGGCTCAACTACCGGAACCGGAGGCGTTGCTGATCTCACTGAGCCCGCGGGATGGCTCCATCAAGGCGTTGGTCGGCGGTTTTGATTACACACGCAGCAAATTTAATCGTGTCGTTCAGAGCCGTCGTCAACCGGGTTCAGGCTTCAAGCCATTTATCTATTCGGCAGCACTGGCTAAGGGCAAAACTCCCGCAAGTGTTATTAATGATGCACCCATTGTATTCAGTGACGCTGAATTGGAAAGAGACTGGAAGCCACAAAACTTTAGCGAGAAGTTTTTTGGACCCACGCGTTTGCGTGAGGCCATGGTCAATTCCCGTAACCTGGTTTCGATCAGGCTATTAAGAGAGATCGGCATCCCCTATGCATCTAACTACATCAGTTCCTTCGGATTTGACCCAGCGGAGTTACCGGGCAATTTGTCGATGGCACTTGGCAGTGCTTCACTTGTGCCATTGAGCTTAGCCAGGGGATATGCAACGTTCGCTAACGGTGGCCACTTGATCGACCCCTATTTTATAGAGCACATAATTGACGCCAACGGTATCGTGCGATTTGTCGCGAGCCCCCGGATAGTTTGCGAAGAGTGTGAGTTCGACACAGGAACAGATAGCGGTCAAATCGAAGTCGCAGAGCAAATGGAACCGAGCTTCAGACCCTTACAGCTTGAAGCTGAAGAAAACCTTCTTATTAAGGAACAGGAAAAACTCCAGGCAAAGAACATGGTGGCGAAGCCTTCAGCAGCCCCACGGGTAATTACCGAGCAAAACGCTTTTCTGATTCGATCCATCATGATGGACGTGGTCAGGCGTGGAACCGGTAAAAAAGCCATGGAATTGGGCCGTAGCGATCTTGCCGGTAAAACAGGAACCACCAATGAGCAGCGGGACGCCTGGTTTTCCGGCTATAACGATGAGATTGTTACATCTGTCTGGGTGGGTTTTGACAGTCACGAACCGTTGGGCCGCTATGAGGTCGGAGGTAAGGCAGCCCTGCCAATCTGGATAGACTATATGCGGGTGGCTTTAGATGATGTTCCGGACCAGATACTGGAAATTCCAGAAGGGATAACCCAGGCGCGGATTGATCCGGTAACGGGCTTACTTGCCAGGATTGAGAATCCTGACGCAATCATGGAAATATTCGACATGGGAAGTCTTCCTCCAATGGAAGACGCAATTGAAGGAGATCAATCTGATGCCGTTAAGGAAGAGGATCCATACGACAGTTTCTGACAAGTTTCCCGATCACAATACTAAAAAAGTCAGCCAGATACGCCGGGCCATCGCTGCAGAAGCAGCACGCATCATGTCTACACAGTCACTTTTTAATTATCGGGCTGCCAAGCAAAAAGCAGCGGAGCGGCTTTGCATAGATATGCGCACCAGCATGCCCAGTAATGCTGAAGTTGAAAGCGAGTTACGTGCGTACCAGGGGTTTTATGGGGGTCGTCAGCATTTCCTTCACCTTGAAAAAGTGCGAAAAATTGCATTGAGGGTGATGCGTTCTCTGGAGGCATTTTGTCCGCGATTGGTGGGGCCGGTGCTCGAAGGTACTGCTAACGAATTCGCACGGGTATCATTGCATGTCTTTAACGATCCAACCGATGCGGTTGTAATCCACCTGCTCGACAATGGAGTTGTTTTCCGAAATGAGCAACGGAAAATACGGTGGAATAACGACAGCCATCGCCTGGTACAGCTATTGGTCACAGATGTTGAAGACGTCGAGGTAGAACTAGCCTTGTTCAGTTGTAAGGATTTACGCCAGGCACCACCCAGCCCGATAGACGGGCGCCCGCAAAAACGGGCACCCCTGTCAGAGGTAGAGGATCTGCTGGCCGGTAGTCAGGAGGCCTCTGGCTTACCCACAAACATCTAAAAGTGTGCTGGATTAACCAAAGGCTCCAGGGCTATATCAGCGTGATTGAACCGGTATATAGTCGCGCTCCGGCGCTCCGGCATAAACCTGTCTCGGGCGGCCAATTGGTGTTCCCACTTCTTCCTGCTCCAACCATTGAGAAACCCAGCCGACTGTTCTTGCAATCGCAAACATGACCGTGAACATACTGGTTGGAATACCCAGCGCTTTGTAAATAATACCGGAGTAGAAATCGACATTCGGATAGAGTTTTTTGCTAATGAAGTAGTCATCCTGCAATGCAATTCTCTCCAACTCCATTGCCAGTTCCAACAATGGATCAGTGGTGCCCAACTCCTCCAATACCTCGTAAGCCGCTTTTCGGATAAGCGTCGCCCTGGGATCAAAGTTCTTATAAACCCTGTGTCCAAAGCCCATCAACCGGAACGGGTCATTCTTATCTTTAGCCCGGTCAATGAATTTGCCTACACGTGAGACGTCTCCAATTTCATCCAGCATGGTCAATACCGCTTCATTGGCACCACCATGGGCGGGCCCCCACAGTGCCGAAATTCCAGCGGCAACACTGGCATATGGATTCGCACCTGTAGAACCTACCAACCTGACAGTAGACGTACTGGCGTTTTGCTCATGATCTGCATGCAATATAAACAGCAGATCGAATGCCTTGGCGGCGACCTTGCTGACTTTGTATTCTTCGGTCGGAACAGAGAACATCATGTCAAGGAAGTTCTCTGTGTAATTCAGCGAGTTGTTCGGATAAGCGGTCGGCCAACCCATGTGGTGCCGGTAACATGCAGCGGCAATAGTAGGCATCTTGGCTATCATGCGTTTGGCCGCCAGCATGCGGTGTTCCGGATTCTCCATGTCCATCTTGTCATGGTAAAACGCGGCCAGCGAACCCACGACACCGGCCATCATGGCCATCGGGTGCGCATCATAATGAAAGCCGCCGATGAAGGACTTCAATCTCTCATGAATCATCGTGTGGTAAGTGATGTCTTGCTGGAAATCTTTGAATTCATCAGCTGTAGGTAATTCACCTTCCAGCAAAAGGTAAGCAACTTCCAGAAAGGAACTATTCTCTGCCAGTTGTTCAATCGGGTACCCGCGATAACGTAATATGCCTTTCCCGCCATCAATAAAGGTGATCTTACTGGTACAGCTTGCGGTAGCTGTATATCCCGGATCATAAGTGAAATATCCCAATGTTGAAGGTAAGGCCTTTATCTGCAAACAGGGCTCACCATCAGTACCTTTGATGATAGGCAATTCAAGGCTTTTGCCACTAGTCTCGTCTGTGACGGTTACGCGTTGATCGGACATTGGAACACTCCTTATGCTTTATCGGGTATTACGACTGAGAATCAATTAGATTCTTCAACATATATTGGCCTGCGAGTATCTCACAATTTGCAAATTTTTTCCCTTCACGCGCACAACAAAAAGCCCGGAATGGACAAAGCCATACCGGGCCGTGTTTTTATCTGTCGGAGCTACTTCTGGTAACGGCGTTTAAAACGGTCTACGCGACCACCGGTATCCATCAGCTTGTGCTTGCCGGTATAAAAAGGGTGAGATGCGCTGGAGACTTCCACTTTGATCAGTGGGTACTCATTACCATCTTCCCATTTTATGGTTTCTTTACTTGTTACAGTAGATCGTGTCAGGAATGCAAAATCTGATGATAGATCTTGAAAAACCACTTCACGATAATCTGGATGCGTGTCAGCTTTCATGACAATTTCCGGTATTCAATAGGCTAAAGAGCCGGCTAGTTTAACGACCCACACCAAGCAATGCAAGACATCTTAGGGCAAAAATATCTGCTGGGTATCATTCACAAACCTCCACCCCAGGTCTGTAGGGCAGACACGCTTGTCACGAACCTCCAGCAAGCCTTTTTCAAGGGCTGTGTTTACACGTGATTCAACCACACTCCAAGGCAGACCGGTGCGCAAGCTGAAGTCATCGATAGTGACCCCTTGTTTGAGCCTCAATTGATTGAGAAAAAACTCGAAAACAAGCTCCTCGTCGCTCAACACACGCGTTTCCGCCCGCCAGTCCCCATTTTGCAAGCCCTGCAAATAGCGCCTGGGGTGCCGGTGCTTGGCGTAGCGTTGCACCCTTCCATCAGCCGCTGTTGTAATTTTTCCATGTGCCCCGGCACCAATAGCCAGAAAATCACCATACCGCCAATAGTTCACATTATGACGGCTTTGCTTTTCAGATTGCGCAAATGCGGATACCTCATATTGTCCATACGCATTGGCTTCAAGAAGGTCTAAACCGCTTTGTTGCATATCCCAGGCCATATCATCGACAGGCAACACGGGTGGTTGAGCTGCAAACGCCGTATTGGGTTCAATGGTTAACTGGTAAAAGGAGATATGGGACGGCCCGGCGTTGATCGCCAATTCAATATCGTGCCTCGATTGATCAGGACTCTGGCCGGGAAGTGCAAACATCAGGTCGATATTGAAATTGGTGATTCCAGCTGAACTCAAAGATTTTAAACTTTGCTCTATTTCACCCCGGCCATGAATACGTCCGATGGACTTAAGCAGTTTGTCGTCAAAACTTTGTACACCCAGGGAAACACGGTTGATGCCGGCCTGGGCATAGGCGCTAAAACTATCATGCTCAATCGTCCCGGGATTGGCTTCCAGCGTGATTTCCACATCGGGTCTTACATCCAGCCGTGCTCTCGCTGCTGAAAGAAAATCTGCGATCAGATCAGCTGAAAACAGGCTTGGTGTACCGCCTCCAAAGTAAATGCTCTGCACCGGACGCCCCCAGACCAGCGGAAGGTCCTGTTCGAGGTCTGCTACCAGGGCCCGGATATAGTCATCTGCAGGGAACTCATCCGGTTTGGTGTGTGAATTAAAATCACAATAGGGGCACTTGCTTACACACCATGGCATATGAACATACAGGCTTAAAGGCGGGTTACGTAATAATCCGGTCATTCCTCTCACCTAGTGTAATGTCAGCCCTATAAGGCAGGATCAGCGAGTTCACAAGCTGTTAGCTGCAAGGCAGCGGTTTGAAGACATAGTGGTTCTATATCGAGAAACGTTAACGCAGCAGATGACAGCTTGTGTGCTCGCCCTACGGGTGGTTACCAGAATGTCCATCACGGCGTCACCTGGAGGTGCCTACTCTTGGTACATTCGCTTGACGTAGAACCACTATGCCTGCGCGAGCATGCCTTGTGCTGAACATTCTGGTAACCACTGATTCTACCTTATAGGGTTGACAATACACTTAACTGTCTCACCAGTTCCCTTAGTGCCTGTCCACGATGACTGACTTGGCTTTTCTCTTCTGGAAGCAGTTCAGCTGCAGACTGCCAGCTACCATCATCCATACTACCGCTGATACCAAACAGGGGGTCATAACCAAAACCGCCATCACCTTGTGCTGTCAACAGAATGCGTCCATGCCATTGCCCGGTCGCCAATAATGGTGCAGGGTCATCAACCGATTGCACAAGGACCATGGCGCAAAAAAAATAAGCATCACGCGCCGCACCTTGTTTGCCGGAAAGTTCAGAAAGGAGTTTACGATTATTGGCCTCATCATTCGCGTCGCTCCCGGCATAACGGGCAGAATATATACCCGGCTCACCATTGAGCGCTGGCACCACCAGTCCGGAGTCATCGGCAATGCAGGGCAATCCGGTATGTCCGGTGGCCTGGCGAGCCTTGATCAGTGAGTTCTCGATAAACGTGCTGGCTGTTTCTGCTGCCTCCGGTACCTGCCAGTCACTTTGCGGGCGAACGACAAAGCCCAGAGGGTCGAGCATGGCCATAATTTCGCGCAACTTGCCCTTGTTGCCACTGGCCAGAACGTATTCCCGGTTCATGATGTGTGCAGGCCTGATAATCAGTCTGACAATGCTGCAGACTGCGCTTCCATGAGCGATCTGATCCCTTTATCTGCCAGATCCAGCAGTTGATCCAATTCTTCTCTGCGGAATGCATGACCCTCTGCTGTACCCTGTAATTCAATAAATCCGCCACCGTCATTCATCACAACATTCATATCAGTTTCTGCGCGTGAATCCTCCGGATAGTCGAGGTCAAGTACCGGGGTATTATTGAATATTCCGACTGAAACAGCGGCTACTTGGCCATGTATGGGGTCTTTTTTAATTTTATTTTTGGAGAGTAGCCATCTGCAGGCATCAACCAGCGACACATAGGCACCGGTAATGGCTGCTGTCCGGGTTCCACCGTCTGCCTGTAATACATCGCAATCCAGGGTAATCGTATGTTCGCCGAGGGCGCCACGATCGACTACCGCCCGCAAAGACCTGCCAATAAGTCTTTGGATCTCCATAGTCCGTCCGCCCTGCTTACCGGAAGATGCCTCACGGCGCATCCTTGAACCTGTAGACCTCGGCAACATACCGTACTCCGCTGTGACCCAGCCTTCACCACTACCCCTCAGAAAAGGAGGGACCTTACTTTCAACTGAGGCGGTACACAAAACCCTGGTATTGCCGCAGGCAATCAGCACCGATCCTTCAGCGTGACAGGTGTAGTTGCGTAAAATACTGACAGGGCGTAACTCGTCTATCTGTCTACCACTGGGTCTCATTGGCTGGTCCTGTTTATCTGGTTCAAAAGAATACGGGGTTAATTAACAAAGGTTTCTATTCTCAGATAGCCTCCCCGCAGGCTAACCGTTAACATTGTGCCACTGTCTGCAAAGTGGAAAAAGAAATGATTCGAAGTATGACTGGTTTCGCCCGCGTTGAGCACCAATATGATTTTGGTCGCCTGAGCTGGGAAATGCGCTCTGTTAATCACCGCTACCTTGATTTTGGCTTACGCCTGCCGGAAGAATTTCGCCCGCTGGAATCTGATATCAGAACCTGCCTTGGACAGTATTTGAGTCGCGGGAAAATCGAAGCCACTTTGCGTTTCAATACGGAACCAGGTGCCAGCAGCAGTGGACTGGAACTGAACCAGGGATTGGCAAAGGAGCTTCTTGCAGTACAAGCTGAAGTTGCCCGGCTGGCAGGTATTGAGCAACAGGTGAATATCAGCCAGATGATTAAATGGCCCGGCTTGATTGAGGAAAAACGACCTGATCCTGCACCCTTGCACAAAGCAGCAATGGATTTGCTGGTCGAAGCGGCCAGGGAACTACAGGCGGGGCGGGGACGCGAAGGCGAACAAATGGCCAACGCCATCCGTGAACGACTGACGGGAGTTGCGGAACTAACGGGCAATGTAAGACGTTGGCTGCCGGAAATACGCACTGCGCTGAAACAAAAAATGCTGGAGCGTGTAGCTGACCTGAAACAGCCGCTTGATCCGGGCAGGGTTGAACAGGAAGTCGTTATCCTAAGTCAGAAAATTGATGTAGACGAGGAGTTGGACCGGCTGGATGCACATGTTGAAGAGGTTTACCGGGTGCTGGAACTGGAAGAACCGGTTGGCCGCAGGCTGGATTTCCTGATGCAGGAGTTCAACCGCGAATCAAACACACTCAGCTCAAAGTCGATCGATCAACGTACCACGCAAGCCGCCGTGGATCTGAAAGTTCTGATAGAACAAATGCGTGAGCAGGTACAGAATGTCGAATAGCAACGCCCACAGAGGCAGCCTTTTTATTATTGCTGCACCTTCCGGAGGCGGAAAAACCAGCCTGGTGAACGCGCTGTTGAAGCAAGATCCGCGATTGGTACTGTCCATCTCCCATACCACCCGTGCCGCAAGACCGGGCGAGATTGACGGTCAGCATTACTATTTTGTGTCCGAAGCGGAATATGACCAAATGGTCAATGATGGCGACTTTATGGAATACGCCCGGGTATTTGATTTCCACTATGGAACCAACCGCAACTCGGTCGCATTACAACTCGAGCAGGATCGCGATGTCATACTTGAAATCGATTGGCAAGGCGCTCGCCAGGTACGAAATACGTTTCCGGAGTGCTGCCTGATTTTTATCATTCCCCCTTCCCTTGAAGTCTTACGGGAAAGGTTGACCGCTCGCCGACAGGATAGTGAAGAAGTAATACAACGCAGGATGAGAGACGCGCAGTCCGAAATATCTCATTGGGCCGAATTCGATCACCTGGTTGTCAATGACAACTTTGACACAGCGCTTGAAGAACTGCGCTCAATCATCAATGATTATCGCAATCAGAAACCACATAAAGTAAATAAAAAACACCTACTTCTGGCACAACAGCTCGGAAGGAGATAAAATTCACGGTTCCGTCTAACACATACACAGGATTTAAAATGGCACGAATTACCGTAGAAGACTGCCTTAAGAACATCGATAACCGTTTTGAACTGGTTTTGACCGCAACAAAACGCGCACGACAGATTGGCCATGGTGCCGAACCTTTGGTCCAGGAAGAAAACGACAAACCCACTGTAATTGCTTTGCGCGAAATCGCGGAAGGCCTTATCGATGCTGAAGGCGTGGATGTTCTTCAGGCCAAGATCGAAGCTGCTGAGGAGTTTGAGATGAGTCCGATGGAGGACGATCTAGCGCCCTGACGGAGTTTTTTGCATGCTGGCGACCATGACAGGTTTACCGGAGCCGGTTCTTGATCTAAGGGACCTTCTCAATACCTACCTTGAACCGGAAAAGGTCGCCATTATTCTCCGTGCATTTGAAGTTGGCGCCAGTGCGCACGAGGGCCAGACCCGTAAAACCGGCGAGCCCTATATATTTCACCCGGTCGCCGTAGCCCGCATCCTCGCCAATATGCGCATGGATTACGGCAGTGTGGCTGCAGCCATCCTGCACGACACCATCGAAGACACCCCGCTAACCCGGCAGGAAATCGAATCCCGATTTGGTGAAGAGATTGCTGATCTCGTGGAAGGGGTGACCAAGCTCGATAAAATGAAGTTCCGAACCCGGCACGAAGCTGATGCGGAGAGCTTCCGCAAGCTGATGCTGGCGATGTCGCGGGACTTGAGAGTCATCTTTATCAAGCTGGCAGACAGAATGCACAATATGCGTACGCTGGGCTCAATGAACCCGCAATCGCGTCGCAGAATCGCACGCGAAACGCTGGATATATATGCTCCCATCGCCGACCGCCTCGGCATGAACAGCATCAAGTCAGAGTTGCAGGACCTGGGTTTCGCCAACCTCTACCCCTGGCGGCATCGCACCATTGCCGAGCACATCAGCACCGTTACAGGTGACCGTAAAGAGATCATCGCGGATATCCATAAGGCGTTGAAAAGAAAAATGAACGAGGCAGGCATTCCCTGTGATATCAAGGGCAGGGAGAAGACACCCTATAGCATTTACCGGAAAATGCTTGCCAAAGATCTCTCCTTTTCTGAAGTTAATGATGTGTATGGGTTTCGTATCATCACGCATTCTGAACCGCATTGTTATCTTGCCCTCGGCGCAGTTCACGGACTTTACCGCCCCAAACCCGGAAGATTTAAAGATCATATTGCCCTGCCAAAGGCCAACGGTTACCAGTCTTTGCACACAACACTTAACAGCCCATTTAACCTTCCCGTTGAAATCCAGGTCCGCACCGGCGAGATGGATGTTCTGGCCGAACAGGGTGCGGCCGCTCACTGGCGCTACAAGAGCGGTGAAACGTCCTCTGGATCAGCCCAGGTGCGGGCGCGTGAATGGTTGATGCAACTGGTTGAAGTACAACGTCACAGCAACGATTCAATGGAGTTTCTGGACGGCGCAAAATCAGATCTGTTTCCAGACCAGATTTTCGTATTTACACCCAAAGGGAAGATTATTGACCTGCGAAGAAGCGCAACGGCCCTTGACTTCGCATATGCCATCCATACAGGTGTCGGTAACAAAACACGCAGCATATTGGTGGACAAAGTTGAAGTCCCATTGTCGACCCGACTGGAAAACGGGCAGACCGTCAAGGTGATTACCGATGACAACGCCCATCCCATTCCCGAGTGGCTCGAATTTGTAAATACCGCAAGAGCAAGAACGGCCATACGTTATTACATCAAGAGTCTTGAGCAGGCGGATACAGTGGCTCTTGGCCTGCGCTTGCTGGAAACAGCTCTTAATAGCCGCGGTTCCGACCTTGATGCGGTACCTGCAAAACGTATGAACCAGTATCTGAAAGACAATAACTTTAAGCGCCAGGAAGACCTGTTGACAGAACTGTCACTGGGCAACCTGCTATCAAGCGTAGTGGCCGCTAAGCTTGCGCCTGAGGTGAGTAACACACTCGGCTCCGATGAACAGACCGAAGCACTTTCTATTGCCGGGTCAGAAGGCAGTGCAGTGACGTTCGCCGCCTGTTGCCGTCCAGTACCCGGTGATAACATCATGGGTTACCTGTCTGCCGGTAAGGGAGTGGTCGTTCACCGTGTAAACTGCCGGAATGTAAGGGAGTTTCGTAAACACCCGGATCACTGCATAGATGTGACCTGGGCACCTATCCGGCGTGGAATGTTCGAAGTCGCCCTACACATACTGGCCAAAAACGTCCCCGGTGTTCTGGCCAACATATCAACCAGCATTGGCGAAGCCGGCAGTAATATTGAGCTGATCGAGCAACCCGAGTCAAACCGGGAAATCGCCAAGTTGCTGTTTATCATTAGTGTAAGAGATCGTGATCATATGGCACACGTCATGCGACGGTTAAGACGTAACCGCAATGTGACCCGTGTCAGCCGAATTAATGCCTGAAGAACTGAACAGGCGGGAGCACTTCAAATGAGCAAGGACATAATCAGTACCGATAAGGCACCACAGGCCATAGGCACATACTCACAGGCCGTCAAACATAAGGACCTGGTCTTCATTTCCGGACAGATTCCGCTTGACCCCGCTAGCATGGAGGTTGTCGAGGGTGGAATCGAAGCCCAGATCAGACGGGTATTCGACAATCTTTCAGCCGTTTGCACCGCTGCTGGCGGAACGCTGGATGATATTGTGAAACTGGGTGTATTTCTAACCGACATGAGCGATTTCCCACAGGTCAACAACATCATGGGTCAGTATTTCAGCGCGCCCTATCCTGCACGTGCCGCCGTCGAAGTGTCTGCCCTGCCAAAGGGAGTTAATGTCGAAATGGATGCCATACTGGGAGCCTGATGAATCTGACATGATCCTATCAACGGTCATATCAGACAGACACCCGGGAAGCCCCCTGGGGATGCGGCAATTCCAGCATTGACTTCCACCAGACCCATGGCTTTGACTGACCTGCAGGGTGTTGGGCCAAAGCTTGCGGAAAAACTGGAGGTTCTTGGGATCAGCCAGGTATCGGATTTATTATTCCACCTTCCCATTCGCTATGAAGATCGTACCCGCATCCACGATATAGGCAGCTGCACACCGGGCCAACGTGTCTTGATCGAGGGCAGAGTTGAGCATTCCGCTATCGTGCGCGGTCGCCGCTCCATGCTTGTGGTGGTACTGTTTGACGGTACCGGACGTATTACACTGCGATTTTTCCATTTTCGTGTTTACCAGAAACAACAACTGGCGAGTGGCACGCAGTTACGTTGTTTTGGCGAGGTCAAGGCCGGCTACCAGGGCCTGGAAATGATACATCCGTCTTATCAGCGCCTCAGCGGACGGGGCGAAGAACCTGTGGCCGACCGTTTGACACCTGTGTACCCCAGTGCCGAGGGCTTGGGGCAGAAAAACTGGATCAAAATGACAGACCAGGCGTTGGCATTAATGCGCCGGAACCAGCTTGAACTTGAAGAACTACTGCCCACTTCATTGCTGGATCGACTAAATTTGATGCCCCTGGTTGACGCACTGGATTATATACACCGCCCGCCACCCGAAGCAGACGTTGCCGCACTGATCCAGCGCGACCACCCCACTCAGAAGCGCCTTGCCCTTGAGGAGTTGCTGGCTCACAACCTGAGCATGCAGAAACTGCATCGATTACAACGGTCACGAAAAGCGCCTTCGATGCCGCCTGGTCTCCCGGCTGAAAACGACTTCAGAGAACGACTACCTTTTAAACTGACCGGAGCGCAAGAGAGGGTAGCCAGGGAAATTCATGTCGACCTGGAACAAAGCAGGCCGATGTTAAGACTGGTTCATGGTGATGTAGGCTCGGGGAAAACCGTGATCGCGGCACTGGCAGCATTGAGAGCGGTGGATAATGGGTATCAGACCGCCATCACTGCCCCAACCGAGTTACTTGCGGAACAACATTTCCGGGTCTTCAGCGCATGGCTGGAACCGTTGGGAATCAAACCCGTGTGGCTAAGCGGCAAAGTCACCGGTAAGAAGCGGGCCGAAGCCTTGCAAAGAATCAGTAACGATGCAGAGCTTGTCATCGGAACCCATGCCCTGATGCAAAAGGGGGTTAAATTTAACCGCCTTGGACTGGTTATCGTCGACGAGCAACACCGCTTCGGTGTCGGTCAGCGCATGGATCTGCTGGAAAAAGGGGGTAAATTCGATCAGCAGGCCCACCAGTTGATTATGACGGCGACGCCCATACCCCGTACTCTGGCAATGACGGCATATGCCGGAATGGATGTCTCTGTTATCGATGAGTTACCCCCCGGAAGAAAACCGGTAACAACGGTGGTCATGTCCAATGAACGCCGCGACGAAATTATTCAGCGTGTTGCAAACGCATGCGCGGGTAATCAGCAGGCTTACTGGGTATGTACATTGATTGAAGAGTCTGATGTCATCGAGGCCCAGGCAGCCGAAGATGTAGCCAGGCACCTTCAGAACGACTTGAAAGGGCTCAACATTGGCCTGATCCATGGCCGTCTGAAGCCGGTTGATAAGCAAAAGATAATGGATGAATTCAAAAGTGGCGGCATTCACTTGCTGGTCGCAACGACCGTGATCGAGGTTGGCGTAGATGTGCCAAATGCCTCGTTGATGATCATAGAAAATGCAGAACGGTTGGGGCTGGCTCAACTCCATCAATTGCGCGGACGGGTCGGGCGCGGCAGCGCAAAATCCAGTTGTGTCTTAATGTATAACCGGCCACTTGGTGATCTTGCAAAACAACGTATGGAAATTATGCGGCAAACTTCAGATGGCTTTCAGATTGCAGAAAAGGATCTTGAATTACGTGGCCCAGGCGAGGTTCTCGGAACCCGGCAAACCGGAATGCTGCTGTTTCGGGTTGCCGACCTCGCGCGTGATGCCAGTCTGCTGAAAATGATACCTGCGGTCGCTGACAAGCTCTTGAAACAGCACCCCAAACAGGCGGAAAAACTGATCCGCCGCTGGATCGGTGATGCTTCCCGTTTTGCCGGGGTTTAAGCTGGATTGTTTGTTTCTGACTTAACGTACTGCGAGTGCAAACGTCTCTACTTCGGTCCGTGCCTGAACGATGTCCCTTTCAATTTTTTGCTTGATCTCAGCAAACTGCGGCTCGGTATGCAGCGATTCCAGACGTGCATCGAACTCAAGCATCCAAACCCACCTGAAACCGCGTTCATAGGCCATTTGCAGGCTTTCAAGAGCCGCCTCTGAATCTCCCCTCAGTGCATAAATACTGGATTCCGTGTAATAAATATCGGCATCATCCACACCGTTGATCCGGGCCCGGCGAACCGAGCGTTCAGCATTTACCAGTGTTTGCTCCGCGAGTTCTGTATTGCCGGCGGCATAGTGCAATGCGGATAAAATAGTCGCGTACATGACCTGTTTACCATTCCATGACTGATCAAACTCATCGTGGATAGCATTTTCAAAAAAGCCTCTGGCCGCAGCGGTTTCGCCTGCTACCAGGCTGATCATGCCCTTTTGGAAATAATAGTACTGCTGCAGTTGTTCAGGCAGCCCTTCAATTGAGTCTCCATATTGCTTAACCAACAGACTCTCGGCCTTTTCAAGCCTGCCTTGTTCAAGCAACAGGAAAAAATAGTTGGATTGCAAACCAGAATTGTTACCGGCAATCTCCAGCCCATCAAGTAACAGGCTCTCTGCCTTATCGGTTACTCCAACACTCGCCCAGGCACCTGCCAGTGTTTGTATGACCACGGGGCTGTCAGGTTCCAGATCATAGGATCGGCTGGCATACCGCCAGCCTTGAACCAGGTCACCGCTATTAATCGCATGATCTGCCATAATTCTCAACAAGGTTGCAGAATCAGGACGCAGGGAAACCAGGTCTTGCAGTAACTCTTTTCCTGCCTGGTAATCACCCTGCCTTGTCAGGTTGCTGGCAACATTAATTGCCAGCAGCTCATTCAGCGGGTCGATTACCATCGCCTGTTGCAAAATCTGGCTCTGTTCCGGCAATCTGCCGCTTTTGCCCAACAAACCACCAAGCCAGAGATAAGCAGGGACATAGTCATCGTCCAACTTGATAGACTGACGCAATGCGGATTCTGCGGCATCATCTTGTCCAATCTGCATGCGGGCGAGCCCAAGTGCAGCAAAAGCTTCTGCGGATTCCGGGTCGATTTCCAGTGCCTTTTCTATCATTGGCATGGCTCGCTCAGTGGCTTTCAGATTGGTCAAATTGCCATACATCGATAACAACAGCCATGAATCAGCCATTGCTGCATAAGCCGGTGCAAATGCCGGGTCATGCTCCAGCGCCTTGGCAAACAGGGTAATCGCCTCTTGTAACTCATCAGGTGAACGACGCCACCAGTGTAACCGCCCGGTTCTATACGCTTCAAAAGCCGCCAGGTTACGGGTTCTGGAAGCAGGTTTCTGTTCAAGCCCTGCAAATGAATCGACCAGTGCCGTTGCAATGGCGCTTGCGACTTCATCCTGAATGGCAAATACATCATCCAGCTGCCTGTCGTACGAGTTAGACCAGATGTGATAACCGTCTTCAACATTGATTAACTGGGCGGTCAACCTGATGCGGTCTCCCGACTTTCGTATGCTTCCTTCAAGTACCGTACCGACATTCAAAAGACGGCCAATTTCACGAATGTCCTTGTCAGGCGTACGAAAAGCGAACGATGAGGTACGGGCAGCGACATGCAGGCCGTTCACCTTTGCCAGCACATTCAGAATTTCCTCCGCAATACCATCAGAGAAGTAACCCTGGCTGCCGTCTTCAGACAGGTCCGCAAATGGCAATACGGCAATGGAATTTTCCGGTGCAACAAATTCACGCTGTTGCGATGCCAGGGTTTGCAACTCACCGGAGCCGCCATCTGTAAATACATTGGAGTAATAACCGTAAAAACCGTAACCAAGCCCAAACATACCCAGCATCATCATGCTGAACAGCAGGGCGTTTTGTGCACGTGTCAGGATACTGACAGTTTGCGTTTTCTTGACACCATCAGCCGTAACATCGAAATGCCAGGCGAGGATGAATACCAGCGGGAAACCCAAAATCAATACAATTACCAGGAGAGTTGGTAGCCAATCCGGAAGCCGCAGTGGTTCTACTGCCGCATCCATTAACTGCAGCACAACAAATACGGCCACTGCGTAAGCACCCAGAGTGCGAAGAACTTTTCGACGGTTAAGCTCCGTCAGTACTGCAGATAAAAATGATTGACCCTGTTTCATATTTCCTTCAAATCTTCTTCGTGCTATCAGTCTATGCCGCGTTTCAGTCGAATAAGTCCGGAGATATCATGATCCCCATCACCCAACGCTACCAATTCTCGATAATCCCTAATTGCAGCTTCGGTTGTCGGCATAGTGATATTCAATTCCCGTGCCAAGTCCTGGCAAATCAGCAAGTCTTTGAGCAACAGCGACAGTTTGAATCCAACATCAAAACTATCTTTAAGCATGGTCTCTCCACGATGCTCCAGAAACCAGCTCCCGGCTGCTCCTGCACTCACTATAGATAATAGACGCTCCGAAGGCAGATTTAGTTTCTCTCCAAATGCAAGTGCTTCACAAACCGCCTCGGCGATACCGGCTATCATGACTTGGTTTACCGCCTTTGTTGCCTGCCCGGAACCAACCGGACCCATATGTGTAACCGTCGCCGAAATGGCCTCCAGCACTGGCATAATCCGCGAAATAGTGGCGGAATCACCACCTGCCATGACAGATAAAGTTCCCTTTTTTGCACCTTCAACGCCGCCTGAAACGGGGGCATCCACAAACCCAGCGCCAACATTCTTCAGGCTGGAAGCCACCCTTTTTGCGGTTACCGGACTGACTGTTGATGTATCCACCAGTACTGATCCGGGTTTAACACCCGGCAGCAATTGCTCAACGACATCCAGCAAATCCTGATCGGCAGAAACACAGGTCAGAATGACATTGCAGGCAGTAGCCAACCGCTCCGGCGTTTCGGCTTTGAGCGCACCGGTTTCCTTTGAAACTGTTTCAGCCGTGCTGCTTGTGCGGTTCCACACCATGTCTAAAACACCGGAATTCGCAAGATGACGAGCCATGGGTACACCCATCGCGCCCAGGCCAATGACACCTGCCCTGATCTTCTTATCCATTATATTTACAGGGCATCATCGCCCTCCTCGCCTGTTCTGATCCGCATCGCCTGATCCAGCGGCTGAACGAAAATTTTTCCATCACCAATACGCCCGGATGCTGCCGCTCCGGCAATGGCTTCCACCACGATCTCGACGCGATCATCGGCAACCGCAATCTCCAATCTTAGTTTTGGCAGAAAATCGACCACGTACTCCGCACCACGATATAGCTCAGTATGGCCTTTCTGACGACCGAACCCACGGACCTCGGTCACTGTCATTCCCTGCACACCGACCTCGCCAAGTGCATCACGCACGTCATCGAGTTTGAACGGTTTTATAATCGCGATAATCATTTTCATAGTGGTAATCCCCGGTTGGCTTGGATAGGACTTTATCGCCACTGTATCCATGCCGCAAGCATCGCTTCCTGCCGCTACGAATTTGCCGGGCTTAAACGGCAGTTTCCCAATCGCGATGCTGCTATTTATGACCACAATTTTTTGCGAATTGTTGATCAACAAATGCTGCAAAACGACAAAGCGAGCCAAATTGGAGTCCAATTGCCTACAGACATTGCAGACTAAGACCAATGCCCTGACCTGCCTTCGGTGCAAAAATCACGACATTGAATCAAGCACCGTTCAAGTCATGATCGGATCGGGGGTGGGTTGTGGGATTATCACTGGTACACAGTCGCGGTTGTGCGGGTGTAGAGGCACCGCTGATCAGGGTGGAAGTTCACTTGTCGGGCGGGTTACCGAGTATGCATCTCGTCGGACTTCCGGAAACTGCTGTCAGGGAATCCAAAGACCGTGTCCGGGCGGCACTGATCAACTCCGGCTTCAAATGGCCTCAAAGCCGGATCACGGTTTCCCTTGCTCCGGCCGACCTGCCAAAGGAAGGTGGTGGCTTCGACCTGCCAATCGCCCTGGGTATACTAGCCGCTTCCCAGCAAATTCCGGGTACACGCTTCGATGATTGTGAGTTTCTGGGTGAACTCTCACTTAATGGTGAGTTGAGATCGGTCCGGGGCGTTTTGCCGGCGGCCATACGCTCACGTGACTGCAATAGAACCCTCATCATTCCAGACTCCAACTCGGCCGAGGCAGCCCTGGTAAAGGGTGGTGAGAAATATGGCGGGGCGACATTGCTTGAAATCGCCAACTGGATCATGGGTGGTCAAACACTTGAACCATGTGAGCCACAATCAAGGGTCCAGCCTCCCAAACTTCCTGATCTTTGCGATGTCATTGGGCTACCGGGTCCAAAGCGTGCGCTGGAGGTGGCCGCCGCTGGCGGTCATCACCTGCTAATGGCCGGCCCGCCAGGAACTGGAAAAACGTTACTGGCATCACGATTACCCGGAATCCTACCGCCGATGACAGAGTCTGAGTCACTTGAAGTCGCAGCCCTGGCGTCGGTCAGCCACACGGGCCTGGATCATCGCCTGTGGGGCATTCGCCCGTTCAGGACACCACACCATTCCTGCAGCAGTGTTGCACTGGCAGGAGGCGGGTCACGTCCCAGGCCGGGCGAAATTTCACTGGCACACAATGGTGTGCTGTTTCTTGATGAGCTTCCCGAATATGGCCGGCATACGCTTGAAACTCTGCGTGAGCCGATCGAATCCGGACGCATTGTCATTTCGAGAGCAGCCAGACGCGCTACTTTTCCGGCCCGCTTTCAGCTGATTACTGCCATGAATCCATGCCCCTGCGGTATGTCGGGTGACGACAGCGGCCGATGCAACTGCAGTGGCGAACAAATCCAGCGCTATAAGAACCGGGTTTCCGGGCCGCTGCTGGACAGGATAGATATCCAGGTAGAAGTGCTTCGTCCCCAAACCTCCATTTTGAGCGCGCCAACTGACAACATCGAAAGCTCGGCAAGCGTGCGTGAGCGCGTCATCGCCTCGCGGCAAATACAGCATCAACGTGCCGACAAACCCAACGCTTTACTGACCAATGCCGACCTTGCCAGATTCTGTCATATTGAAGGTGAGTCATTGCGGTTGCTCGAACACGCCGCAGAACAACTCTACCTTTCACCGCGGGCCTGTCATCGTATTTTAAAGGTGGCAAGGACCATAGCCGACCTCAGCCGGAATGACGAAATTCAGTCAGAACATCTCGCAGAGGCGATTGCCTACAGACGTTTGAGTTCCGTGATGGATGCCGGGTAATCTGCATTTTTTTGAAACGGGCAGATTCGTTTCATGATCATCGAAAGAAGTAATTTTTACGCTCAAAGTGACATCTATATTGCAGCAGCCGTCAGGAATGATAAGCTGTACTTCTTGGATTGAGTTTAACCGGAAACTTTCGAAACCTTGACAGCAGACAGCCAGCATCTTCTTAAGACCCTGATTGTGGATGACGAATCCCTCGCACGTCGTGGTCTGGCACATCGTCTTAAGAACATCGCGGACATCGAAATTGTTGGTGAGGCCAATAATGGCCGCGAGGCCCTGACACTCATTGAAGAAAAATCCCCCGACCTGGTTTTCCTGGATATTCAGATGCCAGGCATTAACGGTTTCGAGGTCGTGCAGCAACTCGATATTAAAACCATGCCCGTTATTCTTTTCCTGACCGCCTATGACGAGTACGCAGTACAGGCTTTTGAGGCCAATGCGCTTGACTACATTCTCAAGCCCATTGACGAAGAGCGCTTGCATCAGGTCCTGGAAAAAGTACGTGACAATCTTAATCAGAAGCGCGCGCTTATACAAAAACGCCAGCTGCTTGAACTGGTCAGTCAGTTCAGCGGTGAAACGATCAGCAGTTTTGCAGAGCTGGAGGAAAAGAATGTTGCGGACCTTATGCCCAAAGAACCTTCACGTCTCGCAATAAGGGACGCCGGACGTACCACCTGGGTGAACCAGGAGGATATTGAGTGGATAGACGCAGCCGGTGACTACATGTGTGTGCAGGCCAATGGCACCACTTATATTATGCGCAAAACCATGAAAGAGCTTGAGAAAGAACTGGATGAAAGCATACTTCAACGCATCCATCGCTCAACCATTGTCAACATCAAGCACGTTCGTGAAATGGAATCGCATATTAACGGTGAATATTTTCTTACCCTGATGTCCGGTCACCGTGTAAAACTTTCCCGCACCTATAAAGACAAACTTGTACTATTCAAATAGTCGTTTCGCTCGCTTCATCCCCCGATCAAAACCTTTCACCGCAGTTCATGACTATGTGCACAACCAATTATCCGCAACCTTGTCCAAAATGATAACCGTGGTGTTGTTGTATTCATCAGCTGGTTAATTTGTAACGTATTGGTGGTTTGATGCGTCATAAGTACTGAATAAGCAAAGCCGGGAAATTTTCTCCCTGATCATCGTCTGACCGACGCTCCTGACTTTGCTTAACGCCGCTCCCGCTGTTAACCCTCTTACGGCGCGGAGCGGTTTTTTATTTGCCGGGAAATTTTTCGCGATGGCTTCAGGCTTGCAGCCAGCTCTCAAGAATGATCTGCGCCGCCATGGCGTCTTTCAGTGCCGCGTCTTTTCGCCGCATTCCACCCCGTGACCGGGCATCAACAAAACGTTGCTCGGCACTGAATGATGTCAGTCGTTCGTCCTCATAAAACACAGATGCACCGAAACGACCTTCAAGCTGCCGGCCAAATCGCCGGGCGCCCTTTGACATGTCCGTTTCTCCGCCATCAGCAGCCAGCGGCAAACCGATGACCACTGCGACCGGTTTCCATTCGCTGAGAATACCCGAAATTGTTTGCCAGTCCGGTTGATTTGAGACCGGAACCACCGCAAGCGCATTGGCAGATCCCGTCAGTGTCTGGCCGACAGCAACACCTATTCGCCGGAAACCAAAATCAAACGCGATGATGGTACCCGACGGCTTGGTATTGTCATCAGGCATGACCACCGACCTCGTGCAGGTCGCTGATGTTGATACCCAGTTTTCCCAAAGCGTTCTCCCACCTCTTAGGCAGGGCGGACTCAAACAGGATTGCCTTATCTGCCTGAACTGACAGCCATGCATTCTGACGCATCTCAAACTCAAGCTGACCGTCACCCCAACCGGCATAACCGAGTGCAACGAGAAATTTTTCCGGACCTTTACCCGCGGCTATCGCTGTCAGAACATCACGGGAGGTGGTCACCATGATATCGTCATTGATCAGAATACTTGAATCATATCCTTCAATAGGCGTATGTAGTACAAAACCGTGGTCAGGACTGACAGGACCGCCTTCGAGTACAGCTACTGAAGATATTTCCTCACTTGCACAGGGAATATTGAGCTGCATCAAAAGCTCACCCAGTGAAAATGATGACTGACGGTTGATAGTGATTCCGATCGCCCCTTCTTCATTGTGCTGGCACAGCAGTGTCACACTACGTGAAAAATTAGGGTCAGCCATGGCCGGCATTGCAATCAGCATTTGCTGCTGTAAATAACCACTGACAACATCTTGCGACTTAGTATTCATATCATCAAATATTAGTCTGGTTTACAATCAAAACAAGCAACGCGCTCAGATCAAACTGGAAGAAAATGATTTGTGTGTCCCTGAATTATACAGATTGATCGAAGCCCCCGGACATATGTCTGTAAAAAACCAATCCGGCGGCTAATCTATACCCGAAAAGTTACGTGAAAATTGCCAGGTACGTGTGATATGTAAAACATCCACAGACGCTTTGATATGATCCGGCAAAGGCGAATAAGGGCCAGCCAGACGTACAATCCGTGTCGCAGCCTGATCCAGTTGTGGTTTTCCGGAACTGCGTTGAACATCAATACTTTCGACGCTGCCGTCCAGGTTTATGCCCACCGTCATAATCAGATCTCCCGTCAATTGCTGACGCCTGACTTCCTCTGGGTAGTTTAAATTGCCAACCCTTTCCACTTTGGCCACCCAGGCTTGCATATATGCCGCAAACTCGTATTCACGTGTATTCGCTGATATCCATTTGCGCCGCGGCAATTTCGAAAGCGACTCCCGGTCGCGCTGAATGCCGGGTTGCAGTTTTGCCATCGTCATACTTTCCTGCATCAGGGTTGCAGCGCTGGGTAAGGGGGGTTCCGGTTGCTCTATACTGGTTATTTGCTGAGTGAAATCAGATTGATCATCTTCCACCAGTATCTGCTTGCGTGCCGCATCAGCGACGCTGGAAGTCTGCTCCTGCTGGTCCATAGGATCGTCACCTTCCGCCGGCCCCGGAGATGTTCCGGTTTCCTTCTGTGAAGGCCGGCTTGCTTCGGTGGACTCACCTCCACCCTGCTGTGAAGCCTGTGCCAGGAAGTCCGCTTCATCCGGTTTTGATTCGGAACGCCAGTTAACCAGCACCACATCCAGTGTTTCCAACGGGTGAGTCAGGGGTTTGAAATCAAGTATGAATCCAACACCCAGCAATATCGCCGCATGCAGAGCCAGCGCCATCAGAAAACTGACGGTGATTCGGTCATTGCTGGCCTGGACGACGGACATGGCTAAGTCAGTATTTCCTCAATGCTGTCAAAAAGCTGCCCTGCGATGTTAAGGCCGAACTCATCATCTAATTCACGAATACAGGTAGGGCTGGTCACATTCACCTCTGAAAGCCAGTCACCGATCACATCCAGACCGGCAAACAGAATACCGCGTTTCTTCAACTCCGGCGCTACCTGCGAACAAATCCAGCGATCCCGTTCACTTAAAGGAACGCCCTTGCTGCTGCCGCCTTTGGCCAGGTTACCCCGAAAATCACCTTCACCTGCAAATCGTGCCAATGCATAGGGCACCGGTTCACCGTTTACTATCAGTATGCGTTTGTCCCCCTCGGAGATTTCATCGATATACCTCTGAGCCATTACCGGCCTTGCGTCATGCTGGGTAATGGTCTCAAGAATGACATTCAGGTTCATATCAGAATCGCTAACCTGAAAAATGGATTCACCACCCATACCGTCCAACGGCTTGACCACGCAACGTCCCTGCTGTGAAACGAATTCCCTTATCAGGCTGGAGGAACTGCTGATGACCATCGGTACACAGCATTGCGGAAAATTGGTGATAAAAAATTTCTCATTCGCATCCCGCAGGCTTTGCGGCCGGTTGATGACCAGCGTGCCGGCCTTTTCAGCCAACTCCAGCATGTAGGTCGTATAGATATAATCCATATCAAAAGGTGGATCACGGCGCATCAGCAAAACATTCAGTTCGTCCAACGGTCTGCTACCCACAGGGGTCAAACTGAACCAGTCCGTCGTATTATCCCGAACCTCGAGTTGTTGCATATCGGCAAACACCCGGCCGTCTTTGGCAAAAAGATCTCCAGGCTCCATATAGTAAAGTGCATGACCGCGCCGCTGAGCCTCCAGAAGCATCGCAAAGGTAGAGTCTTTATAGGTTTTAATCCCTTCGATGGGGTCCATGACAACGCCCGTTTTCATTCCCATCGAGTTTGCTTTTCCAGTTTGTGACATAACAAAATCCGTCCTTTGTGATGTACCATTATCATGCGCCTGCCATTGCTATTCCAGCCATGAAAACACCCAAATTAACTAAAACCCTTGCCGCTCAATAATATGAAGAACATTCCTGAAAAATTACAACAGGCTGGAAACCTCTCTTTTCTAAGGGTAAACTAATTGTAAGACATCGAGATGAGGGAGGGGATTTGGCCTCATTATCGCGCGGAACACAGTGAACGGAATCGCTGTAGACGTCGCAACACCAGGGAAGACACGTATGAGCCAGGAACAACTAAATCCAGAAACAGATGTAAATGAATCTGTTGCCGAATCTAAAAAGCTATGCATTCTTGTGGTTGACGACAGTGCGACAATACGTCGCTCGGCGGACACGATGCTCTCGAATAAGGGCTGTGAAGTCATTACAGCCGAGAATGGCTTTGAGGCATTATCCAAAATCACCCGTCACCACCCCGACCTGATATTTGTCGACATCATGATGCCACGTCTTGATGGTTACCAGACTTGCGCCATCATAAAAAATAATGCCGAATTTCGTGATACACCCGTCATCATGCTCACCAGTAAAGACGGCCTGTTCGATATGGCACGCGGCAGAGTTGTTGGCTCGGATCAATACCTGACCAAACCCTTTACACGTGATGAGTTGCTGGGTGCAGTCAAGCAACACGCCACACCCTGATACCAAAACATACTGTGTTTCCGGGTCCAAGAATCATAATCCTCGGGGTCAAAAATCATGAGCACCGTTAATACATCGCTTGAAAAACTGCTGGATTACGAACGGCGAAGCCTGGACTTCGAACCGGGCCAGATTGACGGGCAGGAAAACAGTGGTGAATGGGCCGGTGTCATTTTTCGTATCGGCAATGAACGTCTGGCCTGTAACGTGCAACAAGTACATGAGTTTCTGCCGATTCCGGCATTCACTCCTGTGCCTGGCACCAAGCCATGGATACTGGGCCTGGCCAACGTTCGTGGTGACCTGTTGACCATTATTGATCTTGCCTGGTTTCTTAACGGGAGAAGATCAACTGTTTCCATGCGCACACGACTTCTGGCAGCAAGCCTGCATGGGCGGCCCGTTGGTTTGCTTGTAGATGAGGTATTCGGTCAACGTCATTTTGTCAGTGACGAAGGCAAGAACATCAGATTACCGAAGAGTTCCCCGATGATGAATTATGTGCAAAAGCAGTATCGGTCCGGTAAAGACGTCTGGCAGGAACTGAATCTGGATATCCTGTTTTCAACAAACGAGTTCCTAAATGGCGCTGCGGCCTGAGCAGCATAGGAAAATGAATGAATAAATCACAACCAAAAATTAAAAGCCAACGTTCCATGAGTCTTCTCATGGCGACAGGTTTACTGATTGTCTCGCTAATTTTTGTTGCAACCACATTCTTCAAACTCGCAAACGATGCACAAAACGAGCAGGAGTGGATGTCTCATGTGACGGATGTTCAGGTCACATCCCAGCAACTGGCCAAATCGGCCGGCGAGGCAGCTGCAGGCAATCTTGATGCCTTTCTCGAACTTGGTAGCTCCCGCAAGGCCATCGCAGCTGCAATGAGGACTTTACGCTCCGGCTCTGTCTCGGGCGACCTGCCACCTACTCCCCGGGCTGTTACGATGCCGATGAAACAGCTTAACCTGAGCTGGGACCGCATGAGTACCAATGCCTCGAGTATTCTTGACCGAGAAAAATTGATACTGGAGCTTGCAATGGCAAGCAATGTTGTTCAGGACAACATTCCTGGCATCCAGAAGAACACCGACTCTGCTATTAAAGCCCTTACACAAAGTGGTGCTCCGTCAAACCAGCTGGTCTTTGCGAGTCGTCAATTGGTATTGGCAGACCGGATTCTACGGCGCGTTTCGGAGGTCCTGCAAGGTGGAAGCAATGCAGTCAGTGCCGCTGAGAACCTCGCCAAGGACCAGCGTTTGTTCGAGCAGGTGCTAACCGCCCTGTTACGGGGCAACTCGGGACTGGGGATTACCCAGGTGCGTAACACAACAGCACTTCAGTCCCTGGGAAAGGTCAAGACACTGTTTGAAAACATCAAGCCGCAAATTGGCACCATCCTCGACTCTTCCAGTGATCTGTTTGAAGTTCGCGGTGCAGCAGATGAAATCTTTCTTGGAAGCCGCGAGGTCTTTGATAACGCGATTTCCCTTAAAAGCTCTATCGCAATGCTACCGCAATCGCGGATATGGCCATCCTTGACCGCGGCTGTCATCGGTTTGGCAGTGATGGTGTCCATGGTCTGGATACTGGTGTACTCATTTCTTTCTGCAGAGCGCCGACGGGCAAAAATCGCGGCAAGAAACAACAAGAAAAACCAGGAAGCCATTCTGCAACTGCTGGATGAAATGAGCTCCCTTGCCGATGGTGACCTCACAGTACAGGCAACGGTCACCGAAGACATTACCGGTGCGATTGCGGACTCGGTTAATTTTGCGATAGAACAATTACGTGAACTGGTCAAGGGCATCAAGTTCACCGCCCATGAAGTTGCCGGCTCTGCCGTGAAAACCCGAAAATCAACTTCGGAACTGGCCAAGGCGGCAGCCGAACAGGCTGCACAGGTTGGTGAGGCAACAAAAAATGTAGAAAAAATGGCACTGTCGTTTGACAGCATGGCCAATCGGTCAAGCGAGTCTACTGAAGTAGCCCACAGGTCTCTGAACATTGCGCATACAGGTGGAGTGAAAGTCAGGGAAACCATCAATGGTATGGATACCATTCGTGACCAAATCCAGGGGACCTCCAAGCGTATCAAGCGACTGGGTGAATCGACTCAGGAGATCGGTGATATCGTGGAATTAATCAATGGCTTTGCCGAGCAAACCAATGTACTTGCTCTAAATGCTGCTATACAGGCAGCTTCAGCGGGAGGGGCCGGCAAGGGGTTTGCTGTGGTGGCCGATGAGGTTCAACAACTGGCAGAAAGCGCCACCCACTCCACCCGAAGAATTGAGTCCCTGGTACAGACTATTCAGACTGATACTTATGAAGCAGTTGTATCAATGGAGTCAACGATATCAGAGGTTGTTAGTGGAGCCCGCCTGGCGGAAGATGCGGGAACAGCGCTGGAGCAGATCCAGTTGGTATCATCAGATTTGTCAAATTTGATAGCCGATATTTCGGAAGAGGCTCACGCACAGTCCGCGACAGCCACTGATATTTCAGTATTGATGAAGAGCGTGCAGGAGCTGTCTATCCAGGCGTCCGAAGGCAGTACACTGGCTGCGCAGTCAGTAGATGAACTGGCTGAGCTTGTCATGCAACTCAGCGATTCAGTAACCGACTTCAAATTACCAGAAGAAGACTGAATGAGAATAATGACCAACAAGCCAGATCCATCCTTCGGCATAGAAGCTTCGGGAGCCGGCTGATGTTACTAGAAGGCTCAAATGTAAGCACTGTATTGACCTGGGTTCGCCCGGATCTGGACAAACACCTGAACCAGATCCGCACCCAGGTTGAACACATTGCCAACAGTGCCAGTAATAGTGACGCTGTCGAAAATACCGCAGAGCACCTGCTTCAGTTAAAGTACACCTTCGAGGCTTTGATGTTGCAAGGTGCCACACTCGTGATCGAAGAAATGATCTCGGTTTGCGATGAACTCAGGGACTCAAATATCCGCGACCGGCAAAAAGCATATGGCGCCATGATGGATGCCATCGTTGTGGTACCTTCATACCTGGACCGCTTACAAGCCGGTCACCATGATCTACCCATTTTATTGTTGCCGGTAATTAACGAGTTACGTGCTGCTTACAATGCCAACATTGTATCCGAAGCCACACTGTTCGCCCCCAGCCTGGATGTACCGTTACCGGAACTGGAAATCGGCGCAGGTGAGCACCAGCCAGTCTTCGATGAACCCTTTGGCGAATTTGCCCAGCGTATGCGCCGCCAGTGGGAAAGCGCCCTGCTTCGCTGGTTGCAGCAACAACAGGACATTGAACGGCTGTCACCGCTGCTCTCAGTATGTGAAACACTGCACCATCGCCTCAATAGAATAGACCTGCGGCGCCTGTGGTGGATCGCAGCAAAAGTGATTGGCGGCTTACTTGATGGTGTTACCGATAATGATATGCACCTGCGGCGCCTTTTTGCCCGTTTGCACCTGATTATCAAGACTCTATCTGAGGGTGGCGAAGAGACCACCGATGCTGAATCGGCCAACGCCCTCTCCCAGGCCCTGTTGTTTCATATCGCACAGGCTAAGCCGGGTAGTGAAGCGGTGGATCAACTCCGGGAACGATTCCAGCTTCAGGAACTTGTACCCGATCGCGACGTTTTGATTCGTGCCCGCGGAGCGGTCACGGGCCGCAATCGCGAGCTATATATATCACTGGGTGCAGCAGTTCGAGATGAGTTCTCCCTGGTCAAGGATGCTCTTGATCTCGAGTTGCGGACCGGTGAAATAAGACCCGAAAGTCGAGAACAGAGTCATGAAGCCCTGCTGAGGCTCAAAGACACTTTAAAAATGATGGGCCTGGGTGATTCCTCTCAATCCATCGAGAAACTGATACCGGCATTCGCAGTCGACGAAAACCCCGAATCAGACTCCGACGTTGATTCAGATAAATCAGTGTTGATGGAGTTAGCGGGGGAACTGATACGGGTTGAATCCGTTCTGGAAGAACAGATCACCACCCTTGGTGAGCCACTTCTGGCAGACCAGGAAAAGGCCTATATTGATCTGCCCGGGCACGAGATACGCCGAATCCGTACGCATTTGCTGGGCGAGACCGTTACCAGCCTCCACCACGTTCAAGATGGTGTACGTAGTCATTTCAAAGGTGATTCTGACGCAGATTTTAACAGCCCAATGGAACATATTGCAGGCGCCCTGGAATTAATTGGTGAATCAGAAACGGCATCATTGGCACTGAAATTACGCAATGCACTCGACAACCTGCTGCGTCACGCAAGGACGGAGTCTGCCGTAGAGCCAGACAAACTGGAAATCGTCACCGATGCGGTTGCGGCATTCGAGCTCTACCTTGCTGGCTGTCGTGATCACCAGGACAATCGTCAGCGATTTTTCGAAATACTCAAAGAACGCCTTGAGCGACTGCCAGTTGGGGAAATGGAAGCGGTCAAGGTAACTCCGGCAGTACCAACACCCAGGCAAACAGAACGCAAACCTGATGACGGTGGCACATTACAACCACTGACAATTGACCCTGAATTGCTGGATGTATTCCTTGAGGAATACGAAACCGTTGCCTCAATGTTAGGTGAGCGGATTCCTCAGTGGATGCAACATCAGGAAAATTCCGAGCTGTTAACCGAAATTCGCCGTGGATTCCATACACTTAAGGGCAGTGGGCGCATGGTGGGTGCGAATGAGTTGGGTGATTTTTCCTGGCACATCGAAGAGCTTCTCAATCACTTGCTGGAAGGCAGCATCGAATCAGTTGAAGATGTTGTACGTGTAGTCCGCCTGGCCGAGGCTGTACTACCTGCCATGCAGCAAAGACTAAAACAGGAGCCTTCGGAACTGACCCCCAAAGCGATTGAAGCGCTTTCCCTGCAGGCAGACAGCATTGCCGCTGGTAATCCACCTGACTGGACAGCCCTGGGCGAGGCCTTACCGCCTTCGATCGCTGTCCTGTTGCCAAGTGATGCCGTTACCAAAACGGAACCAACAGCTGCCGGCGCCACTGAGAAGGCTACCAAACCTACTCTGAAAGAACTGGTAAGTAAGGAGCTGACTGAAAAGCTTGCTGTTCTGTCTGGCCTGATGGAGCGCATCTCAAGGGACCGAAACAGTACTGCAAACGAAGACGAAGTTATCGCCATTCATACTATTGCCGGAACCACCGCTCTCGATCCATTGGGCAGGGAATCGGACGTCGCCAAAACACTGGAAGGTTTTCTTGAAGCACAACGCCAGAGTGGGAAGGCATTCAGCGACACTGCAATGTGGATGGTTGCCACCAGCCTGGCTCACTTTGAAACATGCCTGGCAGTGCATGAAGGCGATCCGGAAGCAGAACTCGCTGGTGATGAGGAAAACCAGATTGAGCAACTAATTGCTCTGACAGTTGAATACGAAGTTCCACAACCGGAACAGCAGGAAGAGCCCGTACAGGAACCTGAAACTTCTGAAAGCGAACAGGCAGCAGAAATCACCGAAGCAATTGAAGAGCACAGCGAGGCAGAAGAGGAAGAAGTAAAAGAGGAAGTAGAAGAAGTAGAAGAGGAAGTAGAAGAAGTAGAAGAGGAAGTAGAAGAAGTAGAAGAAGTAGAAGAAGTAGAAGAAGTAGAAGAAGAAGCAGAAGAGCCGGCAGAAGCTGCAATTGAACAGGTGGACAGCGAGATACTGGGCATCTTCCTTGAAGAGGCAACGGAGGTTCTGGAGCGTTGTGACTCACTTCTGAATACCTGGCGCGACGACCTTTCAGACCTGGAAATCGTCCAGAACCTGCAGCGTGAGATACATACCTTTAAAGGCGGTGCTCGCATGGCTGGTGTCAACGCCCTGGGCGACCTCAGCCATTCCATGGAGACGTTGCTGGAGCGTATTGCTGGCCAATCGCTGTCCCCAACGGTTTCTGCAATTGAAGTACTGGAGCAGGGTTGCGACCGTTTGAACGTGTGGACTGAGCAAGCCAGCCAGGGAGAAATACCACAGGCTGGAGATGTTTTAAAACTATTTAACCAGCAAGTCGAAGACCTGTCCGCATTGCCTACGCAGCCTGAAGCAACATTCCAGGAGCAGGTTACAATCGATCCTGCACCTGAAGAACTGCAGGAAATACTTGATGTTGCAGTTCCAGTGAGCGAACCCGAGTTCAGTGAAGAACCAAGTGCGGAGACCGCAGGTTCACAACAGATCCGTGTCAATGCAGACCTACTTGATTCACTGGTCAATTCAGCTGGCGAAATCAGTATTTTCCGCTCTCATCTTGAACAACAAGTCGGGCAGATGCGCGACCATTTGAAGGAGTTTGATGTAACCGTCTCACGTATACGGGAGCAGTTCCGCAAACTTGAAATTGAAACTGAAACCCAGATACGTTCGCGCTATCAGCAGGAAGCGCCGGATGGCACGGAAGAATTTGATCCACTGGAAATGGACCGTTTCTCAGGCATGCAACAATTATCGCGCAGCCTGACGGAGTCTGTTTCAGATCTATTAAATCTACAGGAATTACTCGACACCTCGGCGCGCAAATCCGAAGCCCTGCTTGTGCAGCAATCCCGGGTCAGCAAAGACCTGCAGGAAGGATTGATGCAAACCCGAATGGTGCATTTCGGTACCATCGCTCCGCGCCTGCGCCGGATCATACGCACCTCGGCCAAGGAAACCAAAAAGCGCGCACGTCTGCAATTACGTATGACCGGTGGTGGTGACCAGCTTGATCGTAATGTACTGGAAAGGATTGTCACACCACTGGAGCATCTGCTAAGGAACTCGATCGCACATGGCATTGAAAAGCCCGCAGCAAGACGAAAACTCAAGAAGCCGGAAGAGGGGCAAATCAGCATAACCGTCGCAGCTGAAGCCACCGAGTTTATCGTGCGTGTTGAGGATGATGGAGCCGGTTTAGATCTTGGGGCCATTAAGAAGCGCGCCATTGAGAAGGGCTTGATGGACAAAGACACTGAGCGATCACCTCAGCAGTTACAGCAACTCATTCTGAACAGTGGTTTTTCCACATCCAAGACCGTCACAACCCTTTCCGGGCGTGGTGTTGGCATGGATGTGGTCAGCAACGAAATCAAACAGATTGGTGGCTCGATAGAGATCGAATCCGAAGAAGGCAAAGGCTGTACTTTCATCATCCGGATACCATTCACGCTGGCGGTGATGCAGGTCATTAGCGTAACGGCCGGCGAGCATCCCTATATGATCCCGGTCGCCAGTGTTGCCGGAGTTGCGCGGATGCTGCCCGCCGATTACGAGGAGTTGCTGGCACATGATAGACCGGCTTATGAGTTCGCCGGGGAGTCATACTCCATTCTTGACCTGGAACCGCTATTGGGTGAACCAACAACGCCGCTGGGTGAAGACACCATCTCGATTCTGATGATCAAATCCGGCGAGCAACGTGCTGCTTTCCGGGTGTCCGCACTTCTTGGCCACAAGGAAATTGTCGTCAAACCGGTTGGCCCGCAGATCAACAGTGTGCCGGGTATTCTTGGCGGAACCATCACAGGAGATGGCCAGGTTGTCATCATCATCGACGCGGGACCATTGATCAGACAGGCCGTGCTGACTGGAGCACGCCCCGCACCACCCATTGAAAACATTGATATACGGCCAAAAAGAACCTTGGCGCTGGTGGCGGATGACTCCATCACCATGCGTAAGGTGACCACCCGTGTCCTTGAGGCTTATGACATTGAAGTGATCACCGCGAGAGATGGCGTGGAGGCCACTGAAAAAATGCAGGACTGCGTACCCGACCTGTTGCTGCTTGACATCGAAATGCCCCGCATGGACGGCTACCAGGTCGCGGAGCACGTTCGTGCCGATGCCAGACTTCGCAAGGTGCCCATCATTATGATCACCTCCAGGGCAGGCAAGAAACATCGGGACCGGGGCAAGCAAGCGGGTGCCAACGCATATCTTTCCAAGCCGTATAAAGAATCAGAGTTGATATCGGAAGTCAGAACACTGCTGCGCAAAGAGATGGAATAGAATGGTAAACGAAGAAATCCGAACAATCCTGGCTCCACTGACAGACAATTATGTCATGCTGCCCAACAGCGCGGTCGGTGAAATACTGGAGTTCGCTTCACCCGAACCTTTCAAGCAAGGTCCTGCATGGCTGTTGGGCGAAATAGCCTGGAATGGCTGGCAGGTACCTGTGATCAATTACGAGCGAATGCTAAAAGGCACCAGAACGAAGATCACTTCAAAGTCACGTATCCTGATCATCAAAACCCTGGGGGAATCGACCCAGGTTAACTACATAGGCCTGGTCATTAAGGGCTTGCCCAAGCTCAAAAAAGCACGTGCTGAAACACTGTTTGAAACCGAGCTTGATGATCTGCCAGACACCGTGTTCAGTGAAGTGGCTATTGAAGGTCTTAAGGCAATCATACCGGACCTGGGTGACCTGACACGTACTGTTGAGATGGCTGCTTATAATAATTAAAGCGATTACCGCAGATTTACCCCAGCCTGAATCGTCTAAAAGCCACCGTTTTTTGCTTGCAATACTGCAATAGCCGCAGGACCCGCAGTTTCAGTTCGTAAAATCCGGGGGCCCAATGACACCGGCATGACGTCGTTTGCACGCGCACTGGATATTTCTTCATCGGTAAAACCACCTTCAGGCCCTACCAGGATGGAGATGGAATCCAGGGTAACAGACACATCAGACAGCCTTTTCTCAGCCACTGGATCCAACATTAAACCTGGCGACTTAACCGTGCTTGTCACCCACTCAGCCAGGGAAAGCGGTGTCTTTACTTCAGGTACCCGTGCGCGGCCACTTTGTTCACAGGCTGAAATGACAACACCCTGCCAGTGTTTCATGCGTTTGGCTTGCCTGGTTTCATCCAGGCGAACTTCAATCCGATGACTTTTTAGCGGCTGGATACTGTGCACACCCAGTTCCGTGGCCTTCTGCAAAACATAATCCATTCGTTCACCACGGCAGATCGCTTGTACCAGGGTTATTTTCAGGGGTGATTCGTTGCCGGGTTTCTTGCTGCCCAGGAGCCGGACCAGAACATGCTTTTTTGTGATCCCCGATACTTCTGCCGAGTAATCGCTGCCATCGCCATTGAACAATACCAGAGAATCACCTTCCGACAATCGCAGCACACGAGTCAGGTAGTGACTGGCCGGTTCTTCCAACTCCACACTGTCTGCCGTCAGCAACACTTGCGACGTATAGATACGTGACTGTCGCACGGACCCGGACTAATCCCTGGTCGCCAGATCGATACCGGCCATGGCAACATTCGCCATCAGCTTTATCTCATCGGCGTTGATGACGTAAGGGGGCATGAAGTAAACAACATTTCCTATTGGACGCAGTAAAATTCCCTGGGCCATTGCA